>NZ_JASIAL010000350.1:0-5998 GCF_030042015.1 Trebonia sp. | reverse complement strand
GTACTTCAGCGTCAAGAGCCGTTCCTGCAACGCCTTGACGTCGGCACCGGTCATGCCCTCGCGAAGGTCGCGCTTCGACGGGGTGTAGGCCGGGGCCGCGGCAGCGGCCCGGGCGGCGGGCGCCGCAACGGACGCGGAACGCGCGGCAGCCGCGGGCTTGGTGACGGCGACAGGCTTGATGGGAGCCGCGGGCTTGGCGGCGGCCGCCGACGCGGCACCCGGGAGGGTACTGCATGCAACAATCGCGGTCGCCGCCGCAGCAGCTGCGCCGAGCATCGCGAGCCTTGCGCGCGCCCGCAGCTTCCCGCCTGTCCGCACACCACCCATGACGCTCACGCCTTTCTTCATTTCTTCAACTAATTATCCCAACCTGAAGACGCTTCAACCAGATCTGTGGTTGCTGCGGGACGGTAACGAAGCGGTGGTGCACGGCGCCCCCGGCCAGGCGCCTGCCGTCGCAACCGCGGCCTGCCGTGCCGCACCCACCGTTGCGGCCTGTGTTGCCTATATCGGAAATATCATGAAATGCCCTATATTAGCCAGCGTGAATGTGATGGTGGCTCGCCGGCGCGGGCGGTGACCGGCATGGGCGTGCACGACGAACTGCTCGCCAGGAACGCTCGCTACGCCGCGACCTTTCCTCGTCCGCTGCCGCACCGTCCCACGGCCGGCCTGGCCGTGATCGCCTGCATGGATGCCAGGCTCAACGTGTACGGCGCGCTCGGGCTCACCGAGGGCGAGGCGCACGTCATCCGCAACGCCGGCGGCGTGGTCACCGACGACGCGATCCGCTCGCTCGCGATCAGCCAGCGACTGCTCGGCACCACGGGGATCGTGCTCGTCCACCACACCCGATGCGGAATGCTCACGTTCACCGACGACCAGTTCAAGGCGGCCATCGAAGCCGACACCGGGATCCGGCCGCCCTGGGCGGCCGAGGCGTTCGCCAGCCTGGACGGGGACGTCCGCCAGTCGGTCGCCAGGATCAAGGCCAGCCCTTTCGTCCCGCACACGGACCGAATCCGCGGCTTCGTGTTCGACGTGGACACCGGCCTGCTCCGCGAGGTCAGCTAGCCCGGCGACACGGGTTGGCGGTGGGGCTCCCACCGCCAACCCTATTGGTGGCGTGGGCCCCACCGCCAAAAGCCGGCGCCGCCGGCAGGACTGCAAGCAGCATCGATAAGCGACAAACCAGGGCAAAATGCTCGCGGTTAGGTCAGCCGGCCCGGCGCTTGTGTGCCAAGCTGCCTGTGTGCTCGGACTCGCGATCGCATGCGTCGTCGCCGCCGTGGCCTGGGTGTTCCTGCTCGCGGCGCACGGGGGGTACTGGCTGACCAGCCAGCGGCTGCCAGCCGCGGTAAGCCCGGAACGCTGGCCGGGCGTGGTCGCGGTGGTGCCTGCCAGGAACGAGGCGGACATGCTGCCGGTGACGCTTCCCGCGCTGCTTGCGCAGGATTACCCTGGCGAGTTCCGCGTCATTCTGGTGGACGACGGGAGCGAGGACGGCACCGCGGAGATCGCGGCCGAACTCGGCGTCAAGTCCGCGCGAGAAGCGCCAGAAGCGCCAGAAGCGCGAGAAGCGCGAGAAGCGCGAAAGGGCGCCGCGCCGCTGACCGTCGTGGCCGGCCAGCCCCGGCCAGCCGGCTGGGCCGGCAAGGTGTGGGCGATGGCGCAAGGGGTGGCGGCCAGCGCGCCGGACGCGGGCGCCAGCGCGCCGGACGCGGGCGCCGGCCGCGCAGCGGCCGAACCTTCGCCGTACCTGCTGTTCACCGACGCGGATATCGACTGGGCGCCTGGCGCGCTGCGCGAGCTTGTCGCGGCCGCCGAGAGCGACAACCGGGCGGTCGTCTCGCAGATGGCGATGCTGCGCGCGCACACGGGGTGGGAACGCCTGATCGTGCCCGCCTTCGTCTACTTTTTCGCCCAGCTTTACCCGTTCAGGAAGGTCAATCACCAGCGCGGCCGGACGGCCGCGGCGGCCGGCGGCTGCATGCTGGTCAGGAGAGACGCCCTGGACAAGGCCGGCGGCCTCGAGCAGATCCGCGGCGCGCTCATCGACGACGTGGCGCTCGCCACGCTGCTCAAGCGCGACGGCAACCGGTGCTGGCTTGGGCTGACCGCGCACGTGCAGAGTGCCCGCCCCTACCCGCGCCTCGCCAGCCTGTGGCACATGATCGCCCGGTCCGCGTACACCCAGCTCAGGTACTCCCCGGCACTGCTCGCCTGCACGATCGCCTGCCTGCTCCTGCTGTACGCCGTGCCGCCCGCCGGGGCCATCGCCTGGCTGGCCGTGGCCGCCGCCGGCGGCGGCCACGGCACGACGATCCCGGCGCTGCTCGCCGGCGCGGCGGGCCTGTCCGGCTGGGCGCTGATGACGGTCAGCTACCTGCCGATGCTCCGCTTCTACCGGCTCTGCCCGCTGCGCGCCCCCATGCTGCCGCTGATCGCCGTGCTCTACGCGGCGATGACCGCCGACTCGGCGCGGCGGCACTACTCCGGCCGGGCGGTGTCCTGGCGCGGGCGTGCCGCCGGGCGTGCGTGAACGATCGGGGTACGCTCACAACCGTGCGAGTTCCCCAGACCTCCCTGTGGGCCGGCGAGCCGTCCGACGGCGGGCCGGCCGGCGGCGGGCCGCTGGTCCGCCGCTTCCTCGTCGCGAACGTGTTCACCGGCACCCCGCTGGAAGGCAACCAGCTTGGCATCTTCCCTGACGGGCGCGGCCTGGACGCCGACCTGATGCTCAAGACCACCCGCGAGATGAACTTCGCGGAGACGGTCTTCTTCCTTCCCCCTGACGATGAGGATGCCGACGCCCACGTCCGCATCTTCACGCCAGGGGCCGAACTGCCGTTCGCCGGGCACCCCACGCTCGGCTCGGCCTGGGTGCTCGGCGAGATGCTCGGCAAGCACACGGTGACGCTCCAGCTTGGCGTTGGCCTCGTACCGGTGGAACTGGAGCGGGACGGCGACGCGATCACGTTCGGCCGGATGTCGCAGCCGATCCCGGCCTGGGGCGCCTATGACCACACGGCCGAACTGCTCGACGCGCTCGGCACCACGGGCAAACCGGACGGCTTGCCGGTCGAGTGGTACCGCAACGGCCCGCTGAACGTCTACGTGGAGATCGACGGGGAGGAGGCGCTCGCCGGGCTGCGGCCGGACATGCAAAAGCTCGGCAGGCTCCCGGTGAACGCCAGCTGCTTCACGCAGGCCCCCAGCGGCTGGACCGCCCGGATGTTCGCGCCCGCCCTCGGCGTTCCGGAAGACCCGGCGACCGGGTCGGCCGCCGGCCCGCTGGCGCTGCACCTCGCCCGGCACGGCAGGATCAGGTTCGGCGAGGAAATCGAGATCCGCCAGGGCGCGCAGATCCACCGCCCGTCGGTGCTGTACGCACGCGCGGACGGAACGGACAATGCGGTCGAGCGGGTGCTCGTGGGCGGCCAGGCCGTGGTCGTCGCGCACGGCGAATACCGGCTCGCCTGAGCACCGGGACCTGCGGCGCGAAGCAGCGGACCGTTCGGAATCTGATCGGGCGGGGACCATCCCCGGACCCGCGGAAAGGAAAGGACCTGCATGACAATCAGCGTTCACGGCGTGGTGGCGGGCGGAAAGGGCGAGCCGGTCAGCGTCACGGAGGTGCTCGTGCCCGATCCAGGACCTGGCGAGGCGCTCGTGCGGGTGCAGGCCTGTGGCGTCTGTCACACCGACTTGCACTACAAGATGGGCGGCATCGGCGAGGACTTCCCGTACCTGCTCGGGCACGAGGCGGCGGGTGTCGTCGAGGCGGTCGGCGACGATGTCACCGGCGTGGCGCCCGGCGACTTCGTGATCCTCAACTGGCGCGCCGTCTGCGGGCAGTGCCGCGCCTGCACGCGCGGCCGGCCCTGGTACTGCTTCGCCACGCACAACGCCAGGCAGAAGATGACGCTGGCCGACGGCACGCCGCTGTCCCCGGCGCTGGGCATCGGCGCGTTCGCCGAGCGGACGCTGGTCGCGTCCGGCCAGTGCACCAAGGTCAACCCGGCGATCGCGCCGGCCACCGCGGGGCTGCTCGGCTGCGGCGTGATGGCCGGGATCGGCGCCGCGATCAACACGGGCGGCGTCACCCGCGGCGATGCGGTCGCGGTGATCGGCTGCGGCGGGGTCGGCGACGGCGCCGTGCTCGGTGCCCGGCTGGCCGGCGCGAAGACGATCATCGCGGTGGATGTCGACGACCAGAAGCTGCAGTGGGCGCGCGAGTTCGGCGCAACGCACGCGATCAACTCGCGCACCGCCGATCCGGTCGAGGGCATCAAGGAACTCACCGGCGGGTTCGGCGCGGACGTGGTGATCGAGGCCATCGGGCGGCCCGAGACCTACACGCAGGCGTTCTTCGCCCGTGACCTGGCCGGCGTGGTCGTGCTGGTCGGCGTGCCGACCCCGGAGATGCGGCTGGAGCTGCCGCTGCTTGAGGTGTTCGGCCGGGGCGGGGCGCTGAAGTCATCCTGGTACGGGGACTGCCTGCCCAGCCGCGACTTCCCGATGCTGGTCGACCTGCACCTGCAGGGCCGGCTGCCGCTTGACAAGTTCGTGTCAGAGACGATCTCGCTCGGCGACGTCGAGGCGGCGTTCGCCAAGATGGAGCACGGCGAGGTGCTGCGCAGCGTGGTGGTCTTCTGACCGGCGCCGCTCACGGGGACCCGCGGGTCGGCCACGGCCCGCCGTGCGGCGGCGGGCTGCCGTGCGGCGGCGGCCCGGGCGATGGCGCTGGCACCCGCATCGCGATGTGGTCGGGGCCGCGGACGCTGTCCACGGCGCTGCTGCGGGCCTGGGAGAACCGCCCGGACACGGTCGTCGCCGACGAGCCGCTGTACGCCTTCTACCTGGCGGCCACGGGGCTTGACCACCCCGGCCGCGAGCAGGTGATCGCCAGCCAGCCGGCCGACTGGCGCACCGTGCTGCGCGCGCTGGCCCGCGACCCGCTGCCAGCAGGCGCCTCGATCTATTACCAAAAGCACATGACCCATCACCTCCTGCCGTCGGTGGACCGGTCCGCGCTTGCGCCGCTGCGGCACGCGTTCCTGATCAGGGACCCTCGCTGGCTGCTCGCCTCCTACGCCCGGGTCCGCGCCGCGCCGAGCCTGGCCGACCTGGGCCTGCGCCAGCAGGCGGAGATCTTCGAGGGGTTCGGCGGGCCGGTGATCGACTCCGCCGACCTGCTGGCCGCGCCGGAAGCGGGGCTGCGCGCCCTGTGCGCCGCGCTGGGCGTCCCGTTCTCCGCCGCGATGCTGTCCTGGCCGCCTGGCCCGCGCGCCAGCGACGGCGTATGGGCGCCGTACTGGTACGACAGCGTGCGCAGGTCGACCGGCTTCGTCCCGGTGGCGGTTGCCGCCGAGCCCCCCGCGCTCCCGCCCGCGCTGCACCCGCTGCTGGAGCAGTGTCTGCCCTACTATGAGAGAATTCGAAAATATAAGCTCAATTTTTAGCCCGAACGGACCGGGCCGGCTCGCAGGAGTAACCGCATGCTGCAGAAGTTCGACGAACGCAACAGGGACCTGATCGTCAGCGTCGGCGGCACGCTCGCGCACCGCGACCAGGCGGGGGTGAGCCCGTTCGATTCGGCGGTCCAGGGCGGGGACGCGGTGTGGGAGGGGCTGCGGCTCACCAACGGCCGGATCTTCGCGCTCGGCGAGCACCTGGCCAGGCTGCGCCGCTCCGCGCATGCGCTGGCGTTCACGTCGGTGCCGGACGACGCGCGGATCACCGGGGAAATCCGCCGGACGCTCGCGGCGAACGGGATGCGGGACGGCGTCCACATCAGGCTCACGCTGACCCGCGGGGTCAAGATCACCTCGGGCATGGACCCCCGGCTGAACACCTCGGGCCCGACGCTGATCGTCCTCGCCGAGTTCAAGGACCCCGTATACGACCTGGCTGGGATCACGCTGGTCACCGCCAGCGTCCGGCGGCCCGCGCCGGACTGCCTGGACCCGAAGATCCACCACAACAACCTGCTGCC
>NZ_JASIAL010000349.1:0-6358 GCF_030042015.1 Trebonia sp. | reverse complement strand
CGTTCATACTCGGCGGCGGCCAGGTCCATCGCCTCGTCGTGGCGGATCGGCGGGATATCGCGCACCGCGGTCGTGGTCAGGGTCATGATCGTTTCCTCTCGCGCATCGGGCCGGCGGTGGTGTCCGGGCCGGGTGCCTTGAAGTGGGTGAGGAACATGTCAACGGCGGCGTCTACCAGGCGGACCCAGTGGTCGCCGCCGGGGTCATTGGCGATCTGCTGGCCGGCCAGCCCGACGATCAGCGAGGTGAACAGGTCCAGCGCCGCCGGGGAGGCAAAGCCGTTGCGGCTGAACCAGGCCCGGGTGCCCTCCAGCTGCTGGACCGACACCGCGTAGGACTGCGGGCTGGGCGTGAACCCGGGGATGGTCCGGTGGAACAGCAGCTGGTACCGCGCGGGATCCTCGACCATGAACGCCATCGCGTGGTGGGCCCCGGCCCGCAGCCCGTCTTCGCCTGCCAGTTCCTCGGTCTCGGCCATGACCGCGGCGAACTGGCGGTACCCCTGGACAAACATGGCGTCGTAGATGGCGTGCTTGGAGGCGAAGTACTCATACAGGGACGGGGCCCGCATGCCGATCCGCGCGGCGAGGTCCCGCAGGTTCAGCCCGCCCAGGCCCTGCTCGCGAACCAGGTCCCAGGCCGTGTCGAGGATCTCGGCCTTCGTCGCCTCACGACGTTCGGTTTTCCTATCCCTGATAGGCGTATCTACCATGAGTAGGATAATGCGCCTGACGCGGGCGGGAGTCAAGCCCCGCTCCCCGACGGCTCCTAGGCGCTCTTTGCGACGGTGGCTTCGCCTGCTGGCGCGGTGCCAGCCGCCGTGGCCAGATAGCGGTCGCCGTGTGCCACCGGGGACATGGCGAACGACAGCGCGATCAGGGCTGTCAGCACCCCGGTCGCGGCGTAGACGCCGGCGGCGCTGCCGGACAGCTGGATGGCGGCCGCGCCGGCAAGCGCGCCGAGCGGAATGGCCGACCAGGCCAGCACCTGGGCAATGCTGACGACGCGGCCGTACATCTCATCGGGGACGATGGCCTGACGCAGCGCCGCGGTGTTGATGTTCAGCAGGAGCCCGAACCCGGACGACGCGGTCCACAGGACGAGCGCGGCCGGGTATGAGCCGATCAGCGCCATCGCGGTGACCGCCAGCCCGCTGATGACAAGGGCGCCGAGCGCGGTGACGGCGAAGCTCAGCCGACGGCGAATCGGGCCCGCCGAGATGCTGACGACCACCACGCCCGCCGCGCCTGCCGCGAACAGCAGGGCTACCTCGCTGTCGCTGGCATCAAGCACGCGCTTGGCGAACAGGACCAGCTGGCTGCTTTCGGTGCTCGCGACGAAGTTGATCAGGGCCATCATCAGGGAGATGCTGCGGAGCACCGGCTGCGACCAGACGTAGTGCAGGCCGGCCCGGACGTCCCGGAGCAGGCTGGCCACACCAGCGCTGGCCGGGCCCGGCCGGCCGGCCGCGTTGAAGCTGCGCCGGATGGCAGCCAGCGACACGGCCGAGACAACGAAGCTGGCCGCGTCGAAGAACAGCAGGTCGGCCGGCGACATGACGGTAACCAGCACTCCGGCGAGAATCGGCCCGAGGATCTGGCCCGCCGAGTTGGTGGCCATGATCCGCCCGTTGGCGGCAACCAGGTCGTCGCGGCCAACCAGGCTGGGGATCGCCGCGAACTCACCGCAGTTGAACAAGATCCCCAGCGTGGACTGGACGAAGGCGACGGCGTAGATATCCTCCACCCGAAGCGCGCCGGACAGGGCCAGCACGGGCAGCACGACGATCACCGCGGCGCGGCCCAAGTCCGTCAGCAGCATCATCCGCTTGCGGTTGACGCGGTCGGCCAGCGCACCAAGCACCAGCCCGAACAGCAGGTAAGGCACGAAGTTGGCGGCGGTGGTCAGCGCCAGATTGGTAGCCGAGTGGGTGAGCTTGAAGACAAGCAGCGGCAATGCGAAAAGGGTGAAGGAGCTGCCCACCTGGGAGATCAGCTGACCACTGAAATACAGCCAGAAGTCGCGGCCCAGGGTGCGGCGGCGGCGCGCTGGCGGGGTCATCTCGTCAATGCCTGGCTGACCCGGCTAGGGTCGCTGCCCGCCTGGGAGGCGATTGGCCATCATCACCACCTGCTTCGTCGCTGGCGCGCACGAGGATGCGCGTCAGCGAGCGTATCGGGCGTGCCGGCCGGAAGCGAACGGGTCTGCCCCGGGCCAGCTTGCCGCGCCGGGGGGCTTATTGGCGGGTGAATACGGCGTGGACGGTGATGGTGTTGTGCAGCGACGCCATGCGCAGCGGACTGTATGTCAGGCCGAAGTCCGCCCGGTTGACCGGGACCTCGGCGTCCAGCCGGGCCTCGCCTGCGGCGGCGGAGACCTTCGCGTCGAAGGAGAGCGGGCGGGTGCGGCCGCGGACGGTCAGGCGGCCGGCCACCCGGACGCCCCCGCTGGCGGGCTGTATGCCATCGACGGTGTAGGTGATGTCCGGGTGGTTGGCGATGTCGAAGAGCTTGGCCGACCGCAGGTCCTTGTCGCGCATCTTGTTCCTGGTGTCGATCGACCCGGCGGCGACGGTGAGGGTGCCGGTGACCTCGCCGGCCGCGGTCACCGTGCCGTTGCCGGTGACCAGGCCGAAGACGCCGTGGAGCGGACGGAGCCCCCAGGTGTGCCTGGTCTGCAGCCGGACCTGGGATCTGGCCGGATCCAGGATCCAGGACCCGGCGAGCGTGCCGTCCTCGACCAGCGCCTGCAGCGATGAGGTCCCCGGCTGTCCCTGTGCTGTCATGCCACCCTCCGTAAATTTTCGTTCCTGAATCAGAATACTTTTGATAGCGAAAGCGTATATACTCGGGAGCTGGGCGGTCAAGGCGGGCCGGCGCACCACGGAAGCAGGGCCATGGCGGATCAGGCGGGCAGCTCCGAGCACTCTGCGTTGTGCCTGCGCCTGATGCAGCTGTTCCCCCGCGTGACCAGGGGAATGCGCCGCTGGCAGGACCGCGCCGCGCCCCCGCCCGTGCCCTCTCCGCTGAGCCCGCGGCACGTCGCCGCGCTCGAGCAGATCCGCGGCGGCCCGCTCACCGTCGGAGAACTGGCCTCCCGGCTGGACCTGAGCCTCCCCACGGTCAGCGGCGTGCTCGCCGACCTTGACCGCGCGGGCCTGGTCCAGCGGCGCCCTGACCCGGCCGACCGGCGGCGCACGATCGTCCAGATCATCCCCGGCCAGGCAACCCTGATCGGCAACTGGCTCGATGGCGCCGCCAAACCGCTGGCCCGCGTTCTGGACAAGCTCACCCCCGGCGAGCAGGAAGCCTTCCTCAAGGCCATGGACCTGCTCGAAACCGAGCTGCGCCGGCAGGACACCGACATCTGAGCCGACCGCTGGCCGCGGGCCGGACCCTGTAGAGGATCTCGCCCATTACCAAGACGCGGGCCTCATGGTCCCGCTTTGACTCTCGGGCGGCCAAGGGTCGGATACTGCTGGCGTGGACTCAGGCGAGTTGGTCGGTATTGGCGCGTTCGCGCAGCTGTCAGGGCTGACGGTGGAGACGTTGCGGCACTACCACCAGGTCGGCCTGCTCGTGCCGGTCGAGGTCGATGATCGCACCGGCTACCGCCGCTACGGGCTGCGCCAGCTGCCGCGGGCGCGCAGCCTTGCCGCGCTGCGGGACGTCGGCATGCCGTTGGAGGACGTCGCCGCCATCGTCGACGCCGCTGACCGAGGCGCGCGACGGGCGCGGCTGGTCGAGCACCGTCGACGATTGACAGAGGCAGCCCGGCAAGCGGCTGGCCGGGTCGACGCAATGGACCGGATGATCGAGAGGGAGGACGCCATGGAGTCACCGCCGCGGACCGGAGAAGGGACGCCAATGCTCACAGACGAGAGGCTTGCGAGGGAACTGCTCGGCACGCTCGGCCGAACGGACTTCGGTCACCTTGGCGTCCGCCACGAGGGCAAGGTGCGCGACAGCTACGTCGACGGCGACGTTCGCACTATCGTGACCACCGACAGGTTGTCGGCGTTCGACCGGCTCCTCGGGACTATCCCGTTCAAGGGACAGGTCCTCAACGAGATAGCGAACTACTGGTTCAACGCCACCTCCGACATTGTCTCGAATCACCTCCTGGAGGTCCCTGATCCCAACGTCGTGCGCGTCCGCGAGTGCGCTCCGGTGCCGCTTGAATTCGTCGTTCGCGCCTACATCACGGGCGTAACGAAGACATCGTTGTGGTTCAACTACCAGGCGGGCGCGCGGAACATCGCCGGCAACCTGATGCCCGACGGGCTTCGCAGGAACGAGCGGCTGGAGGCTCCGATCCTGACCCCGACGACCAAGTTCGAAGCGCATGACCGAAACCTCGGTCGCGACGACGCAATCGCCGAGGGCCTCGTGACCGCGGACCTATTCGACCGGTGCGCCGACGTCTGCTTCCGGCTGTTCGCCCGGGGCACCGAACTCGCGGCCCAACGCGGACTGATCCTGGTCGATACGAAGTACGAGTTTGGTCTGCTCGGTGACGAGATCGTGCTCATTGACGAAGTGCACACGCCTGACAGCTCCCGCTACTGGTACGCGGACACCTACGACGATCTCTTCAGGAAGAACAAGGATCAGCGAGCACTCGACAAGGAACCGCTGCGAGAGTGGCTGGTAGAGCGAGGGTTCCGCGGCGACGGAGCGGCCCCCGTCATGACCGACGAGGTCCGTATCGCGACCGCAACCCGCTACATCCTGCTCGCTGAGGAACTGACTCAGCGATCGTTCGAGGCCCCCGAGTTCACCGCGGCCGAACGGGTCGCCAACGTCCTCCGCGAGACTGACTGCCCGCGTCTGCCGTGGAGTCAGACTCACATCACTTGACGACGTTATACGTCCAGTCGTTGGACTTGACCTGGCTGACCGTGTAGTTCCACGGGGTTATGTCAGGACAGTCGCCTGTAATATCGCCGATGCTGAAGGCAACGCTCTTCCGGCCTCCGTCGGAAAACTCCCTCTCGATTTCATCTGTGCCGTTACAGCTCAACTCCAGCAAATCTCCAGCGTTGCCGTTCAGATCCCAGTCTTGTGCGTAGACCGCCCCATCCGCATCCACGGCGACCCAGCGAACGGCGCCCAGTGAACCGTGCGGCCCAAAACCTGGCCACCAGTTAAAGCCGTCTACCTCGCTACTATCCTGCGGGTCGGACTTATCAGACGGATCAATCGTAAACTCGACGCCCGGGGCGTAGCTCGCCGGCATGGCGCTCAACGACGGCACCGTCAGCGTCGGACGGGTGCTCGCGGTGCTCGCCGGGGGCGGCTGGGAGTTCGTCGCTGCCTGCGAGGCGCTGACAAGTACCGGACCCGCTGCCGACGGGGAGTTGCCGCATGCGGCCAGGGCGAGCACCGCCACGATGGCCGGTGCTATTGCCAGCAGACCGCGCGTCCTGATCTGGGACATGGTTCCTCACTGAACACCTCGCGGTTAACGCGACTACTTCCGGAAGACGCGGACGTAACCGCGACGGTTTACCGGCAACGGCGGTAGCCGCGCGCCCCTGGATAACGGGAAGGAAAAGGCCACCTCTGACCGGTCTTTTCCTCCCCGATAATCGCCCTGTCCGGAATGTCCGGTTCCGCGATTCGCGCGCCGGGGAAGTCCTGGTCCACCTCGAATCCGAGGACGCCTTCATAAATGGCACGGGCGCGTGGCAGGTCCGTGACGTTCAGCGTGACGTGATGAAACCCGGAAAGCACTGGCCGATTGTACAGTTCCCCGTGCTGCCGGCGGTCATAGGGCGCTCCAGGGGACGAGCGGTCTAACCGTCACGCCGCCGTGTGCAGCGCCGCCTGGCATAGTTCGGGCATCTTGCTCTCGGCCAGCTTCGCGGCCAGCCGCACGCCGGCGACCGCGAGCGCGAAACCGTACACGGCCGCGGCCGGCAGCATCACCCCGATCCGGATCGCGGCCGGCCCGGTCGCGGCCAGCACGGCCCCGACGATCACCGGCGCGGCCAGCGCCGCGGTGCCCGCCAGGGTGCCGATGACGCCGCCAATCCGGTAGGCGGCGTAGCCCGGCGCGGCCACGAGCACAGGAGTGCCGATCCGCCTGACCATCGGGTAGGGCAGCGCCGCACTGAACAGGTTGCCCAGCCCCAGGGCGGCGCCGAGCCCGGCCAGGGCGACCGGCGTCGCCTCGACTCCCATCCCGGGGTCGCGGGCCGCGGCGGCCAGCGCGAAGCAGACCGCGACGACCAGCGGCGCCCCGATGACGCACAGCACGAGGTTCTGGCCAGAGAAATAGGCACGCAGGTCGCGGCCGCGGCCCAGCGCCGTCGCCTCGAGGACGAACGCCGGCCCGGTCAGCCCGGCCGAATTGG
>NZ_JASIAL010000348.1:0-41432 GCF_030042015.1 Trebonia sp. | reverse complement strand
CACACGGGCACGAGTCCCGGCGGGACGAGCTCAAGGCCGTCGACGAGGCTGGCGACCTCCGGGCGGGACCGGTGGGTGACCTGCTGGCGCGAGAGGTGGTTCCACCGGCGCGCGGCCGCCCGCATCGCGGGGTGCAGGTCGCTGGCCTGGTGGTAGACGGCGATGTAGCTGCCGGACGGGACCGCAGTCACCAGCGCGGACACCTGGGCGGCGGCCGCCCCGGTGTCGGCGATGAACGACAGCGTGGACGTGGACAGCAGCAAGACCGCGACCGGCTGGCCGAAGTCCAGCGTCCGCCGGGCGCCGGCCACCACCGCTCGGGGGTCGCGAATGTGCGCGTCCACGCAGTCGATGGTGCCAGCCGGCGTGGACTTCGTCAGTGCCCTGGCATGGGTGAGCACCATCGGGTCGCTGCTCGCGTAGACGATGCGGCAGCGCGGGTCCACGGACTGCGCGACCTCGTGCGTGCGCCCCGACGTCGCCAGGCCCGGCCCGACGTCGAGGAACTGCCTGACCCCGGCCTCGTCGGCCAGGTACCGCACCGCGCGCTGGTGGAAGGCGCGCACGGCGGGCACGATCGCAGCGACGACTGGCGCGACCGCGATCATGGCCCGCATCGCCTTCCGGTCGGCCTCGAAGTTGTCCCGGCCGCCGCCCAGGTAGTTGGCGGCCCGCGCGATATTCGGCACCGTGGTGTCGATCAGCTCAGCCTTCGCCCGCCGTGTCGCCTCATCTCGCCAGTCATCGCTCACCTGGGTCCCCTTTGTGCTATGGGCTTTCTCGCGACCACGGCGTGCATCGGGATCACCTCTTCGAAATGCGGGTCGTGCCGTCCGTGGCGCCATTCGCCGATCGGCACCAGGCCGGGCGAGACCAGTTCCAGGCCCGCCACCAGGCTGGCGACCTCATCCTTGGAGCGGAGCGTGATCTGCTGCTCCGACATCTGGTTCCACCGGCGGGCGGCCATCTCAAGCGCGGGGTTCAGCTCGCTCGCTATGTGGTGGATCACCACGTGGCTGCCCGGCGGCAGCGCGCCTGCCAGCGAGGACACGATGCCCGCGGCCGTGGCGGTGTCCTCGATGAAGGCCAGGATGAACATCAGCATGACCGCGACCGGCTGGCCGAAGTCCAGCGTTTCCCTGGCGCCTGCCACGATCGCGCCCGGTTCGCTGACGTCAGCGTCGACGTAGCCGGTGGCGCCGTGTGGGGAGCCGGCGCCGCGGTCGGGCACGGGCCGCATGAGCGCCCGCGCATGAGCGAGCACCAGGGGGTCGTTGTCGGCGAACACGATGCGGCACCGCGGGTCAGCGGACCACACGATCTCGTTCGTGTCGTTCGACGCGGCCAGGCTCACGCCGACGTAGATGAACTGGCGCACGCCAGCCTCGCGTACCAGGTACCGCACCGCCCGCTGGTGAAAAGCGCGCCACGCGGGCGCGATCAGGCCGATGATGGGGGCCGCCGCGACCAGCGACCTGGCGGCCTTCCTGTCGGCCTCGAAGTTGTCCTTGCCGCCATCAAGGTAGTCCGCGACCCGGGCGGCGTTCGGCACCGTCGCGTCGACCAGCGCGGCCTCTTCCCTGCGTGCCTCATCGCGCCGCCAGTCAGCCGTCACGCGAGCGATCCCATCGCTGTCGGAAGGCACGCGCGGCGGGCAGCATCGCGGCGGCGCCGGTCGGCGCCGTGGTCGCCGATCAGCGCCGCCTTCGCCCGGCGCGTCCCGTCCTTCCTCCAGTCGTCTATCACCCGCATCACCCCCCGCATGGCTTCGCGTGCGGCTAGGGCGCAGCACGGGCCACCAGGGCGCCGTACAACGCCGGCACCGCGGCGCCCGCCGTGTTGCCTACGCAATCGCGGCATCACTCACAGATACCGCATGGGACCATTTTTATCACAGATCGGCTCGGGTGACACCGACTGAAGCGCCAGGGCCGTGCTAGCCGTGGAACTGCGCCCCGTTGACCTTGGCCGCGATCCCGGTCCGGTCCAGGTACGGCGTGATGCCGCCCAGGTGGAACGGCCAGCCCGCGCCGAGGATCATGCACAGGTCGATGTCCTCGGCCGCGGCGACCACGCCCTCGTCGAGCATGATCTTGATCTCCTGGGCCAGCCCCTCCAGCGCCCGCGCGAGAACCTCCGGGCCGGCCGACGGGTGCCCGCCGCCGGCGAGCAGTGCGAGCACGTCCGGGTCGACGGAGAAGTCCGGCCGGTAGACCGCGGTCTTGCCGGTCGCCACCAGCGCGCGCAGCTTCGGCGACACGGCGAAACGGTCGGGGAACGCGGCCGCCAGGGTCTCCGCCACGTGCAGCGCGACCGCGGGCCCGACGAGCTGCAGCAGCAGGAACGGGGTCATCGGCAGGCCGAGCGGGTCGGCGGCGTGCTCGGCGACCTCGAACGGGGTCCCCTCGTCGACCGCGGCGATGAACTCGCCGAGGAACCGGGTCAGCAGCCGGTTCACCACGAACGCCGGCCGGTCGGCGACGATCACGCAGTTCTTCTTCAGCGTGGCGCCGACCGCGAGCGCGGTCGCGACGGCCGCGTCGTCGGTCGAGGCGCCGCGGACGACCTCCACCAGCGGCAGCACCGCGACGGGGTTGAAGAAGTGGAAGCCGACCACCCGCCCGGGGTGGGCCAGGCCGGCGGCCATCGCGGTCACCGACAGCGACGACGTGTTGGTGGCGAGCACGCAGTCCGGCCGGACCACGGCCTCGAGTTCGGCGAACACCTGCTTCTTGACCGAAAGCTCCTCAAAGACCGCCTCGATGACGAAGTCGGCGTCGGCGAAGCCGTCCTTCGAGACCGAGCCGGTCACCAGCGCCTTCTGCCGGCTGGCCGCGTCGGGCGAGAGGCGCCCGCGGCTGAGCTGCCTGTCGATCTCCGCGTGCACGTACCCCACGCCGGAGTCCACCCGGGCCTGGTCCAGGTCGGTCAGCACCACGGGAACCTGCAGCCGCCGGACGAAAAGCAGCGCGATCTGCGCGGCCATCAGCCCGGCGCCCGCCACCCCCACCTTGGTGACAGGCCTGGCCAGCGAACGGTCCGGCGCCCCGGCCGGCCGCTTCGCCCGCTTCTGGACGAGGTCGAAGGCGTACAGCCCGGCGCGCAGCTCGTCGCTGAGCAGCAGGTCGGCCAGCGCCTCGTCCTCGGCCGCGAACCCCTCGTCGCGGGTCCTGGTCCGCGCCCCGGCGACCAGCTCAAGCGCCCGGTACGGCGCCGGGGCCGCGCCGTGCAGCTTGCCGTCGGTGAAGAACCGCGCGGCGGCAACCGCCGCGTCCCAGTCCGCCGCGGATGCCGGCGAGGAACGCGGCACCGTCGCCGACCCGGTGAGCACCCCGGCCGCCCAGCGCAGCGACTCCTCGAGGAAGTCCGCGGGCTCGAACATCGCGTCGGCGATGCCGAGCCCGAACGCCTCGGGGCCGCGCAGCATCTTGTTCTGCGACAGCGGGTTCTCGATGATCACCTTCAGCGCGGCGGCGGGCCCGATCAGCCGCGGCAGCAGGTAGGTGCCGCCCCAGCCGGGGACCAGGCCGAGGAAGCACTCGGGCAGGGCGACCATGCCGGCGCCCGAGGAGATCGTCCGGTAGGCGCAGTGCAGCGCGACCTCGAGCCCGCCGCCGAGCGCCACCCCGTTGATGAAGCAGAACGACGGCACGCCGAGCTCGCCGAGCCGGCGGAACACCGCGTGCCCGAGCCGTCCGATGGCCAGCGCCTTCTCCCGGGTGTCGGCCAGCGCCGCGCCGTCCAGGTCCGCGCCGGCGGCGAGGACGAACGGCTTGCCGGTGACGCCGACGGCGGCGATCTCGCCGCGCGCAGCGCGCGCGGCGAGATCGTCCAGGGCCGCGTTCAGCGACAGCAGGCCGCGGACCCCGAACGTGTTCGGCTTGGTGTGGTCGTGCCCGTTATCGAGCGTGACCAGCGCGAGCACGCCGGCGCCGGGCGCGACAGCGCCCAGGTCCACGTCGCGGACGATCGCCCGGGTGACCACCTCATCCGGGTAGTCGTTCTCCAGGAGGAGCAAGCCGGGACCGTTCGGGATCGTGGTCATTTCCTAGCTCCTCTCCCACAGCACCGTGCCGCCCATGCCAAGTCCCACGCACATCGTCGTCAGCCCGTACCTGACATCCGGGTGCTCGGCGAACTCGCGGGCGAGCTGGATCATCAGCCGGACCCCCGAGGAGGCGAGCGGGTGGCCGAGCGCGATCGCCCCGCCCCACGGGTTCACGCGCGGGTCGTCGCCGTCGATCTTGAAGTGGTCGAGGAAGGCGAGCACCTGCACGGCGAACGCCTCGTTGATCTCGATCAGCCCGATGTCGTCCATGGTCAGGTTGTTCCTGGCCAGCAGCGTCTCGGTGGCGGGCACCGGGCCGATGCCCATCACCTCGGGCCCGACGCCCGCGAACGAGAAGTCCACCAGCCGCATCTTCGCGGTCAGGCCAAGCTCACGGGCGACCTCCTCGGCCGCGATCACGCAGCCGGTGGCCCCGTCGTTGATCCCCGAGGAGTTGCCGGCGGTTACCCGGCCGTGGGGCCGGAATGGCGTCTTCAGCCCGGCCAGGGCCTGCGCCGTGGTGTCCGGGCGCGGCGGCTCGTCCGTCGTCGCCCAGCCCCAGCCGAGTTCCTGCTCGCCAGCACCAGCCGGCGTCCTGATCGCCATCGGCACCAGGTCGGGCTGGATCTTGCCCGCCGTGTAGGCCTGCGCGAGCTTGCGCTGGCTCGCGGCGGCGTACTCATCGGCGCGGGCCTTCGTGATCGCGGGGAACCGGTCGTGCAGGTTCTCCGCCGTCATGCCCATCGACAGCGCCGAGGAGTCGACGAGCTGCTCGGAGACGAACCGCGGGTTCGGGTCGACGCCCTCGCCCATCGGGTGCCTGCCCATGTGCTCGACGCCGCCCGCGATCGCGACGTCGACCGCGCCAAGCGCGACCTCCCCCGCCACGGCGGTCACCGCGGTCATCGCGCCCGCGCACATGCGGTCGATCGCGAAGCCGGGCACCGTCTGCGGCAGGCCCGCGAGGATCGCGGCGGTGCGCCCGATCGTCAGCCCCTGGTCGCCGATCTGCGTGGTGGCCGCGATCGCGACCTCGCCGATCCGGTCCTTGGGCAGGGTGGGATTGCGCCGCAGCAGTTCCCTGATCACCCGGACCACCAGGTCGTCGGCCCGTACGTGCGCGTAGATGCCCGTCGGCCCTGACTTGCCGAACGGCGTGCGTACGCCGTCGACGAAGACCACATCGCGTGCCCGCATCGGCTGCTCCTCCTGTGCGCCTGGCCTTATGCTACTCGTCAGTAACTATAACCGGCGCCCCTTGCGCAGGAATTCCAGCAGCCGCTCCAGCGGCCACGCGTTGATCACGTCGTCCGGGGTGAGCCAGCCGCGCTGGGCGGTCCCGACGCCGTACTTCATGTTGTCCAGGTGGGTGACCGAGTGCGCGTCCGTGTCGATCGCGAACTTGCATCCCGCGTCCCGAGCCGCCCTGATGTGCTCGCCTGGCAGGTCGAGCCGCTCCGGCGAGGCGTTGACCTCCAGGGCGGTGCCGGTGCGCGCGCACGCCAGGAACAGCTCGCCCACGTCCACGTCGACGGGCGGCCTGCGGCCGATCTTGCGGGTCAGCGGGTGGCCGATGACGTTCACGTACGGGTTCTCGCAGGCCGCGATCAACCGCCTGGTCATCTCCTTGCGGTCCTGGTCGAAGTGGGAGTGGACCGACGCGACGCAGATGTCGAAGCCCGCCAGGAAATCCGGCCCCCAGTCCACCGAGCCGTCCGGCGCGATATTCAGCTCCGTGCCGTGCAGCAGCGTCATACCTGAGCTGATCGCGGCCAGGCGCGCGCGCTGGGCCAGCATCTTCTCGTCGGTCATCCGCTGCATGACCAGGTTCGGCGCGTGGTCGGTGACCGCGTAATAGTCGTAGCCCTTTTTCTCCGCGGCCGCGATCATCTCTTCCAGGCTCGCCACACCGTCTGTGAGATTGGTGTGCGTGTGCAGGTCCCCGCGAAGATCTTCATCCAGAACGAGCCGTGGCGTCTGTCTTCGCAGCGCGGCTTCGACCTCGCCGGTGTCCTCGCGCATCGGCGGCGGGACCCAGTCCATGCCCAGCGCCGCGTAGATGGCCTCCTCGGTTCCGCTCGCGATGACCGTGTCGTCCTGGAACAGGCCGTACTCGGAGAGCTTGCGGCCCTGTCGCACCGCGATCTGGCGTACGGCGACGTTGTGCGCCTGCGAGCCGGTGAAGTACTGCAGCGCGGCGCCCCAGCACTGCGGCCTGACCACGCGCAGGTCGACCTGGAGGTCGCGGTCTGTCCTGATCGAGGTCTTGGTCGGGCCGGAGACGATGACCTCGGCGCCGCCGAGTGCCCGGAACGCGTCCGTGATCCGCCCGGCGGCCGCCTCGTCGGCCGCGGTCGCGAGGATGTCGACGTCGCCGATCGTCTCCCGCATCCGGCGCAGCGAGCCGGCGTACGCAACCCGCTCGCACCGCGGCGCCAGCGCGGCGACGATCTCGGTCGCCGCGCCCATCGCGACGTTGACCAGCACCCGGCCCTGGGTCAGCACGCTGAGGCCGCGCAGGATGCGCTCCTCGCTCTTGGCGCCGAACCCGCCGAGGTCGCGCAGCCGTCCGGCCGCGACCGCCTCGCGCAGCTCCGCGACCGAACCAACGCCGAGTTCGGCGCTGAGCTGCAGCGCCCGCTTCGGCCCGAGGCCCGGCACCCGGGTGAGGTCGCGGACCCCCGGCGGGATGCGGGCCCGCAGGTCCTCCAGGGCCGCGAACGTGCCATGGCGCTGGTACTCGGCGATCTTGGCCGCGATCGACTTGCCGACGCCGGGGATCGTGGTGAGCGCGGCCTCGCTCATCACGCCGGTGTCCCGCGGGTGGCCGGCGACCGCCTTCGCGGCCTTCTCGTAGTTCCGCGCGCGGAACGGGTCGCCGCCGGTGATCGCCAGCAGTTCGGCGTACTCCCGCAGCAGCGACGCCACGGCCTCGTTAGAACTCGCCATGACAGCCATTGTCCGCCGGTCAGAGCATGAACGACGACCCCCGGGCGCCGCTGAGGGTGGTCCCCTCCCGCGTGTCGGCCAGCGCGCGGATCGCGGAGACGCCGTAGCCGAGGACCAGCGCCGCCGCCGCGGCCGCGACGAGCACGCTGGCCACCCGCGCCCACTGCGGCGCGACGATCAGGTCGTAGCCGAGCACCCAGCCGATGACGCCGATCTCGGCCCCGATCCCGAACACCGTCAGGCACGACGCGGCCAGCATCGACCACATCTGCGCCGCGACGACCTCGTCGCTGCGCGGAATGAGGAACTCGCGCGGATAGTTCTTCGCTGGCTTGCGACGCGCCTTGGCAGGCTCGCCCGCCGGCGTCTCGGCCGCTGCCTCCACGTCGGCGCCTCCCGGCACGCCGACGCTGGCCTGGCCGAGGAACGAGATCGCCGCGCCCGTCGGGACCACGAGGTCGGCCGTGACGCTACCTGACACGCTGAGCATGACCCGCTGGCCGGGGGTCACCGCGATGTCGGTGCCGCCGGGAAAGACGAGCGCCCGCTGGCTGACCCCGCCCGTGCCGGGCGTGCCCGCGGACACGGTGAGCATCGCGCCCGCGGGAGCGGTCAGGCTGGGCTGCCCGGGCACGGCGATGCTCCCGCCGGCGGGCACGCCGATCTTGACGCCGGGGTCGCCGGGGGAGGTTTCTGGCGGCAGGCAGATCGCCACCATCCCCGCGGTGGCCGGGTCCTGCCTGCTGTACCGGTAGTTCAGCACGCCGAACAGCATCGGCGCGACCACCGTGATCCCGCCCGCGAGCGCGATCAGCAGGCTGAACCGGCCGAGTTCGAGCCCGGGCAGCAGTTCGCCGACGGTGCCGGATGCGGTGAGCACGGTGCCGACCACGGCGCCCACCGCGGTGATGTTCGTCGCCCAGCTGTCGCCGAACGTCCAGGCCGACGACGCGTACAGCGGCATCCGCCAGAAGGCGACCCGGTGCATGTGCACCCGCCTGCCGTTCGGCCGCGGTACGCCGAGCAGCATGGTGATCCCGACGAGCGCCGCGGCGAGCCCGACGCCGCAGCCCACGGGAATCCACGCGTACTGGAACGCCGAGACCGCGCGGCGCACGCTGAGCGTGAGCTCGAGCGGCGGGGCGCCCAGGTCCAGCGCGGCAAGCGGCGGCGTGACCGCCAGCGTGGCCGACTCGGGAACCTCCGGCAGCGGGGGATCCGGGGTGAAGCTGAGCACCACTTCGGTGACCGGGTGCGCGGCGACCGCCTTCGCGCCGCACGCCAGCCCGCCGACGTACTGCGGCGCCGTGTCGCGCGTGTCAGTGTCCGGGGTGCCGGTCAGCAGGTCGAAGTCGGTCTTTCCCAGGCACAGCGCCCTGGTGTCCAGGTACACCGTGGTCGTCCAGGTGTCGGCGGCCACCTGGGTGAGTTTCTCCCCTGACGGCCCGCCGAGCGGCGCGGGCGCACTCGGGGACGCCGTCCCCGCGGCCCAGGCCCGCCCGCCGGCAAAGAAAGCCAAGCAGGCAATAGAGGCCAGCAGGAGCGCCATTGCCCCCAGGTAACGCATTCGGACCCCGCCCTTGAACGCCGCATTTAACGCCGTGCGCATTGGCGGAAATCGTCGCAGCGCCCGCGCCGGGCAGTCAAGCGGAATGCCCCTTTTGCCGGGACAGCCGGGCCGGTCCGTTCGGGATAAGAAAACGGATGCGGGCAGGGAGGATGGCTCGGCGGCCGGCGGTGCGGGGGCGGTGCGCCTGAGGCTGAATCCGATGCCGAGCAGGATCAGGAGCAGGGCCATGCCGGACAGGATGTAGGCGTTGCCCCAGAGCAATTGGAAGCCGTGCCAGTGGTATTCGACGTACCACGGCTGATCGCCGTACTTGCTGAACAGGAGGGGAGTGGTATTCGGAGGCGCCCACAGGAAGCCGAGCGAGAACTTGCCGAGGTTTCGCGCGTGCTCCCAGATCGCGTCCGGCCAGGCGGCGAACATGAAGATCATGCCGACGGCCAGCGCGCCGATCCCGCGGGCGCGCCACCGGCCGGCGGCCGAATGCGCGGTCCGCCAGGCCCGGATGGCGTAGTGCCCGGCGACCGCGACGCCCGGGGCGACCCAGACCCAGTGGTGGTCCCAGCTGATCGGCGAGATCAGCAGGCCGGTCAGCGCGGTCGCCAGGATCGCGGGCACGTGGTAGCCGGCCCGCTCGAGCAGGTACGCGGCCAGGATGCCGAGCACGAGCGCCACCGCCGCGGCGGCGAGCCATGGCCTGGTGCCCGCGTCGATGCTCCCGCTCAGCCGGGTGATCAGGGCGCGCAGCGACTGGTTGCCCGCCCAGCCGGTGAACCCGGTCCGGTTGCCGTCGGAGAACATCAATCCCTGCAGCCACCACTTGTCCGAGTCGCCGGGCAGGAACGCCCACCCGACGAGCACGGTGGCCAGGAAAGCGCCCGTTGTCACGGCCGCCTCGCGGAACTTCCTCGTGACCAGCAGGAACGGGACGAAGACCAGCGGGGTGAGCTTGATGCCGGCGGCGACGCCGGTCGCCGCCCCCTTCCACCACCGGCCCTCGCGGGGCTGGCACATGTCCCAGATGATCGCCGCCATCAGGATCAGGTTGATCTGGCCCAGGTAGATCGTGCGCACCACCGGCTGCAGCCAGAACGTGACCGCCGCCGCGACCAGCGTCGCGCCGAGCCGCACCCGGCGGTCGGTGTAGCCGAGGCCGCCGAACGTGAACCACAGCGCCGCCACCAGCGAGACCATGTTCACGATCACAGAGGCCACCCACAGCGGCGCCCACGGGATGTAGGAGACCAGCGCGAACGCGACAGCGGCGAACGGCGGGTAGGTGAACTTGAGCGCGAGCGAGCTGTAGCCGCCCCAGTCGTAGAGCGGCGCGGCGTCGTGCGGGTCGTAGTACGGGCGGATGTGCCTGACGATCAGCCCGCCGTCCCGGTACACGGTCAGGTCCACCGTGTCGAGCGCGCCGCCCTTCCCGCTGATCACCGCGTAGGCGACCCAGCTGATCACCACGGCGAGGAAGGCGATGGCGCCGGCCCGCACCAGCCGGCTACCCGGGGGCCTGACAGCGACCGAATTCACACCGGTAACCATATCGGTTCAGCCGGAGGCGTTCGGCGCGTGCGGTCCGATGTCGGTCATACTTGTGCCATGTCAACGCCGACCGCCGGCAAGCCGCGGGGATGAGCATCCAACACCTGGTGACGTCCGGGCCGCTGATCCTGGCGATGCCGGTCGCCGCCGCGGCGGGCGCGGTGACGTTCCTTTCCCCGTGCTGCCTGCCGCTCGTCCCCGGCTACCTGGCGTACATCACGGGAATGTCCGGGGCGGGCGCCGGGGTTGGGGCGGCCGGCGCCGGCGCGGACGGGGCTGCCGAAGGCGCCGTCGCCGTCGCGGGCATCGGCACGGGCTCGGGGTCGGGCTCGGGCTCGGCTGGCGGTGGCGGGGTCACCACCACCCAGACCAGGACCGCCGCGGCCGGGCCGGCGGCGCCGTCCAGGGGCCGGGCGGTCGCCGGGACCGCCCTGTTCGTGCTCGGGTTCTCGCTCGTCTTCGCCTCGTACGGCATGGCGGTCGGCTGGCTCGGTCACATGCTCCGCGCCCATGAGACGGGCCTGACCCAGGTGCTCGGGGGCATCACGATCCTGCTCGGCCTGCTGTTCGCGGGCGCGTTCGACCGCTTCAGCCTCGCGGGGCGGATCGTCCGCCCGTCGTTCCGGCCGCAGGCGGGGCTGGCCGGCGCGCCGCTGCTCGGCGTGCTGTTCGGCATCGGCTGGTCGCCGTGCATCGGCCCGACGCTGACCGCCGTCCTGGCGCTGTCCGCTTCGTCGGGCACCGCGGCCCGCGGCGCGTTCCTCGCGTTCATCTACGGGCTCGGCCTCGGCATCCCGTTCCTCATCGTCGCCGTGGCGTTCCAGCGGGTGGTGAACGTGCTCGGGTTCTTCCGCCGCAACGCGCGGACGGTCAGCCGCATCGGCGGCGCCCTGCTGATCGTCGTCGGGGTCCTCGAGGTGACCGGGGCGTGGACGTCGGCGATCAACTGGGTGCGCGCGCACTGGTTCAGCGGCTACGAGCTGCCGCTCTAGCCTTCTGCTGCGGCTGTTTTTGCTGCTGGTGCTTTCCCTGCTGGGCCTGTCCCTGCGGCTGTGCCGGCGGTGCGGCGCGCTGGCTCGCCGCCTCGACGAGCGCGGCCATCAGGCGCGGGTCGTCGCCCTCTTCTGGGTGCCAGTGGACGCCGACGCCGAACGGATGGCCCGCCACCTCAAGCGCCTCGACCACCTCGTCGTCCGGTGACCACCCGGCCACGACCAGCCCCTCGCCGATCCGGCTCGGCGCCTGGTGGTGCGCGGCGGGCACCTCGCCCTGCGTGCCGAGCAGGCGGCCGAGCAGGCTGTCATCGGACAGCCGCACCTGGTGCGGCAGGTAGCGCGCCCGGTCGGGGCGGTGGTCGGGCAGGTGCTGGGTCAGCGCGCCGCCGCGCGCCACGGCAAGCACGTGCAGGCCGCGGCCGATCGCTAGGAACGGCAGCCCGGCCTCGATCGCCGTGCGCATCAGCACGAGCTCGAACCGGTCCCTGCGGTGCTCGGGCAGGTCGGTCTCGTCCAGCCGCTGCTGCTGGTACAGCGCGGGGTCAAGATCCCTGCCCCCGGCGAAGACCAGCCCGTGCAGCCCGGCCACGAAGTCGCGGACCGAGTCCGGGGGCACCGGCGGCAGCACGACGGGCGCCCCTCCCGCCCGCTCGACGGCGCGCGTATAGCTGACAGGCGAGATCACGGCCTCCCGTATCCAGTCTCCCCAGTGAGCCGCTTCGAGCTCGCTCGTGATACCGATGATCGGACGGCCCATCTCGCCCTCCTCGCCAATCACGCTATGCCTATCCCGTCATGCCGGATTCTCTTGTGACACTCTGCCGTGGGTGCAACACTGAGCGCTGTGACGCAACAGTCCGACGGGTCAGGGACCCCCGCCCCGGGCACACCGCCATTCTTCCTGAACGAGGCTGTCTGCGATGCGGCGATGGGTTATTTCTATGCACATCTGTTTTCCGCAGAACCAGAGATCAGTGCCATGTTTCCGGCCGATATGCACACTCAGCGACAGCGTCTTTACGCAGCGCTACGCCAGATCGCGGCAATGCCTCCGGAAATGGTCAGCGGGACGGCGGATGACGACGACGGGCTGACCGCTTATCTCAGCGCGCTCGGCCGCGCGCACCGCAAGTTCGGGGTGCGCAAAGACCACTACCCGGCGGTCCGGTCCGCGCTGCGGGTAACGGCGGACAGGTTCACGCCCCCCGGCAAGGACGCGGGCAACCAGGACTGGGAGGCCGCGGTCGACCGCGCCGCCGAGATCATGATCGCCGCGGCCGAGGAGGACGCCGCGCACGCACCCGCCTGGTGGACCGCCGAGGTCACCGGCCACCAGCTGCGCACCCCGCAGGTCGCCGTGCTGACCGTGCAGCCGTCGGAACCGTTCCCTTACCTGGCCGGCCAGCACCTTTCCGTGCAGACGCCGCGCTGGCCGCGGCTGTGGCGCAACTACTCGATCGCCAACGCGCCCCGCCCGGACGGCTCGCTCACGCTGCACGTGCGCGCGATCGCCGGGGGGCTCGTCAGCACCACGCTGGTACACCACCTGCGCACGGGCGACATCCTGCTGCTCGGCCGGGCCGAAGGCCAGATGACCGCGGACACCGAATCGCAGCGCCCCGTGCTCTGCCTGGCCGGCGGCACGGGGCTCGCCCCGCTGAAGGCCATCGCCGAGGCCGTCACAGGCACCCGCCAGCGGCGGGACATCGTGCTCTACCACGGCGCCAGGACCGAGTCCGAGTTGTACGACCTGCCCGCGCTGCGCCAGATGGAGCTGGATTTCCCGTGGCTGCAGGTGATCCCGGCGACGTCACAGGAAAGGGCCGGGGGCACCAGGCACGGCGCGATCCCCCTGCTGGCGGCGCACGCCGACTGGAAGGACCGGGAGGTGTACGTCAGCGGCCCGGACCAGATGATCGTCGAGACGGTCGCGGCGCTGCGCGCGCTTGGCGTGCCAGCCGGGCTGCTGCACTACGACCTGCCGGACGAGCCGCTCCCGTGACCGGCCGCCCAGGGCGCCCCGGCCGCCCCGATCGAGCGTCCTAGACCTTCCGCCAGCCGGGCACCCAGGCGCCGTCCGTGACCTGGTAATCGCCGAACAGCGCCGGCGCCTCCGCGCGCATTATCTCCCCGATTTTCCCGAACACCAGGCGGATTTCCTCCTCGGCCCCTGGGTCGGTGCGCATTTCAATCGTGTGCCGAAGCGCCCGGATGTTCGCGGTCCATACCAGGCCTGTCGCCACCCCGTCGGGGGCGAAGCGGCGCATGAACGAGGTCTTGTGCTTTTTCTCGTGCATCGGCACGCCGTCGTCATCCAGCCCGAAGTGCTCGGACATCCATTGCTGGAATGCCTCCATTTCCGCGAGCAGCGCCGTGGCCCGCTTCATGAGCTCCGGGTCCTCCCTGGCCCAGGCGGGGAACCAGAAAGGCAATTCATCGAGCCGAACGAACCGCAGCGACTCTTGCGAGATGGCCGTTCCCGGACGGTGCCTGATCACCTCATGGGTGAAGACCCTGCTCACGTTGTGCAGCACGAACGTGAAGCTGACGTGCTCAAGGACGGACCCGTGGCCGCTGCGCAGGATGTTCTCCAGGTACCTGACCTGGTCGTCGCGGACGCGGCGGACGTTCGGGTTCAGGCCCGGCTCCCAGGAGCGGTAGCAGATCTTGCCGGCGAACTCGACGAGGTTCTGCGCGTCGTTGCCGAGCTGGTCGCGGTCCAGCCGCTCCAGCCAGCTTTCCCCGCCGACCTCGCGCAGGTAGGCGGCGAGCGCCTCGTAGTCGACCTGCGGCCGCGCGACCAGGAACACCTCGGGCTCAACGTTGCGCATACCCGGCACCCTACCTGCTGAGCACGGAGAATTCCCGGCAAGAGCCCGCGCCGCGCGTGGCACGCGCGCCGCGCGGTCTGACCTGTTGTCTCACTATCCGGACGCCCCGGCGCAAGATAGGACCCGAGCGGCAGACAGAAATGTGTATAAAACGGACAATAAACCTGCGGCTCGGGTCCTAAGTCATCCCGGAGGCGCGCGAGGATGCGGCCGGGCGCGAGCTGCCGGGCTAGGGGCTCAGCGGGTGCGGCGGCGGAGGGTGAGCGCCCCGCCGACCAGCGCGACGGCGGTGAACGCGAGGATGACGGCGACGTCCGCGCTGACCGCGGCGCTCCACGCGGCGCTGGCGCCGATGCGCTGCATGGCGTCGACCGCGTAGGACAGCGGCAGCACGTCCGACAGCCAGCGCAGCACGGGGGTCATCGCGCTCCTGGCCACGACGAGGCCGCACAGCAGCGCCTGCGGCAGCACGAGCGCCGGCATGAACTGCACCGCCTGGAATTCCGAGCGGGCGAAGGCGCTGGCGAACAGGCCAAGCGACATGCCGAGGACCGCGTCGAGGACGGCGATGACCGCCATCGGCACGGCCGAGCCGGGCGTGCTCACCCCGAGCCAGGTCAGCGAGATGACCAGCACCACGGTCACCTGGACGCACGCGACCAGGCCGAACGCGATCGCATAGCCGGCCAGCAGGTCGAGCTTGCCGAGCGGCATGGCCATCAGGCGTTCCAGCGTGCCGCGGGCGCGCTCGCGCTGCGTGGTGATGGCCGCGACGATGAACATGATGACGAACGGGAACACGCCGATGTAGACGGGCGCGAAGCGGTCGAGCGCCACCGGGTTGTTGAGCACATACCGCAGCAGGATCATCAGCACGCTGGGAACCGCGAGCATCATCGCCACCGTCCGCGGATCGTGCCGCAGCTGCGCGAGGACGCGCAGCGCTGTCGCCCGGGTGAGCGTCCAGCTGATCGCGAACTCGCCGTTCATCGCCGCGCGGCCTCCTGCCCGGTGCCCGTGGCGAGCTGCAGGAACGCCGCCTCGAGGTCGGCCGCGCCCGTTTGCTGGCGGATCTGCGCCGATGTCGCCTCGGCGAGGAACCTGCCGTCGCGCATGAACAGCAGGTAGTCGCACCTGGCCGCCTCGTCCATCACGTGGCTGGAAACCAGCAGGGTCGTCCCCGAGTCGGCGAGGCGGTGGAACATCTGCCACAGGTCGTGGCGGAGCACCGGGTCAAGGCCCACCGTCGGCTCGTCGAGGACGAGCAGGTCGGGGGTGCCGAGCAGGGCGACCGCGAGGCCGACCCGGGCAAGCTGGCCGCCGGAGAACGTGCCGACCAGCCTGTCTTCCATGCCCTTGAGGTCGAGCTCCCCGATCGTCTTGCTCGTGGCCGCCTTCAGCCGGTCCCGCCGCAGGCCGAGCACCGTGCCGAAATAGCGCAGGTTCTCGGCCAGCGTGAGATCGGGGTAGACGGCAGGGTCCTGTGTCGAGTACCCGACGCGGTCCCGCAGCCGCGGGTGCCCGGCGGGCAGGCCGAGCACCGTCACGTCTCCCGCGGTGATCGCCTGGACCCCGACGAGCGTGCGCATCAGCGTGGTCTTCCCGCATCCGCTCGGCCCGAGCAGCCCGGTGACCTGGCCGGGCGCGATGCTGAACGTCAGGTCATCCAGGATCGTGTGGCTGCTTCTGCGGACGACCAGGCCGTGGGCCTGCACGACGGCTTTAGCCGCGGACGGCTGCGGTGACACGTGCCCATTGACCCATATTCCGCGCCGGGAAGCCAGGGACGGACGTCACCGTCCCCGGGTGCGGCCCCGGGCTGGCGGGCGCGTGAGGGGTACGGACGCCGCCGATGAGGAAAGAAACTTCATAAGCATCAATAACACCAAAGACATCGGCAGCAACAGAAGGGCAACTCCATGTCGCATCATCTTGACACGCCGCTAGCGAGCCAGAACGGCCAGCTGTACATCGACGACCTGTATGTCTTCCCCGGCGAGGGCAGCACGGTGTTCGTCATGGACGTCAACTCCGACATCACCGGCGCCCGTGCCGAGCCGGGCTTCCACCCGGAGGCACGGTACGAGTTCAAGGTGCACTTCGACGAGTCAGACTTCGAGAACGTGACCTACCGGGTGTCGTTCGGCGAGCCGGGGCCAGACGGCCGCCAGCCCTTGCGGCTGCATTTCCTCGCGGCCGGCGAGGCGCGCGAGGACGCCGCGACCGGCGGCCTGCTGCTGCAGGGCCGCACCGGCGAGCCCGCCATCGGCGACGGAACGCGGATCTGGGCCGGGCGCGCCGCCGACTCCTTCTACATCGACCTGTCGCTGCTGGACATCGTCAACGGGGCCGTGGCCAAGGGCGCCGCGGTGGACCTGTCGGCGTGGCGCCCGCAAGAGGCGAAGAACAGCTTCGCCGGCACGACCGTCGAATCGATCGTGCTTGAGGTCTCCCACGAGCACTCGCGGCTGCGGCCCGGGGCCCGCGCCGGCGTATGGTGCGCCACCAAGCTCGCGACCGACGCCGGCGGCTGGCGGCAGATCAACCGGGCCGGGCACCCGATGATGTGGCCGATCTTCTGGCCCGCCGACACCGACTTCTCCAACCCGGCCAATGCCCGGCACCCCGCCGGGGACTTCGACGCCGACGGCAGGCACATCGCCGGCCAGGTCGCCGCCGTCGTGGCGGCCAGCGGCACCAGCGACGATCCGCACGGCTACGGCCAGACCGTGGCCCGCGAACTGTTCCCCGACGTGCTGGCCTACGTGGTCGGGACGCCCGCGACCTATGGGTTCGCCGGCCGTAACGGCAGGACGCTGGCCGACAACGCGCCCGAGGTCATGCTGTCCCTGGTCGCCGGCACGGCCGTGCCCTCCGGGCTGAAGCCATCGGTGGCCAGGGACATGCGGGACGGCAACTTCCCGTACGTCGTGCCTGCCTGATCATCCGGGTTCGGCCGCCGCCAGCACCGCGTCCAGGGTGCGGCGCGACCTGTCGGCACGCGGTGCGCGCGAATCGGTTGCCCCGCTATTGTGCGGCTGATGCATAGCTTTACCGTTGCCGACTGGCAGCCGTTCTTCACCGCCGTAGTCAGCGCCGCCGCGGCGCTGACCGGCCTGCTGTTCGTCGCGGTGTCGATCAACCTCGAGCACATACTCAAGGGCCCCTCGATGCTGCCCTCCCGGGCGGCCGAGACGCTGGCATCCCTGCTGTTCGTCGTGATCAGCTCCGCGCTGGCCCTGGTCCCCCAGAACGTCCGGCTGCTTGGCGCGGAGATCTTGGTCATCGTGGTGCCGTTGCTGGTCATCACGCTGCGAATTCAGCTGCGGTTCCGGCGGCAGCACCCGGACTCGCCGCTGCTGTGGTCGGCGTCCCGGATCACGATCAGCGCGGCGGCGACGATCCCGGGCACCCTGGCGGGCCTGTCGTTCCTGGCGCACTGGGGCGGCGGCTTCTACTGGCTGGTGCCGGCCTCGCTGCTCGGCATCGCGGGCGCCGGCTACGGCGCCTGGGTGCTGCTCGTCGAGATCGTCCGCTGAGCTCGAGCCTCAGCCCCGGCTCTGGACCTCCCGGCTTGCTTCACGTCTCCAGGGTGGCGAGCTCCTCCTGCACCCGGCGCTCGTGCTCGTCGGCGTCCTTGCGGGCGCGGCGCGAACTCCAGCGGCCGGCCATCAGCAGGATCAGCGGCAGGAACAGCACCTGGCCGCCGACGCAGACCCACCACCAGTTCCTCCACTCACCGGGCGCCGCCGCCGCGGCGGTGACGACCTGCGATCCGTGCGCCTTCATATACGCCAGGTCCGATGTGGGCACGGTCCCGAGCGCGGTGAACCGGGCGGTCGCGGCGGCCGGGCCGATGTGGAAGGCCGTCGCGATCTCCGCGACGGCCGCGGGGGCCGCCGCGGTCGGGTTCGCCGCCAGCGCGGCCTGCGTCTTGGGAGAGATCGCCGCGAGCGTGGCCAGTTCCGGCGCGTACTTGACCGACAGCGTGGTGACCGTCGGGCCGTAGGTGACAAGCGGCGTCATCGAGCCGACCACGGCCGGCAGGATGAGGAGCGAGATGGCGATCACCGCCCGGATGATCCACCCCCAGATGGCCAGGCCGGTCGCGGTGAGCGCGGGGTTGTGCTTTTCGACGGTCTCGGTGTAGCCCGCCATCCACGGCGCGTACGCGATCGCGAGGAAGACGGCAAGGAAGCTGATCACGATCGCGAACGTGCTGTACCCCGTGCCGCTGCCCAGGTTGAGGAAGATGATCGTCATCACGATCGCGCCCACGGCGCCGCACGCCATGAACGGCTTGCGCACCCGGACGATGTCCGAGAGGATCCCGACCACTATCAGCGCTCCCGCGTCGAACGCCCAGAACCAGTTCCCGAGGCTGTTGGCCGTCGACAGCGAGTAACCGTGCAGCGCGGCGAAGTAGACGGTGAAGAAGCCGACCGCCGTGTAGTAGAAGATCAGGAACACCGCGATCGCGAACGCCGAGCCGATGACGTCCAGGTGCAGCATCTGGCGCCACGGGCGGTGCAGCAGCTCATCGACCTTCAGTCCGCGGGCCTTGGCCTCGATCAGCGCGCGGTCCCTGATGGACACCATGAGCTGGTCCCGCAGCGGCGGGGAGAGCTCGCGCAGCCCGACGACCGCGATCGCCGCGACGACGAGACCGACGATGCCGCAGATGATGAACTGGTCCTGCCACGCCACCAGGTGGCTGAGCGTGTTGCTGGACACGACGGCGACCACCAGGCTGCCGACGACAGGCCCGAGGGTCCAGAACCCCATGGCAGAGGCCCGGCCGAGCTGCGGGGAGAAGTCCCGCACCAGCGCCGGCGTCGCGACCAGGATGATGCCCTCGACGACGCCGACCGCCGCGAACAGGATCGCGTAGGTCAGCTCGTTGGGCGCGTTCGGCACACCGAACAGAATCAGCGCACCGGTGATGACCAGCCCGTACGCGACGAGGTTGGCGCGGCCCCACCGGTCGGCGAGGCCCGCCGCGAGAGACCCGAAGGCACCCACCGCGTTGGCGACAACGATGATGTACACGTAGTAGTTAAACGTCATCCCGAAGTGCGCGATGATCGCCGGGGACACCGCGCCAGGGATGTAGAACTGGTAGTAGAGCACGATCGTCGCGAGCACCACGATCGCCAGGTAGGTTATCCGCGGCCCTGTGTTCGGGTAGTGGTGGAGCTGACGCCGCCAGAGGCCCTGCACCGGCCTGGCCGCCGGACTGCCCTGCACCGTTGCTGTCATCCTGCGACCCCTTTTCGCACCACGTCGTCACTGACGTGCGCACAGCTAAAGTACGTTTTCGTACTTTAGGAATTTTCCCGTTACTCTAGGCCCATGCCGGACGCCACGCAAGCGGGCACGCTCGCCCGCACGCACGAGGGGAAACCTGGCCTGCCGCGAGGCCGCAGCCGCCTCCCGGCGCCGGATGTCCGGGCGTCCCAGCTGCAGCGGCTGCGCCGGGCCGCGATCGCCGCTGTCGCCGAATCCGGGTACGCGGCCGTCACGGTCGCCGACATCGTGCGCCGCGCGCGGGTGTCGCGGGCCGCCTTCTACGTCCACTTCGCGGACAAGGAGGACTGCTTCCTCGCGGCCACCGGCGAGGGCCGGCAGCTGATGGCCGGCCGGGTGGTCACCGCGACCCGCGCGCTGCCCGCGGGCACCGCCGATGAGACCGTGCTAGAGGCCGGGTTCCGCGCGTTCCTTGAGTTTCTCGCCGACGAGCCGGCCTTCGCCCGGGTCTTCTACGTGGATATGCCGGCCGCCGGGCCGCGGGCGATCGAACGGCTCGACGCGGCGGCCCGCCGGTTCGCCGACATGACCGCGAGGTGGCACCACCGGGCGCGCGCCCGCCACCCGGAATGGCCCGCTGTTCCCGACGAGGCTTACCTCGGGCTCGCCGGGGCGACCGCCGAGCTGGTGCGGTTCGGGGTGCACGGCGGCCAGACGCACGCGCTGCCGCGGCTGGAGGGAACGCTCGTGTCGCTGCACCTGGCGGTGCTCGCCGCCCGCCCCTGGCCGGTCGCCCCGCCCGCCCCGGTCGCCCCGGTCGCCCCCACCCCGTAGGCCGGCCGGGGCCGGCCTACGGGGTACCGCGTGAGCCTAGCCGTTGAGCGCGTACTCGACCATGGTCGCGGCGCCGCTGTGCGTGGTGGCAGTGATCGCCGAGGCGGCGGCGAACAGCGACAGGCCGATAAGAATTGCGAAAATGATCTTCCGGGCAGTTTTCACGGTGAGCCTCCGAGAAGGATCGTGGCGGATCGTGTGAATTACAGTAATTCACGCCAATTCGCCCGGACTAGCTTGGGGTCCCGGTAGCACTGAAGAAATTTCCAACGGATATAGCACTGACCTGCGATAACGAGAGTTTCACTGACAGTCCCTGACCTTCACGGCTACGTTCTGTTCCTATTCGGTTCGGTACGGGCGCGAGGTGGCCTTTGTCAGAGAAGATGTTCTCCGAGGATCAGCTGGAGCAGCTTCGCTCGTTTCCGGAGATCAGCAGGGACGAGCTGGTCCGGTACTTCACGCCGACGCCGGGGGATGTCGCGTTCGTCGATACAGGGCGAGGGCGGGGTGCGGCGGACAGGCTGGGCATGTTGGTTCAGTTGTGCACGCTGCCGTGGCTGGGGTTCGTGCCTAATGACGTGCGCTCGGCGCCGCCGGCGACCGTGGCCCGGCTGGCGGACCGGCTGGGCGTTGACCCGGCGGCGCTGTCGTCGTACGGGCGGCGCGCGCAGACCCGCTCGGATCACCTGGCGATGGTCGCGGAGTACCTGGGGTGGAAGACCGCCCCGGTCGGCAGCGAGGAGATGAAGGAGCTGGAGCAGTTCCTCCTCGACCGGGCCATGGAGCACGACTCGCCGACGCTGCTGTTCAACCTGGCCCGCGAGTACCTGGCGTCGGCCAAGGTGATCCGGCCCGGCGCGATCGTGCTGGCGAAGATGATCGGGACGGCCCGCAAGGGGCGGGTGACCTGACGGCACAGCTCGTCGGGCACCTTCTGACCGGCGAGGTGCGTGCTGACCTGGACCGGATGCTTCGGGTCGACGCGGGGCTGGGAATGACCCGCCTGGAGTGGCTGAACAGCCCGGCCAGGGACGCCTCGGCGTCGTCGGTGAAGACCGCGATCGAGAAGCTGGCCTGGTTCCGCGGCATCGATGCCCCGCAGATGGACCTGTCGGCGCTGCCGAACGAGCGGCGCAGGTTCCTGGCCCAGGTGGCACGCCGGTCGACCAACCAGGGGCTGGAACGGCGGAAGGAGCGCAAGTACCCGATCCTGCTGGCGTTCGTGGCGCAGGCCGCGGTGGACCAGCTGGACGAGGTCGTGGCGCTGTTCGACCAGGCGGTGTCGGCCCGGGAGTCCCGGGCCAAGTCCAGGACGGAGGAGGCGCTGGCCGAGCGGGCCAGGAAGGGCGAGGCCCGGCAGCTGCTGATGGACGTGATCCTGCCGGTGCTGGCCGACCCGTCGGTTCCGGACGAGCAGGTCGGCGGCAGGCTGCGGGACCAGATCGGGATGCAGCGGCTGCGGGAGATCACCTCCGATTCCTGGAAACCGCTGCCGAAAGACCACGGCCGGCTGTCGGAGCTGGACTCCTCCTACTCCTACCTGCGCCAGTTCACCCCGAACGTGCTGGCCGTGATCGACTTCCAGGGCGGCCCGGGCACCGCAGAGCTGATGGAGGCCGTGGCCATCCTGAAGGAGATGAACCGGCTCGGCGGCCGGAAAGTCCCCGCAGGCGCGCCGACCGGGTTCGTGCCCGCGAAGTACGCCGGCTACCTGGAGAAGGCCCGCAAGAGCGGGGAGGACACCGCCTACCGGCACTACTGGGAACTGTGCGTGACCCTGTGCCTGCGGGACGGGCTGCGCTCCGGCGACGTGTTCGTGCCCGGATCGCGCCGGTACGCCGACCCCTCGACCTATCTGTACACGGCCCGGCAGTGGGCACCCAGGCACGAGGAGTACTGCCGACTGGTCGGCAAGCCCGCAGACGCCGCGCGCGCCCTGGAGCAGGGAAAAGAGGAACTGCACGCGGCGCTCGCCGAGATGGAGTCGGCCCTCGCCGGCTCCCTGCCCGGTGACCGCGGGGCGGTCCGCCTGGACGGCGACGGCCACCTGGTGGTGCCGCCTCTGCCGGCCGAGGACATCCCGGCGGAGGCCAGGGAACTGAAGGACGAGCTGGCCGGCATGCTGCCGTTCGCGCCGATCGCCTCGCTGCTGATCGAGCTCGACGCCCGGACGGGATTCCTGGACTGCTTCACCCACGCGGGCGGCCGGAAGCTGGCCAGGTCCGCGGAGACCAAGCGGAACATCCTGGCCGTGCTGATCGCAATGGCCACCAACCTGGGGCTGGCCCGCATGTCGGAGGCCTGCGGGGTGTCCTACGACGTGCTCGCGTGGACAACAGAGTGGTACGTCCGCGAGGACACGCTCCGTGACGCCAACACCGTGATCGTCAACCACCACTACAGCCTGGAGCTGTCTAAAGCGTTCGGCGGCGGCGTCATGTCGTCCTCCGACGGCCAGCGGTTCCCTGTGCGGGGCAAGTCCGTCACGGCCCGGAACATGGTGATCCACGGCGGGCAGGTCCTGTCGACCTACACCCACGTGTCCGACCAGTGGTCCACCTACGGGACGAAGGTCATCGTCCCGACCGCGCGGGAGGCGCACTTCGTGCTGGACGACTTCCTCGGCAACGCCACCGACCTGCCGGTCGCCGAGCACGCGACCGACACCCACGGCGCCACGCTGATCAACTTCGCGCTGTTCGACCTGGTGGGCAAGGCCCTCACCCCCAGGATGCGGGACCTGGCGCGCGTCACCCTGGTGCGCGATGACACCCCGACGGAGGTAAGAAAGGCATACCCGCACGCCGGGCCGCTGCTGGGCGCCCGCTGGAACGAGGCCCTCATCGAAGAGTGCTGGCCGGACCTGCTGCGGATGGCGGGCTCGCTGAAGTACGGGCAGGCCACGGCGTCGCTGATCGTCGGCAAGTGGTCTGCGTCCTCCCGCCAGAACACCCTGGCGGCGGCGCTCAAGGAGTGGGGGATGCTGCGCCGGACGATCCACACGGCGAGGTACCTGTCGGATCCGGTGTACCGCAGGAAGATCTCCCGGCAGCTCAACAAGGGCGAGTCCCTGCACTCGCTGCGCCGCGACCTGCACTACGCCCAGCAGGGCACCATCACCCGGGCGCACCCGGCCGAGCAGACCGAGCAGGCATGGTGTCTGACCGTGCTGACCAACGCCGTCGTCGCCTGGACCACCGAGTACTACTCCCGCGCCGTCCTGGAACTGCGCTCGCAGGGCCGGTCAGTCCCCGACGAAGTCCTAGCTCACATCTCGCCCGGCCACAGCGACAACGTCAACTTCTTCGGCGTGATCAACGTGGACGTCGAGGCGGAACTGGCCAAGCTGGACGGCGGAGGCTGGCGCCCGCTCCGGGCCGCTCAGCTACAAGACCTCGGCCTCGCCTGACACGCCATGGCCCGCGGTCCGGTGGTCATGTACGTGATAACGGGCTGTTATCCGGTAGGTTGACCCGTGAAGAGGAGCGGCGACCAGCGGCACCGTAACCCCGCCGGACGCGCGACTCGTGCACGTTATCCGGTAGGTCTGCGGAGAGGGGTCACGGTGGCGGCGACCGTAGCGAAACTGGATGCCCAGCGAGGCAGGCAGCGGCCGGCGGAGGCTGGGGGCCCGACCGTGCGCGCCGCGATCGACGGCTTCCTGGACGCCCCGGACGTCAGGGCGAACCAGAACACCCTGCGCGCCTACACCAGCGTGCTTGACCGCGTCGGCGAGGAAATCGGCGCCAGCCGGAGGCTGGCCGAGGTACCGGATGACGAGATCGCCGGCGCGCTGACCATGCTCTGGGGCGGTGCGAAGCCGGCGACCTGGAACCGCAACCGCGCTGCGGTCGGGTCGTGGCTGACCTGGTGCGCTGACACGCAGCACTGGACCGCGCCGGCGCTCCCGGCCGCGGCGAAGCGGCGCCGGGAGAACAATGACTACACGAAAGCCGTGTCCCGGTCGAGGATCGACCGGCTCTGCCGCCGCCGGGACGTGCCGCTGCGGGAGAAGACGCTGTGGCGGCTGCTCTACGAGTCCGCCAGCCGCGCCAGCGCGGTCCTGGCGCTCAACGTCGAGGACCTGGACCTGCCCAACAAGCAAGCCCGGGTCACCGTCAAGGGCGGCGACACCATGTGGATCACCTGGGGCACCGACACCGCGCACCTGCTGCCCCGCCTGATCGCCGGGCGCGAACGGCCCGCTGTTCCTGTCCGAGCACCGGCCAGGCCCGCACCGCACCGCCACCACCGACCCCCGCGACATCTGCCCCGAGACCGGCCGCGCCCGGCTGGGCTACGACCGCGCCCGCATCCTGCTCGCCCGCTACGCCGACGGACTGCGGCTCCACCAGCTCAGGCACTCCTCGGCCACCCACCTCGGCGAGGCCAACGTCTCCGCCAGCGTGATCATGGCCAAGACCGGGCACAAGAGCCTGCGGTCGGTCCAGCGCTACGTCAAGCCAGGCCTCGCCGCCGTCCACGCGGCCACCGAAACGCTATCGAGCCCCCGCCGCCGCAGCTGATCCGCGCCCACATCGCGAGTACCGCAGAAAGCCCAGCTCGCCCGGGGTTGAACACCCCCGTTTAGCCCGGGTGACACGTTTGTTAAGGGCACCCCAACCGGAAAAATTCGGGGACACCCAGGCAGGGCCGGTGAGCATCCCGAGCACGGATTGTGAGTGCTGACGAGGCCGCAGGCGCGGGAGGCAGCCCCGTGATTCCGTGATTCAATGTCCGCCGTTGCCAACGGCCGCGTTACGCTCGCTGGGTGGCTGATCTGACGCAGGATGAGGCGCTTGACCGGGCCCGGGCTATCGATGTCGAGTCGTATGACGTTTTCCTCGACCTGACGGCCGAGCCGGTGCTCTCCAGGACCGAAGTGCGGTTCCGGTGGCTGCGGCCAGACGCGAGCACGTTCGCTGAGCTGCGCACCCAGGGCGTGCGCAGCGTGACGCTCGACGGGGTGCCATTGCCGCCACCGCAGGACGGCCGGCTGCGGCTGAGCCGGGCCGACGGCGGCGACCAGGCGGTCCTGGTGGCGGAGGCCGAGGCCGACTACTCGCAGGAGGGGCGAGGGCTAGGCCGGTTCACCGACCCTGCGGACGGTGCGAGCTACGTGACGGCGTTCTCCTACCCGGACTGCGGGCCGGAGGTGTTCTGCTGCTTTGACCAGCCGGACCTGACCGCGACGTTCCGGTTCTCGGTGCGCGTCCCCGACGGCTGGGAGTGCGTAGCCAACGGCCAGCTCGCCCGGCGCGAGGGCGACGTGTGCACGTTCACGCCGGTCAGCGGGATGCGACCGTACGACCTGACGTTCTGCGCCGGGCCGTTCTCGACCGCCGCGCGCACCGAGGCGGCCCGGACGGAAGTGACCGTCCGGCACCGGCACTCGCTGCTCGGCCGGACAGCAGTGGCTCCCCTGCCCCGGTTCGCCGGCTATGCCCGTGATGCCGTCGCATGGTACGCCGGAAGACTCGGCGTACCATGCCCTTACCCCGCGTACGACATCGTGTTCATGCCGGACCTGGCCGCCACGGCGCTGTCGGTTCCCGGCCTGATGGTGGTGAACGAGAAGCTGCTCGGGCGGCCCGACGACGCCGGCGACCAGTTCAGCGCGATGGTCTGCGCGCACGAGGTGGCTCACCTGTGGTTCGGTGCGCTGGTGGGGCCGCAGTGGTGGGACGACGTATGGCTGGACGAGGCACTTGCGAGCTACCTGTCGTACGCCGCGCTGGCCGCGGTCGCCGGGGTCAGCGAATCGCTGTCGTGGACCGGGTTCGCCTACACGGACAAGCCGGCGGCGTACAAGGCGGACGAGCTGCCGAGCCGGCAGCCGGTATCGTCTCCGGTGAGCACGGCGGCGCGGGGCCGGGACAAGCCGTTCGGCATCCTGTACGTGAAGGGAGCCAGCGTCATCCGCGCCCTCGCCGCGCTGATCGGCGACGACGCGCTGCTCCGGGGGCTGACCGACTACCTGACCAGGTTCGCCTTCGGCAGTGCGACGCTGGACGACCTGGTCGGCTGCTGGTCCCGGGCCAGCGGGCAGGACCTGGCCGGCTGGGCGGACCAGTGGCTGCGCGCCGAGGGCACGACCACGGTCCGGCTGGACGAAGACGGCGCCGTGGTCCAGGACGTACCGCGCCGGCAGCGAATCGGCATCGGGCTCTACGACCTGGACGGCGACGGCAAGCTGCATCGCCGCACCCTGGTGCACGCGGAACTCGAAGCGGAACGGACCGTAGTGCCCGGGCTAGCCGACGCGGACGCGGTGGTGCTCAACGACCAGGACCTCTCCTACACGCGGACCGGGTTCGACGCCCAGACCGCGCGGGTACTCACAGCGGCCGCCTGCCAGGTGGGCGACCCGCTCAGCGAGGCGGTCTGCTGGAACGGCTTCTGGCTGCTGGTCACCAGCGGGGAGCTGCCGGCCGCGCAGTTCACCGACATGGCCTGCCGGCGCCTGCAGGCCGGCGGCCTGCCCGAGGCGGGCGTCGAGGCGCTGCTCAGCCGCGCGGCCGAGGCCGCCGACGCGTGGGCCCCGCCGGGCCAGCGAGCGGCCCTGAGGGAACAGATCGCCGACGCGACCCGGACCGCAGCCGGAGACGCGCGCAAGCTCGCGATCGGCTTCGCCGCCAGCGCGCAGGCCGACGAGCAGCTCGCCGTCCTCGGCGCCTGGCTGACCGGAAAGGACCTCCCGGACGGGCTCGCCCTCGACGCCGAACTGCGGGCCCGGATCCTGTTCACGCTCGCGGCCCGCGGACTGGCCCGAGCGCAGGACATCGACGCCCTGCCGCGCCTAGACCCCGTCACTGGCGAGGTGAACCGCGCAACCTGCCTAGCCATGCAACCGGACCCGGCAGCGAAGCAAGCCGCCTGGGCCGCGGCCCTCTCCCCCGGCGAGCCGGCCAGGATCGCGCGCGCATGCGCCACAGGCATCTGGGTGCCGGGCCAGGAGGAACTGATGGCCGGCTACCGCGGCAGGTACCTCACCGAGGCCCTCCCCGCGCTCGTCACCAGAAAGCAGCAGTCAAAGTCACGGCTGAGCCGCCTGCTGTTTCCCGCAACGCTCATTTCCGAGGCAACCATCGAGGCGGCGAACGCCGCAAAGCCGTCAGATGACATCCTGCGGCTCGCCGTGGCCGAACAGGCCACGATCATGCGCCGTCGTCTCGACGCCCGCCGACAGCGTTAGCCGGCACCGCCATGTGAGCGCTGTCCAGCCGCCTCCATCCAGGTGACCTCTTACCCGTATCAGTGAAATCTTTAGTTATCGCAGGTCAGTGCTATATCCGTTGGAAATTTCTTCAGTGCTACCAGGACCCCAGCTTTCGCCGCCCCCGCCGCGCGAGCCGCGCGGGCCGCGCGCTAGCCGGCGAGGCGGGCGCGGCAGAGCGCCAGCACGTTGGCGATCACCTGGTGGCCGGACCGGCCCGCCGCGGTCAGGATCGACTCAGGGTGGAACTGGACCGCCCAGCGGCCCGCCGCGTCGTCCTCGATCGCCATCACGACCCCGTCCGGAGTCGTCGCGGTCACCGCGAACCCGCCCCGCACGGCCGCCTCTTGCGCGTACAGCGAGTGGTAGCGGGCCGCGGTGAACTCCGGCGGCAGCCCCGCGAGCAGCGACGTGCGGGCGCGGACCATGATCTGCCCCGGCTTGCCGTGCTGCGGCTCGGCCAGCAGCGAGAGCTCGCCGCCTGCGTGCTCCACCATGGCCTGCAGCCCCAGGCACACGCCGAACGCGGGCAGGCCCCGCGCGTCAAGCTCGGCCAGCAGCTCGCCGCACTTGAAGTCCGACGGGCGGCCCGGCCCCGGCGACAGCACGACCAGGTCCGGCTGGCGCGAGTCGAGGATCGAGGCGGGGAACCCGGCGCGCAGCGTCGTCACGTCAGCGTCGTGCTGGCGGAAGTAGTCGGCGAGCGTGTGCACGAACGAATCCTGGTGGTCGACGAGCAGCACCCGGACAGGGCGCTCGGCGAAGACGGGCGGAGCGGAGGGCTGGACAGGCGGGAGGGATCGTTCTGAATCATGGAGGGTTTCGATGAGAGCGCGCGCCTTGATGTGAGTCTCGCTCTCTTCGGCGGCGGGGTCGGAGTCGTACAGCAGCGTCGCGCCGGCGCGGACCGCCGCGACACCGCCGGTGATGTGAGCGGTCCGCAGGGTCAGCCCGGTGTTCATCGAGCCGTCGAAGCCGATCTTGCCGACCGCCCCGCCGTACCAGCGCCGCGGGGCGTCCTCGTTGTCCTCGATGAACTGCATCGCCCACGTCTTCGGCGCGCCGGTCACCGTGACGGCCCACATGTGGGTCAAGAACGCGTCCAGGGAGTCGAAGCCGGGCCGCAGCCGCCCCTCGATGTGGTCGACCGTGTGGATGAGCCGGCTGTACATCTCGATCTGCCGCCGCCCGATCACGTTGACGCTGCCGGGCACGCACACACGGGACTTGTCGTTGCGGTCCACGTCCGTGCACATGGTCAGCTCGGACTCCTCCTTCGCCGACCGCAGCAGCGCGACGATGTTCGCCGCGTCCTCGAGCGGGTCCGCGCCGCGCGCGATCGTGCCGGAGATCGGGCATGTCTCCACCCGGTCCCCGGTCACCCGGACGTACATTTCCGGCGAGGCGCCGACCAGGTGCTCCCCGCCGCCCAGGTTGAACAGGAACTCGTACGGCGCCGGGTTCCGCTCCCGCAGCCGCTCGTAGAAGCCGGCGGGCGAGGCGCACCGCGCGCGGAACACGTGGCTCGGCACGACCTCGAACAGGTCGCCGCACTTGAAGCGCTCCTTCGCGCGCTCGACGATCGCCGCGTACCTGCCCGGGGTCGGATTTTCAATGACAATGTCCCGAACGGTCCCGGGCGGCTGCTCCGTGTCAGGGGTCTCCCGCAGGTGGTTGTCCGTGGAAACCCCGCCGACGGTGAACTCGTACCGGTACCTGATCGCCTCCTCGCGGCGGCGGTCCAGCGCGTAGATCTCGTCAGGCAGGTGCAGCACGAGGTCACGCTGCCCGGGCGGCCGGTCCATGCGCAGCCGCACCGGCTCGAACTGGAACGCCAGGTCGTAGCCGAACGCGCCGTACAGTCCCAGGTGCGGATCCGGGCAGCTGAACGCGGCGGCGATCTCCCGCAGCGCCGTGAACACCGTCGGCCGGCGGCTGCGTTCCTCCTCGGTGAACGTCCCTTCGCCCTCCGGGATAGCGACGGCCCGCTTGTTGCTGTTATCAGTCGGCTGCTCGTAGCCCGCCTTGCGCATCGCCTCCGCGACCGCCGGCAGGATGACCCGGCCGCGCTCGTTGAGCGCGCGGGCCGTGACGTACCTGCCGTGCGCGGCGATCTCGATCGGCGGGTCCACGTAGGCCAGGTGCCAGCGGCTGTACCTGCCCGGGTACTCCATGCCCGAGCTCAGCACCCCGCCGCGGCGCCGGTCGACGGCCTGGGCGAGCCGCGCGAGTTCGGCCGGGTCAAACGATTGCGCGGTGCGCGTGATCGTGACCCCGCCGCCGGTCACGAGAGTCGTGGTGTCCACCTGTGGGCCCCTCTATCTGGCCCGGTCAGCGGCGGGAGATACGAAAGCGACCGCCGTCTCCGGGCGGTCGCTTCAGACACAGCAGCGGGCACCGCCTACGGACGGCGCCACCACTGGAGGTCACGGGAAGTTCGCATCGAGGCCGAGCGTACCACTTCATCCGGGGCACGCGGAGCTGGTGTCTGGCATCCGCCACGCGGTGGCCGCCCCGGTGATGACCTCGGCGGCGATGCGCAGCGTGTCCTGGTCCTGACCCTGGCTTTGCTCGGTCGCCGGGCGGCCGGACAGGAACGCGGCGACCATCGGCAGCACACGACCGTCCCCGAGCAGGCCGCCGTGGAACGCGGGCACGACGACCACGTCGGCGGGCAGGGTGCAGACCGGAAGGGTGAGCGCGTCGGCGAGCGGGATCACGGCCAGCCAGCGCAGCGATGTGCCGCTGGACGTGACGACGTCGCGGAAGTACGTGGCGCCGAACTCGCTAACCGAGCTGAGCAGGTGCTGCGCGCCGCCGGGGCCGTAGGGCGACATGCCGCCGACCAGGCGGTTCAGCTCGTCCAGGGCATCCTCAGACACCGAGGCGGGATCGGACGCCGGCGGATAGCTCAGCTGGCCTGGCTCGACGATCGGGCTGAGCAGCACCACCGAGCCGACCGGCAGGCCCGGGTGCCTGTCGAGCATCGCGTAGACGCCAAGCGTGCCCTCGCTCTCCGCGACGACGTCCACCGGGCGGTGCGTCTGGTCGTACAGCGCCATCAGCTCGGCGGCCATCCGGTCGCCGAGCACGGGCAGCGGCAGGTCGTCCGCGGCGGGGCCGCTGGGCAGCGGCATGCCGTCGGCGGACAGCCCCGCGTAGGAGAACTGGCGGATGGTCGCCCCGGGCATCGCGGCACGCAGGCCGTTCGCCGCGTTGCAGCAGGAGGAGCCCCAGCCGCCGACCACGAGCACGACGGCGGTGGACGTGGGCTGCGCTCCGGCTCCGGTCCCTGCTCCGGTTCCTGCTCCGGTCCCTGCCGCGGTTCCGGTTCCGGCCTGGCCGGACGCTCCGGCGGGCCCGCCTGTCCCGCCGATCAGGTTCGCGGCGACAGGCGTGCTCGCGACCGAGCCCCTCGGCAGCTGGATCGTTCCTGTGAACATCAGCCGGGCGACGCCGACGGCCAGGGCGAGCACCATGACCGCGGCCAGCGGGGCCAGCGGCAGGCCGAACAGGAGCCTGGCAGGCACCGACTCGTGGGTGCGCGGGTGCAGCCGGGAAGCCAGTCCCGCGAGCCCGTACCAGGCGCGGGCGTTGATCAGGCCGGTGATGGCCGTGACGCCGAGCGCGGCGGCGGTGCCCAGGTGCGCGATGACCGCGGCGGCTGCCGAGAGCGCGACGAAGCTGGCCAGCAGCCACAAGATGGCGCGCACCGGCGGCAGCCGGTGCCACCAGGCGACGATGACTCCGCCGTGGCTCAGCGCGGCCGCGATGCCCAGCATGATCGGCAGCGCGGCGATGAACGGCCAGGAGAACGGGAGCACCGCGACCCCGAACGCGAGCGTGACCGCGGGCGAGAGCAGCAGCCACGCCACCGCGGTCAGCGCCATGCAGGACCAGAAGGCGCGGCTGAGGCGCGGCGCGCGCAGCTCCCGCGGCCAGGCCAGGCGCAGCAGCACCGTGTCCAGGGCCGACCTGACCAGCAGCACCGCGGTGAGAATGGCGGCGAACCCGAGCCAGGACTGCCTGTCGGCGAACAGCCAGCGCAGGTCGTGGTAGGCCGCGAGCGCCGGAAGCGCGGTGGCCTGCGGCGCGACCGGCCGGGCGGCCGGCGCCAAGAGCGTGAGCAACCCCGCCTCGGCCGCGGCGCCGCCCGCCGCGACGAGGATCAGTGCCCTATGCCGAAGGAACCCCTCGGCAGCAAATCCCGCGCCCATCGTTGCTATCCCGCCTACCCGTGCGAACACCCCGCCAGGAGAGCGCATTCCGTGCTTCCATCACAATCCGGAGTATCCCTCCGGTCAACCCCTGTCGCCTTGTTCTCCCCCGCGGGAACGCTTATCGTAACGTCGCACCCGCGATAAGGAGATGAACGCATGAGCACCACGGTCTCGCTCGCCGAACTTCCGTCCCTCAAGGGGTCCGTGCTCGGCACCAGCGAGTGGTTCGAGATCACCCAGCAGCGGGTGAACACGTTCGCCGACGCCACCGATGATCACCAGTGGATCCACGTGGACGTGGCGCGGGCGAAGAAGGAAAGCCCGTTCGGCGGCCCGATCGGGCACGGTTTTCTCACCCTGTCGCTATTCGTCCCGATGTGGTCGCAGGTGCTCACCGTCACCGGCACGACAATGGCGGTGAATTACGGCCTGAACAGGGTTCGCTTCCCCGCTCCGGTGCCCGTCGGCTCGAAGATCCGGCTGACCGCCACACTGGTCGACGTGGAAGAGGTGACGGGCGGGCTGCAGCTCATTGTCGGCGGCGTCGTCGAGCGCGAGGGCGGCGACAAGCCGGTCTGCGTCCTTGAGGCCGTCATGCGCTTCTACGCCTGAGCCGGCCGGCTGTAGCCTGGCCCGGTGGGCGAGGCGCTTGATCACGAGTGGTTCTGCGAGCGGGCCGGGGCAGAGATCTCCCGGATGGCTCTGGTCGTCGCCGGGGCCGACCCGGCATCCGCGGTGCCGACCTGCCCCGGGTGGACGCTCGCGCGGCTGGTCAGGCACACGGGGATCATCCACCGGTGGGCCACGGAGATCGTGGCGACCCGCTCCGGCGCGCGGCTCGACCCGCGTGACCTTGACGTCGGCCTGCCCGCCGCGGAAGCCGCCTACGCTGACTGGCTCGCGGCCGGCGCGGCGCGGCTGACGTCGGTGCTGCGCTCGGCCGGGCCGGACGCGGCGGTCTGGACCTGGGGGCCGCCGCGGCTGTCCGGCTGGTGGGCGCGGCGGATGCTGCACGAGACGACCGTGCACAGGGCGGACGCGCAGATCGCCCTCGGCGCGGTTCCCTCCGTCGACCCGGTGGTCGCGGCGGACGGGATCGAGGAGTTCCTGGCGAACCTGCCGGCCGCCAGCAGGCCGGCGGAGCACCTGGCTTCGCTGCCGGCCGGGCAGTCGCTGCACCTGCACGCCAGCGACTGGGCCGGTGAATGGCTGGTCCGTTTCGATCCTTCCGCTGGCGGGGTTACGTGGTCGCGGGGTCACGCGAAGGCGACCGCGGCGGTCCGCGGCCCGGTAGCGGAGCTGCTGCTGTTCACCTACGGCCGGATTCCGCCGTCGGATCCGCGCCTGACGGTCTTCGGAGATTCCTCGCTGCTCGACGCCTGGCAGGAGAAGACCGCCTTGTGACCGCTGTGATCCCTGTGGTCACGGTGGCCTGCCGCGGGGCCTTGGACCCGGCGCCCACCCCGCCGCCTGGCAAGAGGCATGCCAGTTTGCGGCCTACGCCGCTTTTCGTGACACTGTGTATTTATGCCGAAACGTAGAGTATTCGACGAGCTTCAGCTGCGGCGCATCCTCGCCGCACAACATCAGGTGATCACTCGCGGCCAGGCGCTGGCGAGCGGGATTGCGGACAGCACGGTAACGGTGTGGTGCAGATCCGGCGGGAAGTGGCAGAAGCTTCTCCCAGGGGTCTATCTGACGGTGACCGGGAAGCCGACCGCTGAGCAGCGGCACGTGGCGGCGCTGCTGTACGCGGGGGCAGACAGCGTGATCACCGGGCCCGCGGCGCTGCGGCTGCACCGGCTGCGCTCCCCCGGGCCGGACGTGATCGACGTCCTTATACCCTGGGCCGTCAAACGGCAGAGCACCGGGTTCGTGCGCATCCACCGGACCAGGCACATGCCGCGGACCTATCAGACTGGCCAGATCCGGTTCGCTCATGCCGCCCGGGCGGTCGCCGACGCCGCGCACGGGTTCACCGCACTGGACGACGTCCGCGCCGCGGTGGCCGAGGCGGTCCAGAAGCAGGCCTGCTCGATCGCGGAGATCGGCCTTGAGTTGGAGCGGGGATCCGCCCGCGACAGCGCTCACCTGCGCGCCGCCCTGGCCGAGGTCAGTGACGGGGTCCGGTCAGTCGCCGAAGTGCGCTTCCGCAAGCGCATCCAGCGGTCGGATCTGCCGCCGCCGGCGTACAACGCGTTCCTGCGCGCGGCCGACGGCACCGACATCGGCGAGGTCGACGCCTGGTGGGCAGACGCCGGCGTGGCCGCGGAGATCGACTCCCAGGAGTACCACTTCTACCGCGCGGGCTGGCTCAGGACCGACGCCAAACACAGCCGGATGCTCAAGCACGGCATCCTTCCGCACCATTTCGCGCCCAGCCGCATCGACGACGACTGGCCCGCCGTCTACGACGAGCTCAGGTCCTCCATCGAGAAGGGCCGGGAGCGCCCCCGCCTCCCGATCGTCGCGTTCGCGGCCCTCGGCTAGTCCCGCCAGGAGCCGGTCATGGTGCCGGTACGGCGATGCCCCCGAGGTGCCGGCCGCCGCCAGCCGGGACGGGTGGCTGGCGGTACCTGCTAAGACCAGGGGAAGCCGCCCAGCGGCCCGGGGATGTTGACGTACCAGAGCCCGTCCACCTCCAGGCACGGCAGCGGGCTGAAGTTCGAGCCCGGGCTGGTCATGGTCGATATCGTCTGCGCGTAGGCGGTCGTGAACGCGCTGCCATACCCAGACGGGAAGTCAATGTTTGCGGGGGTCGAGTAGTCGCAGCTACTTGAGCAGAGGCTTCCCGCCGCCCCCACGATTGCCTCAGCGCCCTGGATCATCTCGGCGCCGACCGCGAGGTTCCCGGTCAACGGACCGATGTCCGCCGAGCTCGCGGCCTGCTGGCAGGCGCCCTGGCCGCTCGGCACGACATACGCGCAAGTCTGCGTCCAGTTGCCGGCCAGCTGGCTCTGGAAGTAGCCGTCCGCGGCCTGTTCCGGGGTGCAGTTGCCGGGCACGATCGCCGTGTTGCCCAGGCATGACGGCGCGACGTCCGGCGCGGACGATCCGGTCGCGGCCTGTTGCGGGAGGGTGCCAGACGCGCCGCAGCCCGCGACGGCCGCCCCTGCCAGCAGCACCGCGGCCAGCACGACAGCCGCTGCCGCGCCCCGCGTCATCCTCATGCCGCGACCACCGACGGCGATGAGTCGCTTCACGCCAGGCCGTCCGATTGCTTCGCACCAGGCGGCGGCCCCGCGCCGTCTGCCGGATCCGGCGTCGGTCAGCGCGGCGAACCGGTACCGCAGGATCGCCCCGCCGCGCAGCAGCCTGGAGATCGCCGTGCGCCGCCAGTACGTGCCCGCCTCCACTGCGTGGATCTCGCAGCGCTCCCGTTCCCCGCTGAGCGGGTAGACGTCTCCCGAGGCTTCGTCCTGCCAGCCCGTGCCGTCGTCAAGGTAACGGCCGAGCCTCTCGGCGTCCTCCCGGGCGCGCCGACCGCCACGGAACAGGAACACCACCCCGGCCCCGATCCACAGCAGCAGGAAGACGCTCAGCCACCAGGCGATCCGGAGGAAGAACCACACGATCTTGCAGGCGAGAACGAAGATCCCGCCGATGACCCGCCCGATCAGGAAGCCGTAGATGAAGTCGCCCATGACCAGTTCCCACGCGCTAACCGCCGCCACCGCAGACGGTCACCCAGGTCAGCGCTCGGATTTCAGCATCGGCGGCCGGACCCGCCGGACGCATGACCGCTATGCGGGGATCACAGCGCAGAGGTCGTGGTCCGTGACGGTATGGGCCGAGAAGTCGCCTTGACGCGGATTATCGAGTGTTCGCGCCCGCGGCATAGATGCCCATCGACACGCAGTTCCCCGTCTGCGTGCAGGCCACGTCGTAGAGGGCCCCGATCTGGTCCTTCGTCCCGGCGTCCGCAGGCAGCGCCCCGGGCGTCGCCGTCCAGATTCCGCCCGCCGGCGTGTCGATCTGGGGCTGACTCGCATCTGCGGCCGGGCCAGTGTGGGTGTAGTAGCCGCCAACGGTTACGCATGAGCCAGGTGCCGGGCACGCCACCCACGCAAGAAACCCGCCGAACGGGCCAGGAGAGCCAGCCGGCTGCGGTGTCACGGCCGGGTGCCAGGTTCCGTTCACCAGGGTTTCGATCACGTCGCGAACTGTGCTGGTATCGAGGTCGTCACTGCCGGTGGCGTACTGCCCGACCGCCCCGCAGGAGCCGGCCGCAGGGCAGGCGGCATCGAGAAGCTGCAACGACTTCGCGCCACGGGGCATCGGTGCGGCAGCTGGTTTCCAAGCCCCGTTCGCGAGCGTCTCGATGAGCCCCGCAACAGCACCAGATGCCGTCATGTATCCGCCGACGGCGACGCACGAGCCGGCTCCTCTGCTGTCGATCGGGTGTGGGCGATCACGAGACGGTCATCGTGCCTGTGACCTGATTGTGCGCAGTGCCCTCGCTCGACAGGACTGTGGCAGTCACCTGTTGCGAACCGATGGTTCCTGACAGCGTTGTCGTGGTGGTCGTGCCGTCAGCGCTTATCGCGGACGTCGCGGTCACGCTGATCGGCTGCCCGCCCCATTCGCCGGTGAACGTCTGGACATAAGGACCTTCGCCGCCGGCACCTGCGCCGCAGGCCAGCGTGACATCGAAGGAAATGCCGCCGAGCGTGCCGGTCGCCGTGCTGCCGTTGTTCCCGAAGCAGAAGTCGCTCCAGTCGTCGCTCAGGATTCCCCTCGCGGTCAACGGCAGGCCGTCCACCGTCCCGGTGACTATCTGTCCGGCGTCGGGCCCCCCGGTGGGGCCAACGGTCCCATAGGTCTGGAGTGATATCTGGCCCTGCCCGGAAGGCAATTTCGCTGCTGCATTGGCCGATTCCTGGCCCTGCGGCACGGACCCCGCCGAAGACGATGTTGCGAATGGCGGTGAAGATGACGACCCGCACCCCGCGAGGGCGGCCGCGAGAATTACCGCGAAGGCAGCTATTACGGTCTTGACCGTTTTCATGTTTAGCAGCATGAGGCGATCGGGTTGGCCGCGCATGACCGCTGTGCGGGGATCACACTGCGGGGGACGTACCGGCGACGATTGGGGCTCAGAAGTCGCCGGGGCGGTAGTCGTCGATCTCTTCGGGACGGATCAGGCCCAGTTCCATGCAGCGGGCGAGCAGCGCGAACTGGGAGCGGCACGGGTGGCCGGCCGCGGCGAACTTCGCGCGGGAGCGTTCGATGTACTGCTTGACGGTGGCGGCGCTGATCGGGTCGCCGCTGGTCTTCTTCAGCCGCCGGGCGATCGAGGCGTGGTCCATGCCCTGGAACAGGTACTGCAGGGCTTCCCGCTCCCGCTGCGAGAGCCGGACCGCGTGCAGCAGGCCGCCGGCCATCGACGGGGTGACGAACGGCAGGTCGCGGGCCACGGCGGCGATCGTGTCGACGAACTGCGCGCGCTCGGTTCTCTTGTCGAGGAACGCACAGGCGCCGGCCTGCAGCACGGTCCGGACGATCAGCGGCTCGACGTGCACGGAGAACACCACGACCCGGTAGCCCGCGTCGCACAGGCCGGCCACCCGGCCGGTGACCAGCCCGCCGCCGGTCTCCCCGCCGAGCTCGAGGTCGAGGACCACCACGTCGGCGTCCCGGCCCGGGCCGGCCAGGGCCTTTTCAATCGTCTTGCCGTCCGCGATCACCACCGCCCGTTTTGCCGGGTCGGCCGCGATCCAGGCCCGCACCCCCTCGACGACCACGTCCTGGTCTTCTACGAGAGCGACGCGGACTGCACCGTCCACCGGGCTTGCGCCCATAGCTGTCCCCCCTCCTCGTCCACGTCGCAGTGGACCGAATCGCCCGCGGAAGCGATCGGCGCCGCCAGCCGGGCGTCCGCGACGATCGCGACCGCCACCTCCGCCGCCGAGGCGACCACGGTGATCCGGGCGCGGGAGGCCGTGGCCGCGAGCACCGCGATGACCGGCTCGGTGAGCGCGCGGCGGGTGCCGACCGGGAGCATCGGGATCGTGCCGGCGGCGGCGATCAGGTCCACGGCCACGCCGCGGCGTTCGGCGGCGTCGGCGCAGGCCCGCAGCTCGTGCGAGAGCGGGTCGGGCACGTCGTCTGACTCGACGAGGAACCGGCGCAGCCGGGTCACCGCGACCGCGATCTCCTGCCGGGTCTGGTCGGCGGCGAGGTCGAGCGAGCCCGCGGCCAGGCCGTCGAGCAGCCGGACCACGGTCGCCCGGATCGTCTCGTACCGGGCCCGCCGGGCGGCCTGCACGGCCTCGGCGGCCAGCCGCGCGTTCCTGGACCGGGCGGCGGCGTCCTCGGCCTCGGCGGCGCGCCGCGCCGTCGCGGCCACCGCCCTGACGCCGACGTAGATCGCGATCGGCAGCGCGCCGCCCCCGGCGCAGACCACGATCAGGCCGGCCAGATGCGCGCGCGTGGCCTCCCCCAGCAGGATCAGCACGGCGAGGGCGACGAGCGCGTCGGCGACAAGGAACGCGAGGTACTCGGCGAAGGGCCGGCGCCACAGCACGACCAGGCCGAACAAGCCCGCCGAGGTGAAGCCGAAGTCGTGATTGCCGAAAAACCCGCCTGGCGCGACCAGGGTGTCGGCCAGCTCTCCGGCCAGCAGGACGATACAGATCGCCCACGGCAGCGCCACGCGCGGCCCGATGCCGCGCAGCAGGGTCACCGCGCTGACCGTCCCGGCGGCCGCGAATGCCAGCCAGATCAGCGCACCTGACCGGAGGAGGCCGTAGGCCAGCCAGGCCTCGATAACGACCGGCGCGGTCGCGGCGACATGCCAGCCGGCCATGACGATGATCGCTATCCAGAGCCCGCCGCGGGTGTAGTGCTCCTCGACGTCCGCTGCCGAGGAGCTAGCCACGGCGCCACTCCAGGTCGACGGCCGTCCCCGCGCCGGGGCTTGACCGCACCACGGCCGTGCCGCCGACGGCGGCCATCCGGCCGGCCAGGTCCTCGCGCACGCCGAAGCCGTACCCGGACTGCCGGGCCGGGTCGAAACCCCGGCCGGCGTCGCTGACCCCGACCCGGACCGTGCCGTGTTCCTCGGCCAGCGTGAGCACCGCCCGGTCCGTCCCCGCGTAGCGCACCACGTTCTCCAGGGCTTCTGACACCGCGCCGGTGAACGCGTCCGCGACTGCGGCTGGCACCAGGCAGGGGTGCAGGCCGGCCGCGATCCGCAGCGGCGGCTCATACCAGACGACCACCTGGGAGAGCCGCTCGTCGAGCCGCACGCCGGTGTCCCCGGCCGCCGCGGCGTCGTGGCCGGCCGCGAGCGCGGGCAGCGCCTCGAGCGCTGCGGCGGCACGCCGCCGCAGCGTGCCGCCCGGCGCCTGCCCGGCACTGTGCAGCGCCATCGTCAGCGTGGTCAGCGGACCGTTGTGCACCAGGCGCAGCTGGGCGCGCTCGTCCTCCCGCCTGGCCGCCTCCAGCGCCGCGAAGGCCCGGGTGTCCTGGAGCCGCTCGAACGCGCCGACCGCAGTCCGCTCGGTGCGCATCGCGGCGGCCGTGACCGCCGCCGCCACCAGTACCTGGGCCGTCTGTGTCAGCAGTGCCATCAGGCCGCCGTCGGGGCTGTGCGCGATCCGCTGGCCGGCGACCAGGCTCGCCACCACCAGCAGGCCGGCCGGAACGGACAGCACCGGGGTGCCGGTCAGCTGCGCGCACACCACCGTCATCGAACCGATGACGGCGACCCAGCTCGATGTCCCCGCCAGCGTCGCGGCGGGAACCAGGTGGCCGACCGCCAGCGCCAGCGCCGCCGCGACGCACAAGTCGGCGCCGATCAGCCAGGGCCGCAGGCCCCGGGTCCACGCGACCGCCGCGTAAACCGGCGTCCAGGCGAACAGCAGCACCAGCGCGGGCCCGAGCCATGCCCAGGACACCGGCGCCACCGCGCCGAGGACCGCCGCGATCCCGGCCGCGGCCGCGACCGCGCAGCGCAGCACCGCGGCTATCCGTGCCAGCGCGGCACGCGTGGGCCGCAGCGTCGTCGCCGGCTGGCCGGGCGCCGGTCGCGGTAGTCGCATGCCACTGCCTCCCAGGTGAGGCCAGCCACGTGCAGGGGGGACATGGCGGTCCGGGAGTCAGCCGGGACCGTTCGGGATAATTATTTCAAAAAAAACCCGCCTGGGCGGGAGTTGCGGTCGGCGATCAGCCCCGCGAGCGTCGCGATCGCGATTTCCGGCGGGGTGCGGGAACCGATGTTCAGGCCGATCGGGCGGTGTACCCGGGCGATGTCGCCAGGCGCGACGCCGAGGGCCTCGAGCGCGGGGATGTGCGGGGCGGGATGGCGCGGGTTGCCCATCACGCCGATCCAGCGGGCCTTGGTGGCGAGGGCGTCGCGCAGCACCGCGCCGAGCTCTTCGCGGTGGTGGTCGGTGACCACGACGTCGGCTCCCTCGAGATCTTCCGGCATGTCGCCGAGCACGGTGAAGCCCGCCATCTTGGCCCCGGCCGCGCGGTCCGGGTCGGGTTCGACGAGCATGCCGCCGAACCCGGCATCGGCCCCGTAGCGAAGCAGGAACCCGGAGACCGGCGAGGCGAACACCGCGACCAGCGTGCGCTCGGCTTTCGCCGGCGCCGTTGTCGAGGCGGCCGGGGCCGTCCCGTGTGCCACCGAGCAGGGGTCGATCTCTTCAGCCATACGGCCAGTCTGCAACATCCCTGCGGTCTTGGCCACGCGGGCTGGCGCTAAGGTCAGAGTTCATGGAGTTCCAGGAAGTCGTCCAGCGGCGGCATATGGTGCGCACGTTCACCAGCGAGCCCGTGCCCCAGCAGGCTGTCGACCGCATCCTCGGCAACGCGGTGCGCGGGCCGTCGGCCGGATTCTCCCAGGGGCAGTCGTTCCTGGTGCTGACCGGCGACGACCTGCCGAAGTTCTGGGCGGTGGCCGGCGAGGCGGTCGACCCGTCGGCCCAGACGGCGCCGCTGGTGATCGTCCCGATGTCGTGCAAGCGCGTCTACCTGGACCGCTACGCGCTCCCCGACAAGGGCTGGACGGACCGGGACGAGGCGCGCTGGCCAGTGCCGTTCTGGCACATCGACACGGCGATGGCGGCGCTGCTGATCCTGCTCACCGTGACGGACGAGAAGCTGGGCGCGGTGTACTTCGGGATCGTTCCGCCGGCGGTGCCGCAGTTCCGCGCGGCGTTCGGGGTGCCCGACGACCAGGAGCCGATCGGCGCGATCGCGGTCGGCTACGACGCCGAGCCGAAGGCGCGCGACCTGCGGTCCCGGCGAAGGCGGCTCGACGAGATGGTCCGCTACGGCCACTGGTGATGCGACCGCGCCGGGCGGCGGCCGCGTCAGGCGTCTCGCCGCTAACCGGACGACGCCTGACTGTCGCAGTCCTCCGAGCCGTAGACCGTGCCGCCGATGTGCAGCAGAATGCTGAGTGAGCCGGAGGTGTCGAGCTGGCCTCCCGTGCACACTGCCGGTCCGCTGGCCGTCAGCGTGCTGCTGCCAGCCTCGCTGAAGCCCGGAGTGATCTGCGGTGAGATGCCGGTCAGCCCGATGGCCGCCGGATTACCGTCCGGATAGTCCGGGGAGATCGCGCCATTCAGTACTATCCACGCATCGACTTCGGCGGATGATCCCTGTGTCAGGCTCAAGCTGATCGTAGTGCCGTTGTCGTCGCCTTCACCGGTGCAGATATAACCCTGCGAGGTGTTGTAGACGAATGTCTCGCCCAGCGGCAGCGGCTGGGTGCCGTTGCCTCCCGGAATGATCGAGGAGCCCACAAAATCGAAGCTGGCGTTGGTGTCCACGTCCGAATTCAGCGTGGTCGTTACCGTAACCGGTACTACGAGATTGGCGCTTTCGTTGGTATCGGAGCCGAGCCCTAGTTCGCAGCCGGCGGCCTGCTGGGCGATGTCGGGGAGCTGGCTCTCGGGCACCGGCGTGCCGAAAGAGTACGTTTGCGTCAGCGAGTCGCCGTTGCTGTCGTGATAGCTGAATGT
>NZ_JASIAL010000347.1:0-35175 GCF_030042015.1 Trebonia sp. | reverse complement strand
CCGCTCGTCGACGGCATCTCCGCGGCCGGCGGCACGCCGCTCGTGGTGGCGGAGGTCAGCCCCGCCCACGGCGCGCGGGCGCTCGGCGTGATCCACCTCAAGGACATCGTCAAGGAGGGCATCGCCGAGCGGTTCGCCGAGATGCGCAAGATGGGGATCAGGACCGTCATGATCACCGGCGACAACCCGCTGACCGCCAAGGCGATCGCGGACGAGTCCGGCGTGGACGACTTCCTCGCCGAGGCCACGCCTGAAGACAAGATGGCGCTCATCAAGAAGGAGCAGGAGGGCGGCAAGCTCGTCGCGATGACCGGCGACGGCACCAACGACGCGCCCGCCCTCGCGCAGGCCGACGTCGGGGTCGCCATGAACACGGGAACCTCGGCCGCGAAAGAGGCCGGGAACATGGTGGACCTGGACTCCAACCCGACGAAGCTCATCGAGATCGTCGAGATCGGCAAGCAGCTGCTCATCACCCGGGGCGCACTGACCACCTTCTCGATCACCAACGACGTCGCGAAGTACTTCGCGATGCTGCCCGCGATGTTCTCGGTGGCCTTCCCCGACCTGAGCAAGCTGAACATCCTGCACCTGCACAGCCCGCAGTCGGCGATCACCTCGGCGATCATCTTCAACGCGCTGATCATCATCGCGCTGATCCCGCTGGCGCTGCGCGGCGTGCGCTACCGGCCGGCGTCGGCGTCGGCGCTGCTCCGCAGGAACCTGTGGATCTACGGCGTCGGCGGGCTGATCATCCCGTTCATCGGGATCAAGTGCATCGACCTCATCGTCATGAACATCCCCGGATTCAGGTGACCGTCAGTGAATCGCCTTCCCGTCTTCGTCAGGCAGCACCTCGCGGCGCTGCGCGCCCTGCTGGCGTTCACCGTCATCACCGGGATCATCTACCCGCTGGCGATGTGGGGCATCGCCCAGCTGGCGTTCCACAGCCAGGCGAACGGCTCGCTGGTCAGCTACGACGGGCGGACCGTCGGCTCCAGCCTGCTCTGCCAGGAGTTCGTGAACGCCACGGGCGACCCGCTGCCGCAGTACTTCCAGCCCCGCCCGTCGGCCGCCACAAGCGGCGCGAGCAACGACTACGGCTGCGACCCGCTGTACTCGGGCGCGAGCAACCTCGGGCCGACCAACCAGGTGCTCGTGAACCAGATCAGGCAGCTGCAAGAGCAGATCTCCAAGTTCGACCACGTGCCGGTCTCGGAGATCCCGCCGGACGCGGTGACGTCCTCGGGCTCAGGCCTCGACCCGGACATCTCCCCGGCGAACGCCGAGATCCAGGTCGCCCGGGTCGCCGCGGCGCGGCACCTGCCGGTGTCCGAGGTCCAGGCGCTGGTCAACAAGTACACCCAGGGCAGGACGCTCGGGATCCTCGGTGAGCCGAGGGTGGACGTGCTGCTGCTGAACATCGCCCTCGACCAGCTGCCCGGCCAGGCCAAGTATGCCGAGGCCGGAGCCTGAGGCAGGCCGGCGATGTCGGTCACGGCGTCCGGTCAGCCGGATTTCTCCCGGCCGACCGGACGCCCGGTGCCGCTTGTCCTCGTCGTCGAGGACCAGCGGCAGCTGCGCCGGGCGCTGCAGATCAACCTGCGCGCGAGGAAATACGAGGTGCTGACCGCCGCCAGCGGCAGGGAGGCGCTGGCCGCCGCCGCCACCAGCCCGCCGGACGCGATGATCCTCGACCTGGGCCTGCCCGACATGGACGGGACCGACGTGATCGCCGCGTTCCGCGGCTGGTCGCGCGCGCCGATCATCGTGCTGTCGGGCCGGACCAGCCCCGGCGACAAGATCGGCGCGCTGGACGCCGGCGCCGACGACTACGTGACGAAGCCGTTCGCGATGGCGGAGCTGCTGGCCAGGCTCCGCGCCGCGCTGCGCCGTGACGAGCCAGGTCCGCAGGTCCCGCTTGTGGCCACGATCGGCAGGTGGACGATCGACCTGTCCGCGCACGCGGTGTGGCGACCGGACGGGGCGCAGGCCGAAGAGCCGCGGCTCACCCCCACCGAGTGGCGGATCCTTGAGGTCCTGCTGCGCCGCCCCGGCCAGCTGGTCGGCTCGGCTCAGCTGCTGACCGGCGTCTGGGGACCGGACTTCCAGAACCGCACGAACTACCTGAGGTTCCACGTGGCGCGGCTGCGGCGCAAGCTCGAGGAAGACCCGTCCCGGCCGCGCCAGCTGCTCACCGAGCCCGGCATGGGCTACCGGTACCAGCCCTGACGCGCCCGCCTGGCCCGTACGCGGGCGCGTTTGACCCATGTGCCGACGTGCCCGGGCCGATGCGGGTAATGTCTGCGTGCGGTCTGGCTGGCGTCTTGGGAGCAGGGATGGAACCGCTTGCGGCGAACGACCCCCAGGCAGTGGGGGAGTACCAGCTTCGCGCCCGGCTGGGCGCCGGCGGGATGGGCCGGGTGTACCTCGGCTTCTCCCGTGCCGGGCGCGCGGTGGCCGTGAAGGTCATCCACCCTGAGCTCGCGCGGGACGGGGAGTTCCGGCACCGGTTCGCCCGCGAGGTGGCCGCCGCGCGCGCGGTCAGCGGCATGTACACCGCGCCGGTCGTCGCCGCCGGCCTCGACGACGACCCGCCCTGGCTGGCCACGGCGTACGTGCCTGGACCATCGCTCGCCGACGTGATCGTCAGCCACGGCCCGCTGCCCGGGGCGGCCGTGTGGCGGCTGGCCGCCGGGCTGGCCGAAGCGCTCGGGGCGGTGCACGCGTGCGGCCTGGTCCACCGCGACCTCAAGCCCGCCAACGTGCTGCTTGCGGCCGACGGGCCGCACGTGATCGACTTCGGCATCTCCCGTGCGTTCGACGGCACGTCCGTCACCGCCGCGGGGATCGTGGTGGGCACGCCCGGCTACATGTCACCGGAACAGGCCGAGGGCGGGCAGGCCGGACCGGCCAGCGACGTGTTCTCGCTCGGCTGCGTGCTCGCCTACGCGGCGACGGGCAACGCGCCCTTCGGGGGCGGGAGCGCCGCGTCGGTGCTCTACCGGGTGGTCACCGGGCAGCCGGACCTGGCCGGGGTCCCCGCGCCGCTGCGGGACGTGATCTCCGCTTGCCTCGCCAAGAATCATGCCGAACGGCCGGGGCTGACTGCCCTGGGCGCCATGATCGCGCGGGCCGGGCCGGCCATCGCCGCCACGCCGACCTCGTTCTGGCCCGCCCAGGTGGCCGAGGTCATCCGCGCCGCCCAGCCAGGCGCCTGGCAGGGCGGGATGGTGCGGGACGGCTACCTGTCGGCGGCGACCGCGAGCGTGGCCGCCCCGCCGTTCGGCGCCGCCGCCCGGCCGGACCAGCCGGCGTCCTGGCCGCCCACCTCGCATGCTTCGTGGCCGCCGCCCGCCGCGACCGACGCGCTGTCCAGGTACGCGCCCGCGCCGCTGCCGCCGCGACCGCCCACGCCCGTGTACGCCGCGGCCTGGCTCATGTACGCGGGCGCGGGGTTCAGCCTGCTCTGGACGTTCGTGAACCTGGCGGTCATCGGGGACATCAAGAAGGCGTTCCAGGCCAATCATCGGCTGCTGTCGGCGCGGGCCGTCCAGTCGCTCGCGGGGATCGCCAGCCTCGACGTGCTGATCGCCGGGGGTGCCGTCATCGCGCTGTGGCTCTGGCTCGCCTACGCCAGCAAGCAGGCCCGCCCCTGGGCGAGGATCGCCGGCACGGTGCTGTTCGGCCTGGACACCTTCGGCCTGCTGGTCACGCTGGGCACCCGCGGGCTCGGCGCCACCAAGGGGATAAGCGCCGTGATCTGGCTGATCGGCCTGGTCACTGTCGTGTTGCTGTGGCAGCGCCGGTCGAGCGCGTACTTCTCGCCGCGGCGCTAGCCCGGCGGCTCCCCGGGAGCATGGAAAGCGTTAGGCCCCGCTAGTGACCAGCGGTTTTTGCGGCACTATAGAGTGCATGGCTGGGCATTTGGCAGGCCGCGCGGTGCCGCGGGGACAGCTTCGCATCTACCTCGGGGCTGCCGCGGGAGTCGGGAAGACCTACGCCATGCTCAGCGAGGGTCACCGTCGCGCCGAGCGCGACGGTGACGTCGTCATCGCGTTCGCGGAGCCGCACGGGCGCCAGCACACCGCGGCGCTCCTCGACGGCCTTGAGGTCATTGCCCGGGCGCGGCTGGCCTACCGCGGCGCCACGTTCGAGGAGATGGACATCGACGCGGTGCTCGCCCGCGAGCCGCAGATCGCGCTCGTGGACGAGCTCGCGCACACGAACGTGCCCGGCTCGCGCAACGCCAAGCGGTGGCAGGACGTGGAGGAACTGCTCGACGCGGGCATCGACGTGATCTCGGCGGTGAACATCCAGCACCTGGAGTCGCTCAACGACGTCGTCGAGCAGATCACCGGAGTGCCGCAGCGGGAGACCGTGCCTGACGCGGTCGTGCGCGCCGCCGACCAGGTTGAGCTCGTCGACATGACCGCCGAGGCGCTGCGCCGCCGGATGGCGCACGGCAACATCTACCCGCCGGAGAAGATCGACGCGGCGCTGACCAACTACTTCAGGACCGGCAACCTGACCGCGCTTCGCGAGCTCGCGCTGCTGTGGCTGGCCGACAAGGTCGACGAGGGCCTGCAGAAATACCGCGCAGAACACGACATCCACGCCACCTGGGAGGCCAGGGAGCGGGTGGTCGTCGCGCTGACCGGCGGGCCCGAGGGCGACACGCTGATCAGGCGCGCGGCCCGGATCGCCGCCCGGTCCTCAGGCGGCGACCTGCTCGCGGTGCACGTCACCAAGTCCGACGGGCTCACCGGCGCGAACCCGGCCAACCTCGCCAGGCAGCGCCAGCTGGTCGAGTCCCTCGGCGGCAGCTACCACCAGGTCGTCGGCGATGACATCGCCGAGGCGCTGCTCACCTTCGCCAAGGCGGAAAACGCGACGCAGCTCGTGCTCGGCGCCAGCCGCCGGCCCTGGCTGCTCGCCCTGCTCACGGGACCGGGCATCGGGTCGCGCACCATCCGCGACTCAGGACCGATCGACGTGCACATCGTCACGCACGCGCACGTGGGCAGCCGGTGGGGGCTGCTCCCCCGGTACCGGGGCGGAATCACGCCGCGCCGGCAGATCGCCGGGTATGTGCTCGCGGCGGTGCTCGCGCCGCTTGTCACGGTCGCGCTGGCCCACTTCCGGTCGGGCGCCAACCTGACCAGCGACGTGCTCGTCTTCCTCGTGGCGGTGATCGCGGTCGCGCTGACCGGCGGGTTCGTGCCCGCGCTGCTCGAGGCCATCGCCGGGTCGCTGCTGCTCAACTACTACTTCACCCCGCCGATCCACCAGTGGACGATCGCCGAGGCGAACAACGCGCTCGCGCTCGGCGTGTTCGTCGCCGTCGGCCTGGTTGTCAGCTGGGTGGTAGACACCACCGCGCGCCGCACGAAACAGGCGGCGCGCGCCAACGCCGAATCCGAGCTGCTGGCGACCACGGCGGGGAGCATCCTGCGCGGGCAGGGCACGCTCGACGCGCTGCTCGACCGGGCCAGGGAGGCGTTCGGGATGCGCTCGGCCAGCCTGCTCGAGTGCCGCCAGGCCGCGGAGGGCAGCCCGGCACGCGGGCCGGCCGCCGAGTGGACCGTGCTCGCCGCCGCGGGGGAGCGCCCGGTGCGCAGGCCCGACGACGCCGATGTGAACGTGCCGATCACCAGCAGCCTGTCCCTCGCCCTGGCCGGCCGGGCGCTGCCCGCCGGCGACCGCCGGGTGCTCGGCGCCTTCGCCACCTACGCCGGGGTCGCGCTCGAGCAGCAGCGGCTCGCCGCCGAGGCCGAGGCGGCCAAGCCGATCGCCGCCGCCGACCGGATGCGGACCGCGCTGCTCGCCGCGGTCAGCCACGACCTGCGCACGCCGCTCGCCTCGGCGAAGGCGGCCGTGACATCGCTGCGGTCCCCCGACGTGCGCTGGGACGCCGCCGACACGGAAGAGCTGCTCGCCACCGCCGACGAGTCCCTGGACAGGCTCACCCACCTTGTGGAGAACCTGCTGGACATGAGCAGGCTGCAAGCCGGCGCGCTGTCCCTGTTCCCGCGGCCGACCGGGCTCGACGAGATCGTCGCCAGGGCGCTGGACAACCTGGAACCGCTGGGCCGCGACATCGACGTGGACATCCCCGAGTCGGTGCCCGCGGTGCTCGCCGACCCGGCGATTCTCGAGCGGGTCGTGGTGAACCTCATCGAGAACGCGCTGCGCTACTCCCCCGCGGGCAAGCCACCGCTGCTGACGGCGAGCGTGCTCGGCGACCGCGTGGAACTGCGCGTGATCGACCGCGGGCCGGGCATACCGGAACAGGACAAGGAGCGGATGTTCGTGCCATTCCAGCGGCTCGGCGACACCGACAACACGACCGGCGTGGGACTCGGCCTGGCGCTGTCCAGGGGCCTGACCGAGGCCATGGACGGGACGCTCACCGCCGAGGACACGCCGGGAGGCGGGCTGACCATGACGGTCTCGCTGCCCGCCGCGCACGGTGACTAGGGAGAAGAAGGCCCGGTGACCAGGGTCCTCGTCGTAGACGACGAGCCGCAGATCCTGCGCGCGCTGCGCATCAACCTGCGGGTGCGGCAGTACGAGGTGGACATCGCGACGACCGCGGCGCAGGCGCTGGCCGTGGCGGCCGCCCATCCCCCGGACCTGGTGATCCTCGACCTCGGGCTGCCCGACATGGACGGCGTCGAGGTGATCGCCGGGCTGCGCGGCTGGACCGCGGCGCCGATCATCGTGCTGTCCGGGCGCGCCGACAGCTCCGACAAGGTGGCAGCGCTCGACGCCGGGGCCGATGACTACGTCACCAAGCCGTTCGGCGTGGAAGAGCTGCTCGCCCGGATGCGGGCGGCGGCCCGGCGGGTCGGCGCGGCCGACGACCTGCCCCGGGTGCGGCTAGGCGACCTCACCGTCGACCTCACGGCCAAGCGGGTGACGCGGCACGCCCAGGGGACCGAGGACGGGGGCACCGACATCCGGCTCACGCCCACCGAGTGGCACCTGCTCGAGGTGCTGCTGCGCAACCCGGGCAAGCTGCTCAGCCAGAAACAGCTCCTGAACGACGTGTGGGGCCCAGGTTACGACAACGCGACGGGAAACCTACGGCTGTACATGGCCCAGCTGCGGCACAAGCTAGAACCGGACCCGGCCAGGCCCCGCTGGCTGATCACAGAACCCGGGATGGGATACCGGTTCCAGCCGCCGGACGAGGACGCCTGACGGCTCCCTGCCGTCGCCTCGTCCGGATAAGTCGGTAATTGTCGGTTACCTTTTGTTTCCGCAATGTTCGATTTGTGCACACCATTGGTTCCTTCGGATCCTATTAAGGCCGGCTTACCGTCGGGCTGTGAGTAACGACACGGTGCTGGCCCTCGTGGTCATCACGGCGCTTTGCTTCGACTTCACCAACGGTTTCCACGACACGGCGAACGCCATGGCGACCTCGATCGCGACGGGGGCGCTGCCGCCGCGGATCGCGGTGGCGATATCCGGGGTGCTCAACTTCGTCGGCGCGTTCCTGTCCCTGGCCGTGGCGGCCACGATCGCCAGCGGCCTGGTGAACACCGCGGTGGTGACGCTCACCGTCGTGGCGGCCGGCCTGGCGGGCGGAATCATCTGGAACCTGCTGACCTGGCTGTTCGGCATCCCGTCAAGCTCCTCGCACGCGCTCATCGGCGGCGTGATCGGGTCGACGATAGCCGCCTCAGGCGGCAGTGCCGTGCTGTGGCACGGGCTGGTGTCGAAGGTCATCATCCCGGCGGTGTGCTCGCCGATCATCGCCGCCCTCGTCGCCGCCACGGGCACCTGGCTGCTCTACCGGATCAGCCGCAACCTCAGCGAGTCCGCGCGCGGGCACGGCTTCCGGATCGGGCAGATCGGGTCGGCCTGCATGGTCTCGCTGGCGCACGGCACCAACGACGCGCAGAAGACCATGGGCGTCATCACGCTGGCGCTGATCGCGAACGGCACGCTGGCCAAGGGCTCCAACGCCCCGATCTGGGTGATCGTATGCTGCGCGCTCGCGATCAGCATCGGCACCTACGCGGGCGGCTGGCGGGTCATCCGCACCCTGGGCAAGGGCCTGGTGGAGATCGAGTCGCCGCAGGGCATGGCCGCCGAGTCCGCCTCGGCCGCCGTCATCCTGCTGTCAAGCAGCTTCGGTTACTCGCTGTCCACGACGCACGTCGCCACCGGGTCCATCATCGGCACCGGGCTCGGCAAGAAGGGCGCGGAGGTCCGGTGGAACGTCGCCGGCCGGATGGCTACGACCTGGGTGTTCACGCTGCCGTCGGCCGCGATCGTCGGCGCAGCCGCATACGGCCTCGCGCACGGCATCGGGGGCACCATCGGGGTCGTCGTCGACCTCATCGTGCTGGCCGCGCTGTCGGCGCTCATCTACTTCAGGTCCCGGGGCACCAAGGTGGACCACAAGAACGTCAACGCCGAATGGAAGGGCGCGGTCGCTCCGGCCGAGCCCGAGCCCGCCACGGCGGCCTGAGCTGACAGGGAAGCAGAGCAATGTCCTGGATCAACCTGAACGCCCTGTGGAAGATCGTCGTGTTCGGCCTGGTCGCGGGCGCCGGCCTGCCGGCACTGTTCGCGATCGGCATCACCTCCCTGGCCCGGGGACCCCGCAGCGCGCGGACGGCGGGGGCCGACTCCGACGTCCTCGTCGGCGGCAGCGTGGTGGGCGCGGCGATCGCCGTGCTCTGCTTCCTCATCATCCTGGCCGCCATCGGCTGGGGGGTCTACGAGGTCTATCAGATCGGCCACCCCTCGAAGTGACCCGGCCGCTCACAGTCCCCGCCAGGCAACCTCACCGAGAGGGTTGAGAACATGGCGCTGCCACCCTTCCTTGGCAAGATCGTCGGATGGCTGCGGGCCGGCTATCCCGAGGGCGTGCCCGACGTGGACTACATCCCGCTGTTCGCGCTGCTCGGCAGCCAGCTGACCGAGAGCGAAGTCAGCGCGATAGCGGACGAACTGGCGACCTCGGTCGACCCGGACTCCGCCGAGACGATCAAGGCCGCGATCGCCACCGTCACCCACACCCAGCCGCACGCCTCCGACATCGCCCGGGTGCGCGCCCGCCTCGCGGCGGGCGGCTGGCCGCTCGCCGCGCCGGACCGGAACAGCTGACCGCGGTTACCAGGGCAGCTCGCGGCCGTCGCGGGTGAACGTGCCGGTCGGGCCGCCGTTCGGGAGCGTGACCGCCCAGACCACGCTGGCCGCGCCCTGGGCGTAGGAGCGCCCGCCCCCCGCCCCCCCGGCGCCGTCCGGCGTCCAGCCGGGGCAGACCGCGTTGACCAGGATGCCGTCTCTGTACAGCTCGCCGGCGAGCAGCCTGGTCAGCGCGTTCAGCGCCGCTTTCGAGACGCTGTAGGCGGGACGCCCGCCGCGCATGAGCGCGAGCGAGCCGCCTTCGCCCGACACGTTCACCACCCGCGGCCGCGGGCTTGAGCGCAGCAGCGGCAGCAGGGTCTGCGTCACCCGCCAGGCGCCGAACAAGTTGACGTCCAGCGCCTCGGCGACCGGAGACAGGTCGGTGTTGCCGGCGATCGCCCACTGGTCCGGCGGCGTCGAGGCGTTGTTCACCAGCGCGTCGACCCGGCCGAACCGCTCGCGGACCCAGTCGCCGAGCGCCTCGACGTTCACCGAGTTGTCGACCTCGAGGTGGCACGGCGTGATCCGCTCGCCTTCCGGGTCGATCTCCTTGGCGGCGAGCTCGCCCCGGCGCAGGTCCCGCGACCCGAGGACCACCGCGTAGCCGAGCGCGGCCAGCTGCCGGCAGACCTCAAGGCCGATTCCCCGGTTCCCGCCGGTCACCAACGCAACGGGCAGCTGAGAGCGCGCTGGCATCGTCACCGCGTCACCGCCTCATCGCCGCGAAGGAACCCCATGCCGCATATCTTGCCATCAGCGAACCGGTGGCGTGTCTTACGTTATCGGGCGGTAGCCTCGGCTGCTTGCCTGTGGCCGTCCCGGTCACTGCTGGCTGGCCGAGGCGTCGGCGGCATCCGCGGCGAGCGTGGCGAGCCGGTAGCGCAGCCTGCACAGCACGACGTTCTGCGTGCCGTGGCGGATCGCGCGGTCCAGGATCAGGCCGCGCTGGTTGTGCAGCAGCCACTGCCACGGCCGCGCCGGCTGCACCTCGGGGATCAGCACGACAAGCCGGTGGTACTTGTCCTCCGCCTCGATCGACTGCAGGTAGGACACGATCGGCCTGGCTATCGAGCGATGCGCCGACCGCAGCGTGACCAGCTGGACCTCCGGCCGCCACTCATTCCATTCATCGCGGAACGAGACGTCACCCGCCTGGTCGTCATCGGAGTCCGTGAACACCACGGTCACCGCGATGACGTCCTCGCCGAGCGACAGCGCCGCCGAGATGCCCTCGCCGGTCAGCCGGGACATGCCAGCCACAGGGACGACCACGAGCGAGGCCCGCTTCACCGGGTGCGCGGGAACCTCGCCGATCCCCAGCTGCTGGCCTATCCGCGTGTACATCCGGCGCACCCAGACGAACAACAGCACGAGCAGCGGGATCACGACCGCGACCAGCCACGCCCCTTCGAGGAACTTGCTGCCGAGCTCGATCACGGTGGCCGCGAACGTCAGCACCGCCCCGATCCCGTTGATCCATGCCCGGGCGACATAGCCACGTGAGCGTTCGGTATACCAGTGCCTGACCATGCCGACCTGGGAAAGCGTGAAGCCGACGAACACCCCGACGGCGAACAGCGGCACGAGGTCCTGCGTGTCGCCGCGGGCGGCGATCAGCAGCAGCGCCGCGGCCACGGCAAGCACCCCGACGCCGTAGCGGAACACCCGGCGGTCGGCGCGCAGCCCGAACACGTGCGGCAGGAAGTTGTCGTGCGCCAGCAGGCCGGCGAGCACCGGCAGCCCGCCGAACGAGGTGTTCGCGGCGAGCGACAGCAGCACCAGCGTGATCAGCTGGATGATGTAGAACAGCGCGTTGTGGCCGACGGCACCCGCCGTGAGCTCCGCGAGCACGGTCGTGCCCGGCTGCGGCACCACGTCCCAGCGGCGGATCAGGGCGCCGAGCCCGAGCAGCATCACGCCAAGCAGCACGCCCAGCCACAGCTCCGTGTGCTGCGCACGCTTCACTCGCGGCACACGGAACTGCGGCACCGAGTTCGCGATCGCCTCCACCCCGGTCAGCGCCGAGCACCCCGAGGCGAAGGCCTTGAGTATCAGCAGCGTCCCGATCGTCTCGGTGACCGAAGGAAGGGAGTGCCCGAGCGGCACCACGGGGTGGGCGCGCAGCGCGCCGGCGACGATCACCGCGGCCATCGAGGCGACGAACGCGAGCGTCGGCACCGTGAAGACACGCGCCGACTCGGCCACGCCCCACATGTTCACCCCGGTGATCGCCGCGAGGACGGCCAGGCACAGCCAGACCCGCGCGCCGTACAGCGCGGGAAAGGCGGCCGTCAGGGCCTCGACGCCCGCCGACACGCCGACGGCGGCGTTCAGCACGTAGTCGACGATCAGCGACGCGGCGGCGACCAGCGACGGAACCGTGCCGAGGTGCGTTTTCGACACCGCGTACGCGCCGCCGCCGTTGGGGAACGCCTCGATCACCTGCTGGTAGGAGATCACCAGCGCCGCGAGCAGCACCACGATCGCGCCCGTGATCGGCAGGCTGTACTTGAGGGCGGCGGCGCCCGCGGTGACGAGGACGACGAGGATCGCCTCCGGCCCGTACGCGACGCTGGAGAGCGCGTCGAGCGAAAGGGCGGCCAGCCCGCCAAGCGCCGTCAGCCGCTCTTTCTCAAGCTCTCCCTCCGCCCCTTGGCGCACGCTCTCATTATCTCGGCGAATACGGGAGGCCGTCCCGCGGGTCGGCGGACCGTCGCCGAGACGGGGATTCCCGGAGGCCGTTCCTGAGCAAACTGGTAACCGGGGGGAAGCGATGAACAATCAGGTACACGCGGTGCGCGGCATGGCCAGGCCGACGATGAAGGACGTCGCCTTCCGGGCGGGCGTCGCCCTCAAGACGGTGTCCCGGGTGGTGAACGGCGAACCCGGCGTGACGCCGGAGACCACCAAGCGCGTGCGTGGCGCGATCGAGGACCTCGGCTTCCGGCGCAACGAAAGTGCCCGGCTGCTGCGGACCGGCAGGACCGCCACGCTCGGCTTCATCGCCGACAACTGCGGCGACCCGGACTACGCCGCGGTGTGCCGCGGGGTCGAGGAGGTGGCACGGGACCACGGGTTCCTGGTCTTCACCGGGTCGACGGACGGCGACCCGGACCGGGAGGAGAGCCTCGCCCTGGCGCTGTGCGCCCGCCGTGTCGACGGCCTGATCCTCGCTCCCGCCCCGGGGGATCACGCGTACCTGGCACCGGAGATCGAGGCGGGCGTGGCGACGGTGTTCGTCCTGCGGCCGCCCGAGCTGGCGGGGCGCGACGTCGTGCTCGCCGACGAGCGCGGCGGCGCGAAGGCCGCGGTCGCGCACCTCATCGCGCAGGGCCATCGGCGGATCGGCTTTCTCGGCGGCGACCTGTCCGGGTACCGGTCCCGCCAGCTCATGTCGGGCTACGCCGAGGCGATGGCGGCGGGGGGGCTGCCGGCGGATCCGGCCTGGACGACGCTGGCCCCGCAGCGGCTGGCTGACTCCGCGGTGACCGCGGTGCTGTGCGGCAGCCGGGAGCACACGCTGCGCGCGCTGCGCGCCATCGCCGCCGCCGGGCACACGCGCACGGCGCCGGGGCGGACGCGGCGGGTGGCTGTCGTCGGGTTCGGCGACTTCGAGCTCGCCGATCTCGTCTCGCCGGGGGTCACGGTGGTGAGCTACGACCCGGCCGCGATCGGCCGCACCGCGGGTGAACTGCTCATCCGCCGGATAACGGGCGAGGACGGCCCGGCCCGGCGGGTAGAGCTCCCGACCCGGCTGATTCCCCGCGGCTCCGCCGAGTTCCCGCCGCAGGAGTAGCGGGACGGCGCGCCCGGGTCAGTGTGCCAGCAGGGCGCCCACGATCGCGGCGAGCACGGCGACCGCGACCACGATCGCGATGAGCAGCCCGACCTTGGACCCCGGGGCGCGCATCTGCCAGGGCGCCGGAAGGTCGTCCTGACGTTCGGCGAACGCGCGGAAACGCGCCGTGCTCGCGCTCAGGTCATCGTCAGTTTCTGACATGACATGAGACTTTAGTCCGCTACGCGCGCTCAGACGGGGCGAACGAGTCGGCTCGTTCGACCAGTCTCGATAGCACGATCGCGCTCCGCGTGCGAAGCACGAAGGGCTCGGCGCCGATTCTTTCCATAACGCGTTCGAAGTGCTTCACATTAGCGGCCCTGATGTGCACGAGCGCGTCCGCTTCGCCGGTCACCGTGCAGGCGTCCGCGACCTCCGGGTACCGCCGCACCACCGCCGCGATCTCAGCAGGGGAGGTCCGCCCGCCGCAGAACAGCTCCACGTACGCCTCGGTGGTCCAGCCGAGGGCGGCCGGGTCGACCCGCGCGGAGAATCCCGTGATCGCCCCGGATGCGCGCAGCCGGTCCACCCGCCGCTTGACCGCGGGGGCGGACAGGCCGATCTCGTTCCCGATCGCCGCGTAGCTGGCGCGGGCGTCCCTGATCAGCGCGGTGATGATCCGCGCGTCGATGTCGTCCAGGCTCATCGACTCACCATCATGACACCCGTGCGGGCCGCGCCGCCCGCGCCGCCCGCCCCGGGGAAGGGTTGAGGCTCGGTGTCCCGCTTTCACCGAGCCTCGTGAGTAAGACGCCCCAGCTAGGGCACTGGTTTACCGTCTCGGCCCATATCTGCATCTCGTGATGATAACGACTGCTGTGCGGCGTCATCGCCGTCCGGGGCTAGGGTGATGGGTGATGATTGTCCCGCGACCGCGGGGGCTTGCCGCAGAACCGCTGCCCGAGATGGGAAAACATGCCTGAACCCGAGATGACCCGCGCCATGTACGGGCCCGAGATCACCTTCCTCGGCGTGCCGGGCGCGGAGCTCAGCGCCGTCGCCGGCCTGGGTCTTGACGCCGTGTTCGTGGGCGCCCCGTTCGACGGGGGCACCTCGCACCGGCCAGGTACGCGGTTCGGGCCGCAGGCCATCAGGGGCACGGACTACCTGCCGCACGACGCGTCCCGGCCGCATCTGGCGCTCGGCGTCGATCCGCTGCGGGACCTGCGGGTCGCCGACGTCGGCGACGTCGTCATGCCGGCCGGGGAAACGGAGAAGTCGCTGCGGCGGCTGGAGCAGGCGGTCCAGGCGGTCGCCGCGTCCGGCGCCATCCCCGTCATCCTGGGCGGCGACCACACGATCACCTTCCCCGACGCGACCGGCGTGGCGCGGCACATCGGCTGGGGCCGGGTTTCGCTGATCCACTTCGACGCGCACGCGGACACCGGGGACACCCAGTGGGGCTCGCTGTACGGGCATGGCACGCCGATGCGGCGGCTGATCGAGTCCGGCGCGGTGCGCGGCGACCGGTTCCTGCAGATCGGGCTGCGCGGGTACTGGCCTGAGCCGCCGACGCTCGCGTGGATGGCGCAGCAGCGGATGCGGTCGTTCGAGATGACAGAGCTGGTGACGCGCGGGCTGGACACCTGCCTGACCGAGGCGTTCGAGATCGCGCTCGACGACTGCGACGCGGTGTTCCTGTCCGTCGACGTGGACGTGGTGGACCCGGGGATGGCGCCGGGCACCGGGACTCCCGAGCCTGGCGGGCTGACGGGCCGCCAGCTGCTCGACGCGGTCCGGCGGATCGCGATGGAGCTGCCGCTGGCCGGCGTCGACGTGGTCGAGGTGGCCCCGCCCTACGACCAGGCCGAGGTGACCGGGTTCCTGGCCAACCGTGTCGTGCTCGAGGCGCTGTCGGGGATCGCGTGGCGGCGGCGCTCGCTGGCCGGCGACCCGGCGCGGCCGGCGCGGCGGCCGGAGTCGCCGCTGCTCGAGGGACGCCTGTAGAACCCGTTCCGGACCTGCACCAATTCGCCCAGAATCGATGGCCTGGGCGGACAGATAAGTAACGTCTATAGTCAGACCATGCTGGACGTAACGAGGCTCCGCGTGCTGGTCGCCGTTGCCCGGCACGGCTCGGTGACGGCCGCGGCCCACGCGCTGAACTACGCGCAGCCGTCGGTCAGCCACCACCTCGCCCGGCTAGAGGCGGAGACCGGCACCAAGCTCGTCCAGCGGGCCGGGCGCGGCATCCGGCTGACCGACGCCGGACGGCTGCTCGCCGAGCGCGCGGCCGAGATCATCGGCCGCCTCGACGCGGCCGAGAACGAGCTCGCGGTGTACAGCGGCCTGCGCAGCGGGCGGCTGCGGCTGGCCGCGTTCCCGTCCGCGCTCGGGACGATCGTGCCGGCCGCCGCCGCGCTGCTGCACACCCAGCACCCCAGCGTCGACCTGCGGCTGACCGAGGCCGAGCCGCCAGAGGCGCTGCGCATGCTGCGCGCGGGCTACGTGGACGTCGCGCTGATCTTCAGGCACGAGCAGGAAGGCGAGCCTGACCCGGCCGTGAGCGGCGAGAACGGCGAGAACGGCGAGAACAGCGACGTCCGCGAGCAGGTGCTGCTCACCGAGCCCGTGGAGCTGATCGTTCCCGCGCCATCGGGCAGGGGCGAGTCCGCGCTCGGCCCCGCCGTGACCGAGGTATGGCCCGCCGATCTCGCGCGGTTCTCCGGCCAGCGCTGGATCGCCGGCTGCGACCGGTGCCGTGAGCACCTGCTCAGGCAGTGCGCGGCAGCCGGGTTCACGCCGCGGATCGCGTTCACCACCGACGACTTCGTCGCCGTGCAGGCGCTGGTCACGGCCGGCCTCGGCGTGGCCCTGCTGCCGTCGCTCGCGCTGCGCGCGGCCCGCAACCCCGGCGTCCGCACGGTGCGGCTGCGCGGCACCCGGCGCAGCGTGGTCGCGGCCCGCTACGGCGAGCCGCCGGACCCGCCGGCCACCGCGCTGCTGCTCGACGTGCTCCGCGTCTGCGCCGCGGAGGCTCCCGCGCCCGCGGCGTAAGGAGGGTAGGTTTGCTCTATGCCGACAGAGCCCCTGACCGAGGGCGCGGTAGCGGCCGGCTCGCAGCCGCGCTGGCTGTCCGACGATGAGCAGCGCGCGTGGCGCGCGTACATCTCGCTGGCGAAGATGCTGATGCGGCAGCTGGACAGGGACCTGCAGCCGTTCGGGCTGTCCACCAACGACTACGAGATCCTGGTGGAGCTTACCGAGGCGCCGGGAAACCGGCTGCGGATGACCGAGCTCGCCGACGTCACCGCGCAGTCGCGCAGCAGGCTCTCCCACCAGATCACCCGCATGGAGGCCAAGGGCCTGGTCCGCCGGGTCGCCTGCGACGGCGACAAGCGCGGCACGTTCGCCGTGATCACCCCGCGCGGTCTGGCCACGCTCGAGCGGGTCGCCCCGTCCCATGTGGAAAGCGTCCGGCGGAACTTCATCGACCACATCGGCCACGACGACCTCGCCGTGCTCACCGAGGCCTACGAGCCGGTCATGGCGCGGATCCGGATGACCCGCGGCCGCGACTAGAACAGGACCGACATGAACTCGCCGACTTCGGTGAAGCCGGCGCGGCGGTAGGCGGCCCGGGCGCGGGCGTTGAAGTCGTTGACGTACAGCGAGACGACCGGGGCGATCGAAGCGCGCGCCTCCGTCACCACCGCCGCCATGCCGGGGGCGGCGAGCCCGCGGCCGCGGCAGTCCGGGCGGACCCAGACGCCCTGCACCTGGCAGGCCTGCGAGGTGGCGGCGCCGACCTCGGCCTTGAAGATCACCCGGCCTGCCTCGATCCTGGCGAACGCGCGGCCCGTCCTGATCAGCTCGCTGACCCGGGCCCGGTAGGCGGCGCCGCCGTCGCCCGCCAGCGGCGAGATGCCGACTTCCTCGGTGAACATGGCGATGCAGGCGGGCATCAGGATGTCGATCTCTTCTGGCCGGACCCGGCGGACCGCTGGGTCCGGCGGTACCCGCGGCGGGCCATCGATGGCCATCAGCGGCTGGGCGGCGCGCACGTCGCGCGGCGGCCCCCAGTGCGGGCGCAGCTGACTCCACAGGCGGGCGACCGCGGCGGACGGGCCGACCAGCGAGGAGCACCGCCGTCCATGGCGCAGCGCCCGGTCGGCGAACGCGAGGACCGCCGCGGGCGGCGCCTGGACGGGGACCAGGTTGGCGCCCGCGTAACACAGCGACGAGAGCTGGCCGTCCTGCTCGTAGCCCCACATCTGGGCGCCGAGCCGGCCGGGCTCGAGGCCGAGCGCCCGGATCCTTGACGCCACGAACACGTTCGCCACCGGGTCCGCGTCGCAGACGGCCAGCGCCGCCGCCCGGTCGCGGTCGTCCAGCAGCCGGGCCGGCTCGGAGCGCTGCCTAACGCGCAACATGATGTCAGCCTAGCCGCTCAGCCGCCCGGCGTCGGGTCGGGGACAGCAGGGCACGTGGCGTTTACCAAACCCGGATGCTCTGGCACCGCGCCGGTGGCCAGGTAGCTGTTCAGGTAGTTCATCACGCAGGTGTCCTCGGGCACCTGCAGCGACTGGCCGTGGTTCCCGCCGCCCTCGACGACGACCATCCGCGCGCTTGGCAGCAGCTTGTGCGCGTCCTGCGCGCCCGCGTACGGGGTGGCCGCGTCCAGCGTGCCCTGCAGCATCAGGATCGGCGGCAGGCCCGCGCCCTTGATCTGCAGCGGCTTGGCGGGCCCGCGCACCGGCCAGAACGCGCACGCCGCGTTGAACCAGGCGTTGTCCCAGGCCTCGAACGGCGCCGTCTTGTACACCTGCTCGGTGTCGGTCTGCCACTCCGCCCAGTTCCGCGGCCAGTCGACGTCCGCGCACTGCACCGCGTTGTAGACGGCGAACTCGTTCTCGTTCTGCACGCCGTACTCCTCGTACTGGGCGAGCAGCGCGCTCGCCGACCCGTCGTTCAGGTACTGCGACAGCGCCTCGGCCAGGCCGGGCCACAGGGTGTCCTCATAGCCGCCGATCAGGTACGTGTCGTCGAACTCGTCCGGGCCGATCAGCGGCCCGCCCCCGTCGGGGCCGGGAATCGGGTGCGCAAGCAGCCGGTCGCGCGCCCTGTACCAGGCGGCCTGCACCTCGGCCGCCGTCGTGCCCAGGCCGTACGTGCTGTTGTATTCCGCTATCCACGCGAAGAACGCCTCTTGCCGCGCCTGGAAGGCGTAGTCCTGGTCGATGTTGTCGATGTACCAGACGCCCGCCGGGTCCACGGTGCTGTCCAGCACCATCCGGCGGATCCGGCTGGGAAACAGCGTGGCGTACACCTGGCCGATGTACGTGCCGTACGAGAACGCGTAGTAGCTGATCTGCCGCACGCCGAAGGCCTTGCGGATGCTGTCGAGGTCCCTGGCCACGTTGATCGTGGTCATGTAGGGCAGCAGCCAGCCGAACCGCTTCTCGCAGTCCGCCGCGTACATCTTCGCGCGGTTGATCAGCACCTGCTCGGCGGCCGCGCTCGACGGGATGTAGTTCGGGCGGTCGCCGGAGAAGAAAGTCGGGTCGCACGTCAGCTCGGGCACCGACGCGCCGACGCCACGCGGGTCGAACCCGACGATGTCGTACTCGGCGGCCACCTGCGGGCTGATCCCCGCCGCGACCTCCCCGGCCAGCGCCAGGCCCGACCCGCCAGGCCCGCCAGGGTTGACGAGCAGCACGCCCTGCTGCTGGCTCTCCGGCGCGGTCGCGGGGACCATGGACAGCGCGAGCGTGAGCTTGCGGCCGCCCGGGTCGGCGTAGTTGAGCGGGACCTGCAGCGAACCGCACTGCAGGCCGGCCAGCTGACCGGTGCACGGGTGCCACCGCAGCGTGCTCGCCGTCGGGATGTTTCCCGCGCCCGCGGCCTGGCCGGTCCCTGTCCCTGTCCCGGTGGCCGCGGTGCTGTCGCCGGGCGAGGGCGTCGCGGCGGGCGACGGCGGCGACGGCGAGCAGGCGGTCACGGCGGTCAGCGCGAGCGCGGCCAGCGCGGCCGCGGTCCCCCTGACCCGGCGGGAAACCCACATGGCTCCCATCTTGCCCCATGGGCCGGACAGCTTCCGACACGCGTGCCCGGCAGGCGCGAATTCCTGCATGCGCGGCCATCGAATTCGATACGCGCCGCCGCTAATTCGATACGTGGCGCTACCAACTTACGCCGTTGCCGTAACGCCGTCCTGGCACGGCATGCGAGGCCAAATATCCCGTCGCGTTCAGCCCAGATTTCCGACACTCCAAGTCGTAAGCAAACAAGCCGGTTAGGCGTCATACTTTAAACTGTTCGGACACTATTGAGGGGGTAGTGAATGCTGGCTAGACACCGTCAATCCCTGATTCTGCAAGCGGTCAGAAGCGACGGCAGCGCGCGGGTTAGCGACCTTACACAGCAACTCGGCGTCTCTGACATGACGATAAGGCGGGACCTTGAAGTGCTCGCCAGGGACGGGCTCGTTGAAAAGGTCCACGGCGGGGCGGTGCTGCCGGGGTCACACGGCATACACGAGCCCGGGTTCGAGGACAAGCTCGTGCTCGAACGCCCGGAAAAAACGTCCATCGCCCGGACCGCCGCGAGCCTTGTCAGGGCCGGCACGGCGGTCGCGATCTCGGCCGGGACCACGACGTTCGCGCTGGCGCAGTGCCTGCTCGACGTGCCCGGGCTCACGATCGTCACGAACTCGCTGCGCGTGGCCAGCCTGTTCGGCGGCGGTCGCGGGCCGGAAGGCGGCTCGGTCGTGCTGACCGGCGGCGTGCGCACGGCGTCGGACGCGCTCGTGGGCCCGGTGGCCGACCTGACGATCCGGTCGCTGCACTTCGACACGCTCTTCCTCGGCTGCAGCGGGATCGACCCGGCGGCCGGCCTGACCACGCCGAACCTCGCCGAGGCGGAGACCAACCGCGCGTTCATCAAGGTGGCGCGGCGGGTCGCGGTCCTCGCTGACCACACCAAGTGGGGCGTGGTCAGCCTGGCCTCCTTCGCCACGCTGGACGAGGTCGACGTGCTCGTCACCGACACCCTGCTGCCGGCCGAGGCGCATGCCGCGCTGACCGGGCGGATCGCCGAGGTCGTCGCCTAGGCCCTGGAAATCCCCGCTTTCCCGCTTTCCCGCTCAGTAGGCCGTAACGATCGGCTGGCCGGGCTCGGCGTCCTGCTCACCGGCCTGCTCTGCCAGCCGCATCGCCTCGTCGATCAGGGTCTCCACGATGCGCGACTCAGGCACCGTGGCCACCACCTTGCCCTTGACGAAGATCTGCCCCTTGCCGTTCCCCGAGGCCACGCCGAGGTCGGCCTCGCGCGCCTCGCCCGGGCCGTTCACCACGCAGCCCATCACCGCGACCCGCAGCGGGACCTCTAGGCCCGTCAGTCCCGCGGTCACCTCGTCGGCCAGCTTGTACACGTCGACCTGGGCCCGGCCGCAGGACGGGCAGGAGACGATCTCAAGACCGCGCTGGCGCAGCCCGAGCGACTCAAGGATGCCGATGCCGACCTTGACCTCCTCCACGGGAGGCGCCGACAGCGACACCCGGATCGTGTCCCCGATGCCCTGCGACAGCAGCGCGCCGAACGCGGTCGCCGACTTGATCGTGCCCTGGAACGCCGGGCCCGCCTCGGTCACGCCGAGGTGCAGCGGGTACTCGCACGCCGCCGCAAGCAGCCGGTAGGCCTGGATCATCACGACCGGGTCGTGGTGCTTCACCGAGATCTTGATGTCGCGGAAGCCGTGCTCCTCGAACAGCGAGCACTCCCACAGCGCCGACTCCACGAGCGCTTCCGGCGTGGCCTTGCCGTACTTGGCCAGCAGCCGCTTGTCCAGCGAGCCGGCGTTCACGCCGATCCGGATCGGGACGCGCGCGTCGGCGGCGGCCCGCGCGATCTCGGCGACCTTGTCGTCGAACTGCTTGATGTTGCCCGGGTTCACCCGGACCGCGGCGCAGCCCGCGTCGATGGCCGCGAACACGTACTTGGGCTGGAAGTGGATGTCGGCGATGACCGGGATCTGCGACTTCTTCGCGATCGCGCCGAGCGCGTCGGCGTCGTCCTGGGACGGCACCGCCACCCGGACGATCTGGCAGCCGGTCGCGGTCAGCTCGGCGATCTGCTGCAAGGTCGCGTTCACGTCCGCGGTCAGCGTCGTCGTCATCGACTGGACCGACACCGGCGCCCCGCCGCCCACGGGCACGCTGCCCACCATGAGCTGGCGCGACTTGCGGCGCTCGGCAAGCGGCACCGCGGGTGTGGCTGGCATGCCAAGGTCAACGCTCATTTGTCTTCATCCATCCCGTCGGCGCGCACTGTGCTGGCGAACACTGCACTCGTATTGTCGCTCAGGAATCGGTTCCGTCAGCGGCGCTCCCTGACCCTGACGTCAGGTCGCTACCCGATGTTCACCGGATTAACGATGTCCGCGAGGATCAGGATCATGCTGAAGAACACAAGGATCATGAAGATGCTGAACGTCAGCGGGACCAGCTTGCGCATGTCCACCAGGCCCGGGTCGGGGCGCCCGCGCAGCCTGGCCAGCCACGCCCGGACCCGCTCGTAGATCACCACCGCCACGTGCCCGCCGTCCATCGGGTGCAGCGGCAGCAGGTTGAGCGCGCCGACGAAGATGTTCAGCGACGCGATGAGCAGCAGCACGAAGCTGACCTTGTACTGCCAGCCCACGTCCGCGGCGACCGCCTGGCCGGTCGCCTCGGCCGCGCCGACCACGCTGCTGACGTTGCCCGCCGCGGTCGAGGCCCGGTTCTTGCTGAACAGGTCGGGGATGGCGGCAGGCAGTTCCGCCAGCGCCCTCGCCGACCCGACAAGGACCTGGCCGAAGCCGGTTCCCGCGTACTCGATCGCGCCGAGCGGGCTGGCCGACTGGAAGACCGTGGTGGCCGCGATCCCCAGGTAGCCCCCGGTCCGGCCGGTCACGCCTGCCAGCGTCGTGTGCAGCGTCACCGGGCGGCCGTCGCGGTCGACGGTGAGCGTCACCCGGCTGCCCGGCTTGGCGTCCTTGATCACGTCGGCGAGCTGCGCCCAGCTGCTCACCTTGACGCCGTCGAACGACGTTATCGTGTCGCCGACCCGCAGGCCCGCGATCGAGGCCGGGGACCTCGGGTCGCTCGAGGTGCAGGCGGCGCCGTTGACCAGGGCCGACTCGTTCGGCGGTACGCAGGCGGCGACCAGTCCGAGCTGGGTGGTGTTGTCGTTCTCGATGCCGATCCCGAGCGCGAGGCAGAAGATCAGGCCGAACGCCAGCACGAAGTGCATGAACGACCCGGCGACGAGCACGATGATCCGCTGCCAGCCGGGTGCCTGGCGGAACGAGCGCGGCTCGTCGGCCGGGTCCACGTCGTCCATCGATGTCATTCCGACGATCTTCACGAACCCGCCGAGCGGCAGGGCCTTGATGCCGTATTCGGTCTCGCCGCGGTGTGTCGACCAGATGGTAGGGCCGAAGCCGACGAAGTAGCGCGTGGCTTTCATGCCGAACTTCTTGGCGGCCACGAAGTGGCCGGTCTCGTGCAGCATCACCGAGAACATCAGGGCGAACAGGAAGATGAGCCAGCCAAGCAGGTCCACCGGCCACCCCTTCCTAGCGGTTCAGCTCCCGTGCCCGTGCCCTCGCCCAGGCGTCCACCCCGAGCACGTCGTCGAGCGTCGTCACACCGGTAGGCGACGTGCCCTCGTGCTCAGAGACTATCCGCGCGACGGTGTCAACGATCCGCGGGAATGAGATCCTTCCCGCGAGGAAATCGGCCACGCACGCCTCGTTCGCGCCGTTGTAGACGGCGGGGGCGGTCCCGCCGAGCCGCGCGGCCTCGCGGGCCAGGGCGACCGCGGGGAAAGCCTGCTCGTCGAGCGGCTCGAACGTCCAGGAGGCCGCCGAGGTCCAGTCGAGCCCGGGCGCCGCGCCGGCCACCCGCTCCGGCCAGGCCATCCCCAGCGCGATCGGTATCCGCATGTCAGGCGGGCTGGCCTGGATGATCGTGGCGCCGTCGGCGAACTCGACCATCGAGTGCACGATCGACTGCGGGTGCACCACGACGTCGATCCTGTCCAGCCCGAAGCCGAACAGCGCTTCCGCCTCGATCACCTCAAGGCCCTTGTTCACCAGCGTGGCGGAGTTGACCGTGACCAACGGCCCCATGCTCCATGTCGGGTGCGCCAGCGCCTGCTGCGGCGTGACGCCGGCCAGCTTGTCCTTCGCCCAGCCGCGGAACGGGCCGCCGCTCGCGGTGAGGATGAGCCGCCTGACTTCGGAGTCGCGCCCCGCGCGCAGGCACTGCGCGATCGTCGAATGCTCGGAGTCCACCGGCACGATCTGCCCCCGCTTGGCCCGGCTCGTGACCAGGGGCCCGCCGATGATCAGCGACTCCTTGTTCGCCAGGGCCAGCGTCCGGCCGGCGTCGAGGGCGGCCAGCGTCGCGCGCAGGCCCGCCGCGCCGGTCACCCCGTTCAGCACGACGTCACAGGGCCAGGTGGCGAGCTGGCACACCGCGTCGGCGCCTGCCAGCACTTCGGGGACACGGTGCTCGCGGGAGTCGCCACGGTCCGTTCGGGAAAATTCTTCTTCGCATGCCGCCAGGACAGCGGGGACGGCGTCCGGATCGGCCACCGCCACCACCGGCACCCCGAACTCAGCCGCCTGGCGCGCGAGCAGCCCCGGGTTCCCGCCGCCTGCCGCGAGCGCGGCCACCCGGAACCGCCCGGGGTTGCGCGCCGCGATGTCGAGCGCCTGGGTGCCTATCGAGCCGGTCGAGCCGAGAATGACCACGTCGCGTGCTGGCGTCGGTTCCACCCGGCCATTGTCCGCCATGCGGGCGCGTGCGGCGACCGGGTCAGCCGTCCCGGGTCAGGTCGCTGACCTCGCGGGCGAGCGCGAAGTCCCTCGCGGTCAGGCCGCCGGCGGAGTGGGTGACCAGGGTCAGCGTCACCTTGTTCCAGGAGATCGCGATGTCCGGATGATGGTTGGCGCGCTCGGCCAGGAAGCCGACCGCGTTCACGAACAGCAGCGCGTCACCGAAGTCCTTGCGGGTCACCGTCCTGGTGAGCTGCCCGTCCGCGAGCTCCCAGCCGGGCGTGGCGGCGAGCTCGCCGGCCACCTGCGCCGGGGTATACAGGGTCGTCATGACTACGGCATACCACTCCCGGCGGTCTTCATGGCCGCCACGGCATACGATTCCGGCGTGACTTCGCAACCGCGGGACACCCCGCTGCGCGGCGTGCACGAGCGGCTCGGCGCGACCATGACCGAGTTCGCCGGGTGGCTGATGCCGCTGCGCTACACCAGTGAGACCGCCGAGCACAACGCGGTCCGCTCAGGCGCGGGCCTGTTCGACCTGTCGCACATGGGCGAGATCGCGGTGACAGGTCCCGGCGCCGGCGCGGCACTCGACTACGCGGTATGCGGGTGGCCGTCGGCGCTCGCGCCCGGCCGCGCCCGCTACACGATGCTGTGCGCGCCGGACGGCGGCGTGCTCGACGACCTCGTGATCTACCGGCAGGGAGCCGAGCGGTTCCTGGTGGTGGCGAACGCGGCCAACACCGCCGTGGTCCTCGGGGAGCTGCAACGGCGCTGCCCCGGTGCGCGAGTGCAAGACGAGACGGCCGCGACCGGGCTGGTCGCGATCCAGGGTCCGAACGCGGCGGGCATCCTGTCCGCGGTCACCGATCTCGGCCTCGCGGGGGTGCGCTACTACGCCGGCGCGTACGCGACGGTGGCCGGCTGTCCCGCGTGGGTCGCGCGGACGGGGTACACCGGCGAGGACGGCTTCGAGATCTTCTGCGCGGCCGCCGGCTGCGAGCGCGTCTGGACGGCACTGACGGCGGCCGGACAGGCCGGCCCCGGCCTCGTGGCCAGCCTCGTGCCGGCCGGGCTTGCCGCGCGCGATACGCTCCGGCTGGAGGCCGGCATGCCGCTGTACGGCAACGAACTCGGCCCGGACGTGACTCCATACGAGGCGGGGCTTGGACGCGTGGTGAGGCTGGATAAGCCGATGGACTTCGTGGGCCGGGAGGCGCTGGCGGCGCGGGCCGTGGCAGGCCCGCGGCGCACGCTGATCGGCCTGGTGGCCAGGTCGCGGCGGGTGCCGCGGCATGGCTACGCCGTGCTGTCCCCGACCGGCCAGCCCGTCGGCGTGGTGACGAGCGGCGCCCCCTCGCCCACGCTGCACACGCCGATCGCGATGGCTTACGTGGAGACAGGCGCACACGGACCGTTCGGGATAGATGTCAGGGGCACGACAGAGCCGGCCGACGTGACAGATCTTCCGTTTTACGACAGGAGTAAGCAAGGATGAGCGTTCCCGCCGAGCTCCGCTATACGGAGGAGCATGAGTGGGTGGCGATCGACGGCGACACCGCCTCGGTCGGGATCACTGACTACGCCGCACAGTCACTAGGCGACGTGGTGTACGTCTCGCTGCCGCCCGTGGGGTCCGCGGTGACCGCGGGCGAGCCGTGCGGCGAGGTCGAGTCGACGAAGTCGGTCAGCGACCTGTACTCCCCCGTGGACGGCGAGGTCACGGAGGTCAACGAGGAACTCGACGACGACCCCGGCCTAGTCAACGCGGAGCCGTACGGGGCCGGCTGGATGTTCCGGGTTCGGGTGGCCGTGGGGTCAGACGGCGAGGCGGCGCTGCCGCCCGGCCTGCTGACCGCGGCCGAGTACGAGGACCTGACCAAGAGCGCTGGCTGACGTTGCTTACTGCCTGCGGAGGCGGCGCCACACCAGGTAGCAGGTGACGCTGACCGCCGCGAGCGCGACGGCGCCGCCGATCAGCGGGTTGACCTGGCTGATCCGCTCGCGCAGGCGGTCAGTCGTGCGGCGCGCGACCTTGGACGGGTTCACCCGGTCGGTGATCTCGTCGATGGTGCGCGCGAGGTCCGCGCGGGTCCGCTCAATCTCGCTGACCAGCGCTTGCGGCGCCTGCTTCTCCGGCGCCTGGTTCGTGGTCTCGATCTCGGTGTCAGCCATGTGCGTCACTCTATTCCCGCTCCCGGCGGCATTCCCGCAGGCCCGCCGCTACCGTCATGCCGCCGCTCCGCCGCCGGTCCCGACGGCATCCCTGCCGTCGCTCTGGTCACGCCCGTCATACCCAATCGCGCGCAGTGAAAGATAACGGTAGCAAACGGTAAAGTGGGCATCTTTCGCTGGCCGGCTGGGCTACTCTCTCGTGATTGAACGATGGGAGCGCCATGAGACCCATATTCAAGCTTGCATACCCCCTGTTCGCCGTCCTCTTCGCCGCCACCCTGGCCGGCTGCTCCAGCGGGGGCAGCAGCGCTGTCGCCTCCGGACCGCCGCCGGAGCAGCCCAACATAGTGGTCGACGCGGTGCCGACCGCCGACGAGGCGGGGCTGTACATCGCCCAGGACGACGGGTTCTTCGCCCAGCAGGGGCTGCACGTCACGATCAGGGCCATCACCGGCGGCGAGTACGGCATGGCCGACCTGCAGGACGGCAAGGCCGAGATAGTGGCGGGAAACTACGTCTCGTTCATCCTGGCGCAGATCGCCGGGGAGTACCCCGCTGGAACCCCGCAGGCCCGCTCGATCAGCATGCGAATCATCGCGGACGGATCGCAGATGCAGCCGGGCAACCAGGCGCTGTACGTGCTGCCCACCTCGCGCATCAAGACCGTCGCGGACCTGGCGAAGTACCACGCGACGGTCGGCATCAACACGATCGACAACATCGGGCAGGTGCTGCTCGGCTCGCTCTTCCAGCAAGAGGGGCTGAACCTCAGCAAGGACATCACGCAGGTCGTGCCCCCCGAGGGTTTCCCCGAGCTGCTCACGGACCTGGCGACAGGAAGGATCGACGCGGCGTGGCTGCCCGAGCCGTTCGGGACGATCGCCGAGGAGACCTTCGGCGCGGTCGAGCTGGCCGACTTCGACCAGGGCGCGCTGCAGGACTTCCCGATCGGCGCCTACATCGGCACCACGCAGTGGGTGAAGACGCACCCCCACACGGTCGCGGCGTTCCTGCGCGCCCTCCAGCAGGGACAGCAGATCGCGGACACCGACCGTGCCGCGGTAGAGACCGCGCTCGAGGGCCTCCCCGCCCCCTACAATGTGTCGAAGGTCGTCGCCGCCACGATGACGATCGACACGTACCCGCTGGTCATGGACGTGCCGGTGATGCAGCGCGTCGCGGACGCCATGTACCAGTACGGCGTCATCAGCAAGCCCTACAAGATCATCAACATGATCCAGCCCGAGCCGGGCATGATCAATTCTTAGAGTTAGCCGCCATATCGCCGCCCAGTTTGCGCAAATCGACGAACGCATCGTTGATGCTGCTCTATATTCTCGCCTAACGAGAGTTTCACGCAGGGTAGCTGCCAGCGCTCTCGCGGACACGGAGCGTTTATGCTTGTGCCGCGCGGGGCGCCGCGGCCCTGTCACTCGCTGAGGCAGGGGGAGTGCATTGAGCGGTAAGTGGTTCCGCGCGGCCTGCGCCGCGGCGGCCGTAACGGCGCTCGCGGCTGGGTGCTCGTCCGGCGGCGGTCACAGCGGCAGCGTCGCCGGCAACCTGCCCACCGCCTACGGTCCGCCGGAGAAGACCACGCTGAACGTTTCCGTGGTGCCCGCCATGGACTCGGCCGGCTTCTTCGTCGCCATGCACGAGGGCCTTTTCGCCAGGGAAGGCCTGACGATCAACTACACGCCCGCCGTCAGCAGCGAGACGGCGATCGGCATCCAGCTGCAGGGAAAGCTGGACATCAGTGGCGGCAACTACGTCTCCTACATCCAGGCGGTGGCGGAGAAGCACGACCCGCTCGAGGTCATCGCCGAGGGCTCGATCATGCAGCAGGGCTCGCAGGTCATCTTCACGATGCCGGACTCGGGCATCAAGACTCTCGCGGACCTGAAGGGCCGCGTGCTCGGGGTCAACGCCCCGCTGAACATCGACTACCTGCTCGACGTGTCCGTGCTGACCGAGCACGGGATCAACCCGAAGGACGTGAAGTTCCCGACGCAGCAGATCCCGTTCCCGCTGATGGGCGCGGCCCTGCAGTCCGGCAAGATCGCGGCCGCGACGATGCCCGAGCCGTTCGCCAGCCTCGCGGAAGAGGAGCTCGGCGCCGTCCCGCTCGCCGACCTTAACCAGGGTGCGACGCAGGACTTCCCGATCGAGGGGTACGTGGTCACCAAGTCCTGGGCCGCGCAGAACCCCAACACGCTGCGGCGCTTCCTCGCGGCGCTCGAGCTGGGCCAGGAGATCGCCGACACCGACCGCTCCGCCGTGGAGCAGGCCTTCGAGACCATCAAGGGCGGTGCCGCCAACGGCCAGGTGCCCGCGATAATCGCGTCGGTCATGTCGCTCAACACCTACCCGATCGGCATCGACCCGGTCCGGCTGCAGCGGGTGGCGGATGTCATGTTCCAGTACGGGCTGCTGCCAACGCGATTCAACGTCGACTCCATGCTGCTGCCCGCGTCCTTCTTCAACTTCTCCCAGTTCTCCGCGACCACGCCCTGACGCGAGCGCCGGCGCCTCCGCGGCTATCCCTTGCTGTCACGTCAGCCACTGCTGTCACGCCAGCCCCTCTGCTGTTGGCCTTTGGCGCGTTGACGGCATACTCGTGTCCGATTTAGCATGATATATCGTTTCTGTCCCGTCGGTAGAGTCGCGCAGTCATTGGTGATGGGGCCCCCGCCACCGATAGGCTTGGCGCTGGGGCTCCCACCGCCAATCGCGTCCGTGGTGGCGGCGCCTGCGGCCGGGCCGCCAGGTTCGCTGTGCGGGCGGGGGGACTTGAACTCCCGCGAACCCGGACACACCGGACAGCATCGGCATTCATAGACACACCTTCTGAGCAGGCGTTCCGCAGTCGCGGGCACCTGCTTTTCGCATCCGGATACACCCGGACTCACCGGCGTCAGTGTCACGCCGGGTGTCACGGCGCCATTCCCCCATGCCCAGATTCGGTGCCCGCGCGTCCCAGTATCCAAGGCGGCCGGCCGCGGCGTATCCACCGCCACGGCCGGCCTGGACCCCAATCCCGCATAACCGAGAAAGGACCCTGAAATGACCGTAACCCCGGAAACTCCCGCCGCCAGCCCGGACAGCACCTGCCCGCCCTGGTGCGACATCAAAGACCACGACGACTACGGCTCGATGCGCCACACGGGTTCTGTGTCTGTCGACATGACCTTCTACCCGTACGACACGGCGTTCACCAAGTCCGGCACGCCAGGGCCGGGAGCGGCGGGGCGGGGAAGTGTTGCACCGATCTCTCCCCGGTCAGGTCGAGGCCAGCAGGCGGTCTGCTGCGTCAGCCGGCGCCACGTGCATTACCGCAGTCGCTGTCTCCCATCCGGGTGTGGCATCGCCGATGGCGTGGATGGCCGCGCGCAGGGTCGCGAGCGCTTTCACCATCGCTGCAGCAGGGTCGTCGGCATCCACGATCATCTGCACATCGACATGGCCGGTGCTCGTGTCCGCGGCGAGATCAGGGTCCGTGATCGCGGGGTCGGTTTTCTCGAGGTCGAGAAGGGCATCCATCAGAGGGTCAAGGCGCGGCTCGCACGAGTCCAGGCCAACGCACTGAACCTCTTGCACGGTCAGGTACTTCATTTCGCCTCCTCGTCCCAGCAGGTGGCCCGGCGGAGCTGTCCGAGCAGGTTGCGGACGTAGTTGGGGTCAGAGGGTGTGAGCTTCATGGTCTTCCAGTGCTTGCCGCACGGGCACCACATTTTGTAGTACTTCTTGCCTCTCTCGACCCGCCAGCCCTTTTCCTCAGCCTCCCGCCGGATAGCCGCAAGGTCTTTGTCCCGATCGCTCACTGGCATTGCCTACTCGTTGAGTGTACGTTGCGGCCATTTCCCGCCGCTAGCGGCCATTGGCGGACAGTGACGGCACGCGCGGTAACCATACCCCGGCACCCCGCCTGGACGGCGGCTCATCCGGCTATCTAGGACGTGCGTGTACTAAGTAGAGCGCGGTTCCTGCAGAAAGCCTTCCGCGCGGTCTGCTTGTAAGGCGAGTCCTTGCCGGCGCCGTCGACAGCCTCAGTGCGGAGCATGGCGGCCTCGACGGGCTCGAGCTGGTAGGCGGGATGATGGCCTCGGCAACTACCGCGCTCGGAGCCCGCCGGGCATGCTCCAGGTGTGCGATCTACTACTCGTGAGGGGACCGGGCCCGGAAGAACACTTCCGCGGTGGTCAGCCCTCGCTGATCCCGTTGGCGAATGTTTCCGGGCGGACCAGCGATCCTCGTGGCGGGATGACGGTGCAGCGCCCGCTGGTGCGCCGGGACTCGGCTTGCGCGATCGGTCGCGCGGCCTGGTAGTCGCGGGTTTCGGCGACCTGGTGCGGGCCGCTCTTGCGGTAGGCGGCTGCCGCGGTGTGCGCGTCTGTGACGATCTTCCACACGGCGGCCTGTCCGGTGGCGGTCATTGCCCGGTCCCTTCGGCGAGGGCGTCGGGCACGTCCCACAGGCCGAGCCTGCCCCTGGCGGGAACCGGGACGGCGAGGGGCCTCGGGCGTGCCAGCAGCCAGTTCCAGCAGTCCGGTTCCGCCCACGGTGACGGGTGATCGCGCACGCAGCCGGCGAGGTCGACGGTGCCGAGGATGACGCCGGCGGGCCACCCGGGCAGCAGGTGCCCGTATCTGGCCATCGCCTCCCGGTCGGTTCCGGCGCCGGCGTGGATGAGCAGGGGGCCGCGGTAGGAGGTGCGCCAGGTGCGGTTTTCCACTGTCTTGATCCCGGCCATGATCAGCGAAGCCCACGGCTGGCGGATGGTGATCGCCTTCATGCGGTCACCAGGATGACGCCGGCGCGGTGGAAGCAGGGCCCGGAGGCCCGGCACGTGAACCCGCGGGCGGTGGTCAGGTAGACGCGCAGCCCGTCGTGCGAGATGGTGCGGAACACGGTGGCGAGCGCGGTGGGGATGACCGCCGCGTCCTCGACGAGCTCGCGGGCGTCGTCGAGCTGGCGGGCCGTGAACCCGGCCAGCTTCGCCGCTACGGCCTCTGCCTTGGCGGCGGCGCGGATGCGGCGCCAGCACCCCCACCCGTAGCCGCGCGCCCGCGACGCCTCGGAGATCAGCTGCCTGCCGCATCCCGGTCGGAGACAGCGCTCGTGATCTGTGGTCTGACCTGCCATCTTCCCATCCTCTAGAGTCAACTTTATTCAATAACTAAGTTAGTACTAGATAAGGCTGGAGTCAACTTTGTTCGGCAACTGAGTTAGCATGGGGCGCGTGGAAGACACCGGCGAGCCTGACGAGCTCGACCTCAGGATCGAGCGAGCCCGCAAGCGCCTCGACACGGCGCACGCCGACCTGATGGCGGCGATCAGGGAGGCGCTCGGCGCAGGGCGCGGGCCGTCCAGGATCGCGCGTCACGCGGGCTGGACGAAGGAGTACGTCGCCAAGATCCGCGACGGCAAGACGAGGGCCTGAGCGAGTCCCGCGGCCGGGCGCGGCACCCCGGTCTGGCGTCCCGGCGGCCCTGTTCCCGGGCGCCGGAGTGTCAGCCGGAGTGTCACGGCGCGCTCCTGCGGGCTTTCCCGCAGGCAGTGATCGCAAGACAAGGTGACTGCTAGTCCCATGCCACCACCTGGACCGCCCGGATTCGGACCGCGAGACCGCGCCGTCGCCGCCAGTGGTCACTAAGGGAGGCGGGTGCCGCCGTCGGGGTCGCTCACGGCACGAGGACCCGTCCTGGAGCGCGGCCAGCAGGTTGTACGCGGCCAGCTCGATCAGGCGCTCACGGGCCTTGCGCCGGGCCTGCGGGCTCGCGCCGCCGTGCTTGGGGCACACGCACCCGCCGCGGATCGCCCACCTCCTGCACAGCTCCCCGTCCCGGCCGGTGCGCCCGGCACTTGACAGCCCACCGGATACTGTTCACGTCCACGGTGACAATGGTGCCCTACACGCGGGGCTGCATAGGGGGCCGCTCAGCGGGCCGGTTCCATGGGTCACTTGGCTGTGCAGGGTGTTCAGGTGTCCCCGGCGCAGTCGGGGCATTCGTAGCCGGCCAGGTCCGCGGCGATGGCGCCGACGCTGCGCCGCAGGCCGTGCGTCTCGGCCATGACGCGCTGCGCGGCTCGGATGGACAGGCGGTCGCCGTGGACGAGCTGGTGGGCGAGCCATCGGGCGCGGATGCGTTCCTCGCGCGTGAGCGGCGTGGCCCGGTAGAGGCGCCCGTCCCGGCCGCGCACGCGCACGTCGAGGATCACGTGCCCGCCTCGCGGTGTTCGTGCGGCCATGATGTTCGTGCGGTGTCCAGGTGTTCAGGCCGCTCGCTGGCTTTCGCGGGTCTCGGCGGGCTACCGGCATGGCGCGGGCTGTTCAGGTGCTCTCCGCCACCATGACGTTGGGTCTGCACGGTCAATGGTGCTCCTGGAGAGCCCGCTCGTACGCTTCCCGTGCCGCGATGAACCTCTCATTGGTGCCGCCGCGGTCGGGGTGCGCGGCGGCCATCTCCATGCGCAGGCGCCTGAGTTCAGGCCCGGCTTCCTGCCGCTTGCGCTCCTGCTCGCGCTGCCGGCGGTACAGGTCGTCCTCGGCGGCCTCGCGGGTCGCGTAAAAGTGCGTCCCGGTGAGCCACCAGGGGTTATGGTGGCCGCCGGGGATCCAGATCTTCCCGTCGCGCTCGAGCACCTGCCGGTCGATGTAGCCGAGTCGCGGGTCATCCTCCTCGTGGCGCCGCGTGTCGTAGTAGAGCCGCCTGGCCGTCTTCCTGACCACGGGGACCGCCTCGACCCACCGGCGCGTCTCGGCGAGGTAGTCGTCATAGGGCGTGCAGGTGCAAGGGATGTACAGGTATTCGACCGGGGCGGCGGAGGCCGCGCCCGGCTTCGGCGGCCGTGTCCTGCGTCTCGCGGCGTTGATCCGCTTCAGGCTGGCGGCGGCCGTGCCTGCAGTTCCTGTCCGCGGTCCCGGCTGGCCGCCGAGCCGCACCATGGCGGCGCGCATCGCGGCGAGTGCCGCGTCCTCGGTGTCCTCCCAGCCGCAGAGGTGCGGCCCTCCGTAGACGCAAACAGGATCGTCGCACTGGTGGCCGCGGTCGACCTGGGCAGCGACCCAGAACCAGCGTTTCCCGCTCTTGCAGCGATCCGCGGCAATATAGGCGTAGCGGTCGCTGCGGTCATGCGGCCCTTCCCCGGGCCGTTCGGGCGGCGGCATTAATCCTCCTCGCCATGGTCGGTGAATCCTGCGTCGATGAACGCCCGGGAGAGCGGTTCGCCGCATTTGGTGCACAGCTGGCAGGCGTCTGCGTCCGGATCCGCTACTTCCGCTACCTGTGCTACGTCGCTGGTCAGGGGCACCATGGAGGTAGCGGGTAGCACTTGCTGTCCGCTACCCGCTACCGCAGCGCGGTCGCTGACCTGCCCGGTAGCCGAGGTAGCGGAGGTAGCGCTCCCTCCTGGCGCGTATCGCTTCCAGGCATCATGGAGGTGCTCGCGGCGGTAGCCCTTGCGGTTCACCCCGTCGACTTTCACGTCGGTGGAGGAGACGCCGTAGGGCTTGAGTAGCTTCGCCAGGTCGCGATGAGTTAGCGGGCGGCCGAAGTAGTCGGCCCACGGCGCCTCGCTGATGTCATGCAGTTTGGCGAGGATCGTCTCCCCGTGCATCGCGGGCTGATCACCGAACACGTTGCGGAGGTCGGCGAGCAGTCTTTCGCCGAGCGTGGCGTCGGCCGCGTCTCCGGCAGCGCGGTGAGCACCTGGGCTGCTTTGCGCGCCCGGGCTGGCCATTCGCCTCCGGCGAGATCGGCGATCGCGATCAGGGACTCCCAGACGTCCCCGAAGATCGCGTCCGCCTCGTCGAGCATGATCGTCGGCGGATCTTGCTCGCTTGCCGAGCGCACCAGGGCCGCGGCGCTGATGTCGGCGGTGGCAAGCGGGTTGCGGACGAGCTGCGCGAGTCCGTCGATCAGACGGGACTTGCCGCACCTCTTCACCGGGGATTTGATGACCAGCCGGGCGGCGAACTCGAGCTCGCTGGCGATGTGGGTCGCGGCGGCGTACAGCGTCACCGCGTCGGCGGCCTCAGGCGCGGGGAAGACTACATAACGCGTCAGTACGGCGCGCACCTCATCGAGTACCAGGGCACCCCCGCGGACGGTCGGCTGGTCAAGGTCGTTGAGGTTCACCGGACCGCCTTCCTGGCCGCGCCCCTGGCCGCGCTGTCGATCGTGCGGCGCGCCTCCTGCTCGCTGAGCCCGGTGGCGACGGCGGCGGCCACCAGGCCGTCAAGGTCGCCGTGTCCGCTCTCAAGCGCCCGGCACGCCGCCCAGAACAGGCCGTCGTTACGGTTGCCTTCTTTCTGTCCGGCGACCCATGCGGCGAGCCTGCCGAGGTCGCCCGCTGCCTGACCGGTAGGCCTGGCCGCCGGCCCGGGCGGGTCGAGCAGACGGGTGACGGCCTGCCAGTCAAGCCGCCCGGTCGCGCCCGCCCGGTGGTCGAGCAGCTCGTACGGCTTACCGTGCACCCTGCTCGGCGGCGTGAGCACGTAACCGCCGGCCGAGCGGAAGTCGAGGTGATGACGCGGCAGCTTCCCGTTCCGCTGGGCGGTGCCCTCGTAGTAGGAGTGCAGTCCGCCGCTCGGCGTCCGCACGAGCGCCTGGGCGCCGGCGAGCAGCCCGGCGGCCTTGAGCCGGTTGAATGCCGCCCACCCGTTGCGAGCTGCTCGCGCTGCGCTGGCGGGACGTGGACCTGGACGCGGCGACGGTCAGCGTGCGGCGGTCGGTCGGCGTCGTCAAGCACCTCGGACAGGCGCGGGAGATCAGGGAGGGCACCACCAAGACCGCCGGGCCGCGGGTGATCGACATCGACACGGCCACGGTCGCCGTCCTGCGCGCCTGGAAGCGCGAGCGCGGCCTGATGGCGTTCCAGCTCGCCTAGGACGGGGCGCTCGCGTTCGGCAACATCGAAGGCCAGTTCCGCGATCCGGAGACCTTCTCCAAGGTGTTCAAGACCACGCAGGCACGGTGCCCGCGAGCTCGGCGGCGGCGCGCCGCCTGAGATCAGGCTGCACGACCTGCGGCACACGCACGCGACGCTGCTGCTGACCGCCCGCGAGCCGGTGCACGTCGTGTCGCAGCGCCTCGGCCACGCCTCCCCGATGGTCACGCTCACCGTTTACGCGCACGTGCTGCCGGGTTCCCAGCGCGAGGCCGCAGGAACGTTCGCCCGGCTGATCGAGGAGGCCCGCAGTGCGTGAGCCGAGTGTCAAACCGGTGTCACGGCCCTCTGCCGGGCCGGA
>NZ_JASIAL010000049.1:0-4807 GCF_030042015.1 Trebonia sp. | reverse complement strand
CCGGCGGCGGCACGGCGGGCGGCCCGGGCCGGGTCGCGGACGAGCAGGCGCGGGTCGTCGGCGCGGACCGCGCCGGCGCCGACGAGGATCGCGTCGCAGGCGGCGCGCAGCTCGTCGACCTCGTCCAGGTCGGCGGGGCCGGACAGGATCAGCCGGCTCGCCGACGCGTCGTCGAGGCAGCCGTCGACGGAGACGGCACAGCTGAGCAGCGTGTACGGGCGGCACGGCACGGAGGGCACTCTACCGGCCGGCGGGCGGTGGTTTACTGGCTGCATGTCTAGTGGTCACGCGGTATCGCCCGCGGCGCCGTCGTGGGGCCGGGGGCGCGACACCTTCGAGTCGGTGAACCCGGCGACGGGCGAGGTGCTTGCCACGTTCGCCGTGGACGGGCAGCGCGAGATCGCGATCGCGGTCCGGCGGGCCCGCGGCGCGGCCGCGTGGTGGGCCGGGCTCGGCTGGCAGGACAGGCAGCTGCGGCTGCTCGCCTGGAAGTCCCACATCACCAGGTACATGGGACGGCTGGCGCAGCTGGTGCGTGACGAGACGGGCAAGCCACTCGACGACGCCAGGCTCGAGATCGTCACCGCGATCCTCCACCTGGACTGGGCCGCCAAGCACGCCCACGCGGTGCTGCGGCCGCGGCGCGTGCCCAGCGGGCTGATGATGGTCAACCAGGCGGCGTCCGTGGAGTACCAGCCGCTCGGGGTGGTCGCGGTCATCGGGCCGTGGAACTACCCGGTGTACACCCCGATGGGATCGATCAGCTACGCGCTCGCGGCCGGCAACGCCGTGGTGTTCAAGCCGAGCGAGCTGACCACGGGGACCGGGCAGTGGCTGGTGCAGTCGTTCACCGAGGTGCTCAGCGAGGTGTTCGGCGACAGCGAGCCGGTGCTGCAGCTCGTGACCGGGCTCGGCGCGACCGGGGCCGAGCTGGCCAAGGCCGGTGTCAGCAAGATCGCCTTCACCGGCTCGGCCGCCACCGCCCGCAAGGTGCTTGCCGCGGCCGCGGAGACGATGACGCCGGTGCTCGCCGAGTGCGGCGGGAAGGACGCCCTGCTCGTCGCCGCGGACGCGGACCTGGACGCGGCGGCCGACGCCGCCGCGTGGGGGGCGATGTCCAACGCCGGGCAGACCTGCGTGGGCGTCGAGCGGGTCTACGTGGCCGACGCGGTCTACCACACGTTCCTTGAGAAGCTCAACGACCGGATCGGCAAGCTGCGCCCTGGCGACGACGAGGGCGCGTCCTACGGCCCGATGACGCTGCCCGGGCAGGTCGAGGTCGTGGAACGCCACCTGGCCGACGCCATGGCCCGCGGCGGCAGGCCGGTGTACGGGGGGCTCGACTCGGTGCGGCCCCCGTACGTGCACCCCGTCGTGCTCGTGGACGTGCCCGCCGACAGCGCGGCGATTCGCGAGGAGACGTTCGGGCCGGTCGTGGCCGTGACGCCGGTGCCGTCGCTCGCCGACGGCGTGCGGCTGGCGAACGCGTCGCCGTACGCGCTCGGGTCCGCCGTGTTCACCAAGCGGCGGCGGACCGGCCTGCGCGCGGCGCGCGCGCTGCGGGCGGGGATGACGTCGGTGAACTCGGTGATCGCGTTCGCGGCGGTGCCGTCGCTGCCGTTCGGCGGGTCGGGGGAGTCCGGGTTCGGGCGCACCCATGGCGCCGACGGGCTGCGCGAGTTCTCCAGGGTCAAGTCGATCACCCGGCAGCGGATGCGCCCGGTCGTGCGCACCACGACGTTCCGGCGCGACGCGCGCGACACCGAGCGCATCGTGAAGCTGGTCACGGTCCTGCACGGGCGGCTGTACAAGCCGAAGCAGCGCCGTCGGCGCCCTTAGCCGCTCGCCCCGCTCGGCGCTCGCCGCCCGCCGCTCGGCGCTCGCCCTAGCTCGCCAGCGCCGGGCTGGGGTTGGCCTCGGCCGGATCGAGCGGCGCGAGCGGCGCACGGCCGGTGATCAGGTCGGCGGCCCGCTCGGCGATCGCGATCACGGGGGCGTTCGTGTTGCCGCGCGGCAAGGTGGGCATCACGGACGCGTCCACGACCCGGAGCCCGTCAACGCCGCGCACCCGCAGCAGGGGGTCGACGACGCCGACGGGCGCCTTGCGGCTCGCCGCGGCGCCGGGGCCGCCGGAACCGCCGGAACCGCGGGCGTCGCCGGGGTCGCGGGCGTCGCCGCCCATGGCGCAGGTGCCTGCCGGGTGGTAGGTGCTCACCAGCGCCCGCCGGATGTAGTCCCGGATCTCGTGGTCGGTGTGCACGCCGTCGCCCGGCGCCAGTTCCTCGGCGCAGATCTTCGACAACGGAGCGGCGGTCCCGTAGTCGCGGGCCATCCGCACGCCGATGGCGAGCGCGGACAGGTCGCGAACCTCGGACAGGTAGCCGGGGTCGATCAGCGGCCGGTGCCGCGGGTCGCGCGAGGCCAGCGTCAGCTTCCCGCGGCTGGCCACGTCGACCAGCGTGACGAGGACCGTCATCGCCCGCCGCGCCGCGTCGGTCAGCCCCTGCTCCTTGAACGCGGCGGGCAGCACGTGCCACTGCAGGTCCGGGGCGGGCAGCCGCGGGTCGCTGCGGGCGAACCCGCCGGCCTCGGCGATGTTGGACGTGAGCGGGCCACGGTGGCTGAGCCGCCAGCGCGCGAACCCCGCGTTGCCGGTGCTCTCCCACAGGCCCTTGACGGCCGGGGTCGACCACAGCACAGGCACCGACGGGTGGTCCATGAGGTTCGCGCCGACGGCGGGGTTGTCGGCGATCACGTAGATGCCGTGCTCGCGCAGGTCGTCGGCGGGCCCGATGCCCGACAGCATGAGCAGCTGGGGGCTGCCGATCGCGCCCGCCGTGAGGACGACCTCGGCCTCGGCACGAGCCGTTTCCTCGCGCCCGCCGCGCCGGTAGGTGACCCCTGCGGCGCGGCCCCCTTCGATGACCAGGCCGGTGGCGAGGGCATCGGTGATGATCGTGAGGTTTTCCGGCCTGCGCGCCAGGTAGGCGTCCGCCGCGCTGCACCGGCGCCCATCGCGCTGGGTGACCTGATAGAAGCCGACCCCGTCCTGCACCGGCCCGTTGAAGTCGTCGTTTTCCAGGGCACCGCGCCGGCTGGCGGCCGTGATGAACAGCCGGCCGTGTTCGGACTTGTAGCGCAGGTCCTGAACGGCGAGTGGCCCCTCCGTTCCGTGATAGGCGCTCGCCCCGCGGGCGTTGTCCTCGGCGCGCAGGAAGTACGGGAGCAGGTCACGGTATCCCCACCCGGTGCAGCCGAACTCGTCGCGCCACGCGTCGTAGTCCAGCCGGCTGCCCCGGATGTAGATCATCGCGTTCAGCGCTGAGCTGCCGCCGAGCACCCGGCCGCGCGGCCAGTAGACCGGCCGGCCGTCGGCGCGCTCCTGCGGGAGCGTGACGTAGTTCCAGTCGTACCTGCTGCGGAAAAGGCGGACGTACGCGGCGGGGACGCGGATCTCCGCGACGTCCGCGTGCGGGCCGGCCTCGAGCAGTAGCACCCTGGTGCCGGGATTCTCGGCGAGCCTCGCGGCGAGTACGCAGCCCGCGCTTCCGCCGCCCACGATCACGTAGTCGAACACCACCTAGCCCACCTTGCCCGCGTCGCCTCGGCGTTCCCGCGCTCGCTGCCGTTCGCCGCCGTCCGTACGATGCGGCGCGCCGCGCCCGGATCCTGACATTTCGTGACACCTGTGGTGACACCTTACCGGGCCGCGGTGCAGCGTTCGGGGCGAGAGACCGTGACGTGACCGGGGTCCGGCGGGCCCCCGAGAACCGCCGGACCCCGGAGCTTCCGGGGTCGTTACGTAGTGTAGCTAAACGATTTCACATCTTCGCGGGAAAGTGAATACCCCAGGTCAGCGGCTCATCTTTTTTTGCTGCGACTACTTTGCGTTACTCAGGCGGCAGCGGGCGGGGCGAGTGGCGGTGGCCTGGCTTAGGCTGTGCACATGGCCAACGAGCGACGCGACAACCCGGTCGTGCTCTCCCGGATCTACACGCGCACCGGCGACGGCGGGACCACCGCGCTGGCGGACGGATCGCGGGTCGCGAAGACCGACAGCCGGCTGCAGGCGTACGCCGACACCGACGAGGCGAACTGCGCGATAGGGACGGCGCTGACGTTCGGACAGCTGCCGCCCGCCATCGGCGAACTGCTCGGCCGGATTCAGAATGAGCTGTTCGACGTCGGCGCCGACCTCGCCAACCCGGTGACCGCCGAGCCGCCGAGCCACCCGCAGCTGCGCATCGACGAGAGCTACATCACGGCGCTTGAGGAGGCCTGCGACTCCTACAACGAGGCGCTGCCCGTGCTGCGCAGCTTCGTGCTGCCCGGCGGGACGCCGGGAGCCGCGCTGCTGCACACGGCGCGTGCCGTCACCCGGCGTGCCGAGCGCAGCGCCTGGGCCGTCGTGGCGGAATACGGCCAGAGCGTGAGCGTCTGGCCGGCCAAGTACCTCAACCGGCTGTCAGACCTGCTGTTCATCCTCGCCCGCGTCGCCAACGCCGACCAGGGCGACGTGCTGTGGCGCCCGGGCGGCGACCGGTAGCTACTACGCGATGTCCTCAAGGTGCGAACCGGGCGGAGACGCCTCCAGCCAGGCGAGGAACCCGGTCAGCGCCTGCTCGGTCATCGCGAGCTCCACGTGGTCGCCGGGCGTTTCCTTCCGGCGGGCGCGCCGGTCGGCGTAGTCGCCGGGCGGCCGGGTGCAGACCTCGACGACGGTGTGCTCCGGGCCGAGCACGGTCGCCTCGGACGCCAGCGACGGACGGCGGGAGAGCACCGTGAGCTGGCGGCGGTGAAAGACCCG
>NZ_JASIAL010000346.1:0-7317 GCF_030042015.1 Trebonia sp. | reverse complement strand
CATCTGGGCGGCCTGGACTGTGACAGGACCGGCCAGGCCAGCGTGGTCGAGGTGCGGGGCACCGTGCACTGGCTCACGCACTGCGACGGCCCGGCCCGGGCGCTGACCGTGGAACTGCGCGCCCGGCTGCCCCGCGTGCTCGGCGACGGCAAGGTCGTGTGGGTCACCGACGCCGGCGGCGCCGACGCCATCGAGATAGCGGCGCTGGAGGGGGAGCCCCGGCTCGTTCGGCTCGCGGCGGGCCGCGTGGGCAGCGTGACCAGCCTTGCCGCCTCCCCGGACGGGACTGCGGTCGCGGCCGCCGCGCGCGACGGGCGGCTGTACCTGGTGGACGTGGAGTCCGGGCGGGTCACCGAGCTGGCTGCCTGCGACGACGGCGAGGTGACCGGCCTCGCGTGGTCGCCGGATTCAGCGTGGCTCGCCTGGTCGGAGCCGGGGCCGGGGCCGGGGCTGAGGCCGCTGGCCAGGATCAGGCTGGCGCGGATCGCCGACGGCGCTGACGCCCGACCCGCGGTCACCGACGTGACCGACGGCCGGTTCGCCGACAGCGAGCCGGTGTTCACCCTGGACGGGCTGTACCTGGCGTTCCTGTCCCGCCGCACGTTCGACCCGGTGTACGACTCGCACGCGTTCGACCTGGCCTTCCCCTACGGCGCGCGGCCGTACCTGGTGACGCTCGCCGCGAGCACCCCGTCCCCGTTCGGCCCGCTGTCCGGCGGGCGGCCGCCGGGGGAGCCGTCCTCCGCCGCAGCGGACGCGGCGGACTCCGAACGGGCCGTGCTGACCGTCGACACCGAGGGCATCGCCGCGCGCGTGGTCGCCGTCCCGGTAGGCGAGTCGGACTACGCATCGCTGCGGGCGGTGAAGGGCGGGCTCGCGTGGCTGCGCGCCCCGGTCGCCGGGGTGCTCGGCGACGGCGACCCCGAGCCAGGCGGCGACCGGCCGCGGGCCGCGCTCGAGCGGTTCGGCCTGCGCAAGCGCGAGGTGACCGGGATGGCGGACGAGGCCGACTGGTTCGCCGTCAGCGGCGACGGCACCCGGCTCGTCGTGCGCGACGGCGGCAAGCTGCGGGTGCTGCCCGCCGACCGCAAGCCCAGCGGCGACTCCGGCGACGACGCGGTCACGGTCGACCTGTCCAGGGCGCGGTTCACCGCTGACCCGGACGCGCTGTGGCGGCACGCCTACCTGGAGGCGGGCCGGCTGGTCCGCCGCGACTTCTGGCGCGAGGACATGTCCGGCGTCGACTGGGACGGCGTGCTTGCGGCGTACCGGCCGCTGCTTGACCGGGTGCGCGGCGGCGGCGACTTCGCCGACCTGCTGTGGGAGGTGTTCGGCGAGCTCGGCACCTCGCACGCGTACGTGATCCCGCCGGGCACCGGCTTCTCCGACGACGGCGACGCGCCGGGCGCGGTCGGGCAGCTCGGCGCGGACGTCTCCCGCGACGCGGCCGGGCGGTGGATCATCGACCGGGTGCTGCCCGGCGAGTCGTCCGACCCCAGGGCACGGTCGCCGCTCGAGGCGCCGGGCGTCGCGGTGCGGGCAGGCGATGAGATCCTCGCGGTGGACGGCCAGCCCGTCGATCGGGCCTTCGGACCGTGGCCGCTGCTCACCGGCGGCGCGAAGAAGCCGGTCGAGCTGACCGTGCGGTCCGGAGCCGGCGCGCCGCCCCGCCGCACCGTCGTCGTCCCGCTGCGCAGCGACCGGCGGCTGCGCTATCAGGACTGGGTGGCCGGCAGGCGGCGCGCGGTCCGCGAGCTGAGCGACGGGCGGCTCGGCTACCTGCACGTCCCGGACATGATGGGCGGCGGCTGGGCCGACTTCAACCGTGACCTGCGCGCGGAGATGCTGCGCGAGGCGGTGATCGTGGACGTGCGCGGCAACCGCGGCGGGCACATCTCCGAGCTTGTCGTGGAGCAGCTCACCCGGCGGATCATCGGCTGGGACTCCGGCCGCTACATCAGGCCGGAGTCGTACCCGTCGACCGCGCCGCGCGGCCCGGTGGTGACGCTCGCCGACGAGTTCGCGGGGTCGGACGGCGACATCGTGACCGCCGCGATCAGGTCGCTCGGCGTCGGGCCGGTGGTCGGCGCCCGCACCTGGGGCGGCGTGATCGGCATCGACGGGCTGCCCGGCCTCGAGCTGGTCGACGGCACGCACATCACCGTGCCCAGGTACGCGTTCGCGTTCAATGCCTACGGCTGGGGCGTGGAGAACCACGGCGTCGACCCCGACGTCGAGGTGCTGATCACGCCCGACGACTGGGTGGCCGGCCGCGACCCCCAGCTGGAGACCGGCGTCCGCATGGCCCTGGACGCCCTGGCGGAGCACCCGGCGGCCACGCCGCCCCCGCTTCCCTGACCGCACGTGCCGAACCGGTCTACAGGCGACCTGCCCTCACCCCACACTCGCGAGCGCGTCGGCCGGGCGGAGCCTGCCGGTCCGCCAGCTGCCGAACGCCCCCGCCAGCAGCCCGCCGGCCAGCGCGAGCAGGACCGCGGCGATGATGGCGGCGATGTCGATCGTCGTCGTCAGCGGCACCGACACGGTCTGCGTGGCGGCGCCGATCGATTTCGTCACCCCGTTCGCTGTCGTCGTCCCCTGTAGTATGTTCGCGCCGCCTGACTGGGCGGGCAGCGTCTCCGACAGCTTCGGCGCGACCTTGTCGATGATCGCCACGCCGGCGTAGCCAAGGCCGACGCCGAGGGCGGCGCCGGCCACGCCGACCGCCAGGGACTCGGCCATCACCTGGCCGACGATCCGTCGGCCGCGCCAGCCGAGCGCTTTCAGCGTGCCGAACTCGCGGACCCGCCTGGCGACCCCCGCCATCGTCAACAGCGCCGCGACGGCGAACGCGGCGATCAGCACCAGGACGGACAGCCACTTGCCGAGGTCGTTGACCAGCTTCGCGGCGGTGGTCACCGAGCCGGTGACCTCGCTCGCCAGGCTGCTCGCCGTGGTGACCGTGGCCGACGGGAGCAGCTTGGAGATCTCGCTCGCCACCGCGTTGATGTCGGCGGCGCTCGCGGCGGTCACGTAGATGGTGTTCACGGAACCCTTCAGCGTGCCGCCCGCCGGGCCGGCGCTGGCGATGGCCTGGGCGCGGGCCAGCGGGATGTAGACGTTCGGCGGGGTGTTGCCCTGCGGCTGGGTGACGCTGCCGATGATGGTGAACGCCACGCCGCCGATCTTGATCGTCTTGCCGACCTTGAGGTTGTTCGCGGTCGCGTAGTCGCTGTCGACGACGGCGACGTTCTTGTTCGCGTCTGCCGGCGTGAACATCTTGCCCGAGCTGAGCACGGCGTTGCTGACCGGGCCGAGCTTCAGGTTGGCGAGGTCGAGGCCGTCCACGGTGAACGAGGAAGGCGGCGACCCGCCGGTCTCCGAGATCGTGATCGTGTTGTCGGTGAGCAGCAGGCCGCCGACGGCTGCGGCGACGTCGTGCAGCGCCGCGACCTTCGCCACGTCCGTGGCGCTGACCCATCCGGTCGTGGGGACCACGTTGCTCTGGGTATAGCCGTTCTTGAGCGAGTGGCACTTGCCGTCGCTGCACATCTCGGCACCGTTCGGCGTGATCGTGATCTGGACCGCGCCGCTGGGGACGGCGGTACCCGACGGCGCCGGAATCGCCCCCCCGCTCACCGTGACGTCGGTGCCGACGCCGTACAGCCCCTTGAGCACGCCCGCCTGGGCGTTCCTGACCCCCGCAGAGGCGGCGGTGACCGTCAGCACGAGCCCGACCCCGACGGCGAGGCCGAGCGCGATCAAGATCGCCTGCCGGAGACGGCGGCGCAATTCCCTCGCCAGATACGTGAAAAAGAACATGCCGTCCGTTGTAGGACAGGGCCGGTTGCACCGCGGTTACAGTCGCCAGCATTGGCGGCGTCACGGCCGGCGACTTCGTGTCCGCGACGATCACGGCGACGGAAGGGAAGCTGACCGTCGACACAATTCAAGATCCTGCGAGCATCCCCTGAGTCAACGGTCAGAGATCGGGAGTTGCATGGGCGGCAGGGCTGTCGCCCTGCGCGCGGACGGCCCCCGTCAGCAGGGAGAACCGTCATGCGAGTGCTGGTGATCGAGGACGACGGCGAACTCGCCGAGGCGATCGCCGCCGGGCTGCGGATCGAGGGGATGGCGGTGGACGCCGTGCTCGACGGCGACGCCGGGCTCGACCGAGCCCTGGTCAACGACTATGACGTGATCGTGCTCGACCGGGACCTGCCCGGCCTGCACGGAGACGACGTGTGCGCCAAGCTGGCCGGCCAGGTCAGGGCGCGCATTCTCATGCTGACCGCGGCGGGCACGATCGAGGACCGCGTCGCCGGGCTCGGCTGCGGCGCCGACGACTACCTGCCCAAGCCGTTCGCGTTCGCCGAGCTTGTCGCGCGGGTGCGCGCGCTCGCCAGGCGGTCGCACCCCGCCGTGCCGCCGGTGCTGACCGCCAAGGGCATCACGCTGGACCCGGCAAGGCGCGTCGCCACCCGGTACGGCGCGACCCTCGACCTCGGCCCGAAGGAGCTTGCCGTGCTCGAGCTCCTGATGGCGGCGGGCGGCCGGGTGGTGTCCGCCGAGGAACTGCTCGAGCGGGGCTGGGACGAGATGGCCGACCCGTTCACCACCGCGGTCAAGGTGACGGTCAGCCGACTGCGCCGCAAGCTCGGCGATCCGCCGGCAATCGAGACGGTCACGCAGGCGGGGTACCGGATATGAGGGCGAGGGGGGCGGCGCCACCCGGCAGCGCGCGGCGCGGGGCGGGGCGAACCTACCGGACAGGCAGTGTGCGGGTCCGGCTCACCCTGCTGTTCGCCGGCCTGTTCCTGGCGGCCGGGGCCGGGGTGCTCGGCATCACTTACGGGCTTGTCAGCCACGCGACGAACGGCATCATCGCCGGCCAGGTCACTTCGAGGAACCTGGCTGTCGGGGGGACACCGGGCGGGCAGGCAGCCGGGCAGCAGGCGACCGGGACGGTGCGTGGCGTCGTGATGCTCGGCGGCCGCGCGGCCGCCGGTGACGACCTGATGATCCCGCTCGCCCTGCCGGGTCCCGGCGCTGCCTCGACGGGTTCCCAGAGCGAGAAGGTGACGCGGTACGTGAACGGCACCCGGGCGGCGGAAAACGACGCGCTGCTGCTCTACTCCGGCATCGCGCTCGCCATCATGGCGGTGGTCGCGGCGGCGCTCGGCTGGTTCGCGGCCGGCCGGGCGCTCCGCCCGCTGCGCCGGATCACCGCGGCCGCCAGGCGGATCGCCGCCACGAACCTGCACGAGCGGCTGGCCATCGACGGCCCGGCCGACGACCTGCGAGAACTCGCGGACATGATCGACGGCCTGTTCGCCCGCCTCGACGCGTCGATGCACGCGCAGCGCCAGTTCGCCGCCAACGCCTCGCACGAGCTGCGCACGCCGCTCGCCCGCTCGCGCACGCTGCTTGAGGTGGCGCTGCGGAACCCCGACGCGTCGGCCGCCTCGCTCCGGGCCGCCTGCGAGCGCGCCGTCGCCGCCGGCGCCGAGCAGGAGCGGCTGATCGACGCGATGCTCATCCTGGCCCGCAGTCAGCGCGGCCTGGACCGCCGCGAGTCGCTCGACCTGGCCGCGACCACCCGCGACGTGCTCGCCGCCCGAGGCGCACAGATCGCGGCGAGCGGGCTCGCCATGGAGGTGACGCTGGCGCCAGCGCCGCTGGCCGGCGACCGCGCGCTCGTCGAGCGCGCGGTCGCCAACCTCATCGACAACGCCCTGCGGCACAACGTGACCAGCGGCGCTGTCTGGATCACCGTGGGGTCCGGCGACGGCCGGGCGGAGCTCAGCGTCGCCAACACCGGACCGCGGGTCCCGCCGGAAGAGGCGGACCGCCTGCTGCTCCCGTTCCAGCGGGGCGGCGCTGTGGGGCCGGTCCGGACCCGGCCTCGGTCAGGACCCGATGACGGCCTGGGCCTCGGCCTGTCGATCGTCGCGGCGATCGCCACCGCGCACGAGGCGGCCTTCCGGATCACGCCCCGGCTGGAGGGAGGCGGGCTCACCGCGCGGCTGGTGTTCCCTGCCGCCGCGGCCGCCCCGTCGACCGCCCGTCCCGCGCAGACCGCGCCAGGCGATCTTCCCCTATCGCCCGCGAAATCGATAGTGCTGGGCGTTTGACCGGTGCCTTTCCGCCCCCGCCGAAGTGCCTTATGTCACGAATTGATGGAACACGGGATGCAAAGGGGCGAAAAATCCGTGCGGCGTTCCCCGGAAAGTGCAGAATTAGGCGCGCATCAACGACGGATCGCTGCTCGCGCATGACCGCATGGCGCGCGCATGGGACGCGGCAGGATCGCAGAGGCGGTTACATGAGTATTACGGAAACGGCGGGAGGCGCACGCACGCTCGCCGGCCACACGGGCGCGGTCAACTCGGTGGCGTTCAGCCCGGACGGTGCCAGGCTCAGCACCGCCAGCGAGGACAGAACGGCCCGGCTGTGGGACGCCGCCGCGGGCGAACTCCTGCACGCCCTTACCGGCCATAGCGACGCCGTGTTCGCGGCGCCGTTCAGCCCGGACGGTACTCGCGTGGCCACCGTCAGCGCCGACGTGACGCCCCGGCTGTGGGACGTCGCCAGCGGCGCCTGCACGAACGAGCTCCATGGCCACACGATCGCCGTGTTCGGCGTGGCGTTCAGCCCGGACGGCTCGCTCCTGGCCACGACCAGCTACGACGAGACCGTGCGGGTATGGGACACCGCGTACGGCAAGTGCGTCGGCGTCCTCGGCGGCCATACCGACATCGTCTACGCGGCGGCGTTCAGCCCGGACGGCTCGCTGCTCGCGACCGCGAGCGGCGACGGCACGGCGCGCGTGTGGGATGCGAGAACCGGCAACTGCCTGCACGTGCTGACCGGGCACACCGGCATCGTGTCCGCCCTGTCGTTCAGCCCCGCCGGCTCGCTGCTCGCCACCGCCAGCTTCGATGCCACGGCGCGGCTGTGGGACGCGGCCACCGGCAACTGCGTGCGCATCCTCAGCGGCCATGCCGGAACGGTGTGGTCAGTAGCTTTCAGTCCGAACGGGGCCCTGGTGGCTGCCGCGAGCGAAGACGCGACCGCCCGCGTGTGGGAGGCCGCCAGCGGAGCGCCGCTGCGCACGCTCGAAGGCCACGCCGACTCCGCGTTCGTCGTCGCGTTCAGCCCGGACGGCGCGTTCATCGCCACCGCGAGCTCGGATGCCACTGTCCGGCTGTGGCACGGCCCCACCGGCAAGTGCGTCCGCACGCTCGAAGGCCACACGGGCGCGGTCAGCTCGCTGGCGTTCAGCCCGGACGGCAGGCAGCTCGCCACCGCCAGCAC
>NZ_JASIAL010000345.1:0-3562 GCF_030042015.1 Trebonia sp. | reverse complement strand
CGTTGCTGCCGGGTTGCCAGTTCCTACTCGGCCCGGTCAGCCATGACCGTCGCGAACACGGTCTCGCGTTCGCGGTAGGCGTCGTGCATGGCCCGGTAGCTGGCGGCCAGGATCTGCTGCCGGGTAGTCGCGTGTTCGTCGCCGCGGTCGGCGGCTGCCTTTGTTTCTGCGTCGGCGCGGATGGCCCCCAGGTGGGCTTCGCGGGCGCCGAGGCGGACCTGGCGAAGTTCGTCGCCGACCCATTTCGGCGCCCAGGCGGTTTCGATGGGATAGGTGTCGCGCAGGTGCAGCAGGGTCCCGTCTGGCAGGCTACGGACGTCGGGGCCGTCGACAGGGCTCAGAGCGGCGAAAGCTTCGTGCCAGGCGGCCCGTTTGTCGGGCTCGCCTGCTGTGGGTTCGGGTCCGATCGTTTCGGTGGGGTGGTCGTGACTGCAGAGTTCCCGGTACGCGCCGATTGAGCTGGCCTGGCGCTGCCACTGGAGCAGGTCTCGCGGGTCGTCAGGGACCGGGCCCAGTGCGTTGACCGCCCACGGCAGGGCGTTCTCGGCGGCGTGCTCGCCGATTCGGGTCTTACGTGCGTCCATCATTTCGGCGACCTGAGCAACGAACGCGTGCCGTTCGGGATCAGAAATGTCAGGCAACTGCTCGCACCAGGGGCCGGGCGGGAGCGGGACGAGCGGGTTGACACGGCGCCGCAGCCGGGCGTCGATGACGCTGGGCACGTCCCGGGCGCCGATCAGGGCCCGCTCGCCGATGGCGGCGGTCAAGGCCTGGCCGGGGTCCAGGCCGGCTAGTTCGGCGGCGCGCATGGTGCGCCACAGCCATTTGGCCTGGTGACTCGGCTCCTGCCGGTATTCCAGCGGGAGCGCGTCGATGAGCAGCTGCCTGTATCTCTGCTCGCTCGCGGGAGTGATCTCGGCGGTCCAGATGGCGTGCAGGATCGCCAGGTGGTCGGCGTTGGACAAGGCTTGCCGAAACGTCTGAAGTGCGGAGAGCTGCTGGCCGTCTCGTTCCAGCACGTCGGACAGCACGCCGAGCGCGTCTCCGGGCCCGGCTGTTTGGGCTGCGTCAAGAGGCGCGCTGTCGGGTTCGGCGGCGAGGCGGTCGTAGCGGGCCAGTTCGGGGGCCGGGCGCGGGCCTGGTGCCGGGTCGGCGATCTTCGGGGACAGGGTGAATACGTAGGCCATGTTGGTGTCGGTGCCGCGGGTCAGGGCGACGTAGGCGTGCTGGCGGTCCTCGGTGCCGGTGATGACCGCCAGGCCGGTGTGCACGGTGCGGCTTTGGGCGACGTGGTCGGTGACCGCGTAGCCGAGTTCGCTGTCGTGGTAATCGGCGTACAGGAAGTTCCGGTTCGTCCACCGGCGCTGTCCGGTTCGCGGGTCGGCGTCTAGCGCCAGACGTACGAGCAGGCCGCCCGGGGTGATTGCCTCGATGCGCAGCAGGTCGCCGTTCGCCAGCGTCCTTCCGGGTTCGCCTGCGTGGACCGTGTGGTCGTTCTTGGTGCAGACGATCAGGTCCCCGATGCTGGCTTCGGCTCCGTCGGCGATGCGCACCGCGGCATCGGCGTGGACGATGCCGAGGCGGATCAGGTCGTCGCGGATGCGGCGGGATAGTTCCCGGCGATGGCCGTGGTCGGCGGCCATGAGCAGGGTGTCCGTGTCGTCGAGGGTGAGCGCGAGGTAGGCGGCCGCGGCGGCGTCCATCATCTGTTCGGGGTCGCCGCCGATGATGCGGCCGTGCTGGTCGTATTCGGCCAGGACCGAGGTGTCGCCTGTGCGCAGGCGCAGGCTGGCTGCCTGTTCCCATCCGGCGCGGAACCGGACCGGGGCGGCGAGCTGCAGGTATCCGAGGGCGCTGGCGAGCAGTGACATGGCGCCGCCGTTTTCGACTGCCTGCAGCTGGCCGGTGTCACCGGCCAGGATCATCTTCGCGCTGCGTTTCTCGGCCAGGCTGACGATGTCGGACAGGTCGGGGGTGGGGATCATCGAGGATTCGTCGACGAGCAGCAGGGTGCCTTCGGTGATCTCGAGCGGGCCGCGGGCGCCGCGCTGGCCGGGCAGGTGGCCCAGGAACTGTGCGGTGTTGTACGACTCGGGAACGCCGGCGGCCAGGGTGTTGCGGGCGGACTGGGAGGGGGCGATCCCGATGACCGGGCCCCGGCCTGCTGCGGCCCAGACACGGGCGGCTTCGGTCATGATCCGCGTCTTCCCGGACCCGGCTGGGGCGTTAATGACGGAGACGCGCTTGCCGTCCGTTAGCACCGACAGGATAGCGGCGGCTTGGTCGGGAGTCAGCCCGGTTCGTTCGGGATGATGGGGAGCGTGGTGGGCGCGGGCGGCCAGCGTGTCCGCTAGCTGTGCCGGGTCGGCGCCGAGTGCTCGCGCGGCTTCGGCGCGGGTCAGGCGCGGCGCGGTATCGGCGCGGGCTTGCGCGAGGAGGCGTTCTTCCATGGCCAGCTGCGCGCGGGTGGCGTACCGGACGCCGCCGTGCCGCTGGTAGATGCTGCGCCCGTCGGCGCGCAGCAGGCTGCACGGCACCTCGACGCATTCGGGCGCTTCCAGGCAGATCACCGGCTCGAACTCGCCGCGCAGCGCGCGGTCGGCCAGGTCCTCGAGCAGGGACGCGGCGGCGGCCGGGTCCATGCCCGTGCGAGGGAGAACGCGGCCCAGGTACTTGATCAGGTCGGCGCGGGTCCAGGTGCTCTTTTCCTGCTGGGCCAGCGCGACGGCCTTCTGCGCGGCGCGGGCCAGCTCCACCAGGCCTGATGGTTCCCGGTCGTACGGGCGCGCGACCGCGTGCGCGCCGGTGTCGTGCCAGACCGACGGCGCGACTTGCGCCAGCGGGACGCCGAGGGTGCGCGCGAGCTTGTCTGCCCATCCTTCGTGCAGTTGCGCGAAGTCCAGCGCGCCAGCGTGCTTGGCCTCGCGGGTGGTGAAGTTCGACGCCTGCGCGAGCTGGGCGAGTTCGCGCTGCGAGGGTTTGCGTCCGTAGCGTTGCTCGAAGCGCGCGGCGCGGGCGCGCAGGTCGGCGGTGATGGACTCGCGGCGCGAGGAGAACAGGCGCATCATCTGGCCGGAGATGCCCTTGATCTCGAAGCCGTGGCCGTCGTCGCGGGCCACCCATTGCACGCCGAACCGCTGTGTTAGCGCTTCTTCCAGGTGCTGGGAGACGATCGCCGCGACCGCGCCGATGTGCTCGTTGTAGCCGAGGGAGTCCGGGGCGCGCCACTTGCCGTCGAGGGTGGTCCGGGCGGTGTGGGCGATCTGGGAGTGGACGTGCAGCTGCATGTCGCCGTCGCGGGAGGTGTGCTGCAGCCAGTGCGCGACCGCCAGGTCGGCCTCGTGCCACTGGCCGGTCTCCCGCCCGTTGACCCGCGTGTGGTGCGAGCCGGTGCGGGTGTAGCCGGCCTCTCGCTGGAAGTAGGCAAAGCCCGCCCAGGTGGCCTGCCAGATCATGTCGTCAACCTCGGCGACCAGGGCGGACCAGTAGGCGTCTCCTGCCTGGTCGCCGGCCTCGCGGGCCAGGCGGGCGTTCTCTCCGAGGGAGGCATGGAAGATCGAGA
>NZ_JASIAL010000344.1:0-17790 GCF_030042015.1 Trebonia sp. | reverse complement strand
CGAGTACCCGCGGCGCTCCTTCGGCGCCGGCGAGTGGCCCGACCCCGGCAGGTCGATCGCCTGGCATGCGAACTCAGGCGCGAGCTCGGCCATGAAGTCGGTCCAGTTGGTCGCCGCGCCCGCCATCCCGTGCACGCACAGCACGAGGTCGTTGTCACTATCCCGAACGGGCCCGGGCGTCTGCACGACGTAAACCTGCTCGCCGCTCGCGAGGGAGACCAGCCGGCCGGGCCAGTCCGGGATGGGCTGGGTCACGCCGTCGCCTTCCGGCGGGAAGCGGCCGGCTTGGCCGCGGCCGGCTTGGCCGCGGCCGCCGCCGCCCGGTTCGCCTTCGCCGCCTCGACGCTCGCGCGCAGCGTCTCGGTGAGGTCGGCAGGCCCGGCGGGCTTGTCAGGCGAGACGACCGCACCGGGCGGGCGGACCATCTCGTTGCCCTCGATCTTGGCCTGGACCAGCGCCTCGAGCGCTTCCCGGTAGGCGTCCTTGTAGGCGGACGGGTCGAAGTCCTCGGTCATCGTGTCGACCAGCGAGGCGGCCATCTTGAGCTCCTGCGACCGCACATCGATGTTGTCCTCGAGGAACCCGAAGTCCGGGGTCCGCACCTCATCGGGCCACAGCAGGGTCTCGAGCACCAGCACGCCATCCCGCACCCGCAGCGCGGCAAGAGCCTCGCGCTGCCTGATGGCGACCTTGGCCACGGCGACGCGGCCTGACCTTTCGAGCGCGTCGCGGAACAGGACGTAGGCGCGGACCCCGGCGGGTTCGGGTTCCAGGTAGTAGGCCTTGTTCGCGAGGATGGGGTCGAGCTGGCCGGCCGGGCTGAATTGCAGCACCTCGATCCGGTGCGCGGTGGCCAGCGGCAGGTCCTTCAGGTCGTCCTCGGTGAGCACGACGACATCGCCCGTGGGGAGCTCGTAGCCCTTGGCCACGTCGGAGTACGGTACCTCCTGACCGTCCACCGAGCACACCCGCCGGAACTGTATCCGCCCGCCGTCCTCCCGGTGCACCTGCCGGAACGCGATGTCGCGCTGCTCGGTCGCGGCGTAGAGCTTGACCGGGATCACGACCAAGCCGAACGAGATCGCTCCTGCCCAGATGCTGCGCATGCTCTTCACCTACCCACCTTGCGCGCGCGCTGATACATCCAATGTCGTCCGGTTACCGCTATTCGGCAAATGCGCTCGAGTGTGACTTTTACCGACAAGTCCGCCGGACGACCCCCGCCTGACCTGAGATGATGATGGCCGGGGAGGAGAAGGTGGGCATGGTCGATGTAGTCGTGCTCGGCGGGGGAGTCGCAGGGGAACGGATAGCCACGGAGGCTGTCCGCGGCGGCAAGTCGGTGGCGCTCGTGGAGGCAGGCCTGGTCGGCGGGGAATCGCCCTACCTGGCGTGCATCCCCTCCAACTCGCTGCTCCGCTCCGCACGCAGCGGTGAGACCTGGGAAAATGCCGTCGCCCGCCGGGACGCGCTGACCGCGTGGCTGGACGACTCCGTCCCCGCGAGCCGGCTCGCCGCCGCCGGGGTGCGCCTGGTCCGCGGCACCGGCCGGGTCACCGCGCCGGGCGTCGTCACGGTCACCCCGCCTGGCGGCGCGCCGGACGCGGGCGGCGCCGCCGGGGTGAGCCTGGAGTACCGCGACCTGGTGATCGCGACGGGGAGCGAGCCGGTGGCGCCGCCGATCGACGGCCTTGCCGACGTCGCGGCGTGGACGACCGCGGCTGCGCTCACCTGCCCTGACCTGCCCCGCCGCCTGATCATCCTCGGCGGCGGGCCCGCCGGATGCGAGCTCGCGCAGGTCTACGCGACGTTCGGTTCCGCGGTGACGCTGGTGGAAGCACAGGACAGGCTGCTCCCGGCCGAGCCTGCCTTCGCCGGCGAGCTGCTCGGCGGCGTGCTGCGCCGGGCCGGCGTGGAGCTGCGGCTCGGATCGGCCGCCACCAAAGCAGAGCGGCACGCCGATGGGCTGGTCCTCGCGCTCGCCGACGGGACCAGGCTGGAGGCCGACCGGCTGCTGCTTGCCAGCGGGCGGCGGCCGCGGCTGACCGGCCTCGGCCTGGACGTCCTGGGCATCCCTGTGGCGCCGGGTATGCCGCTGCCGGTGGACGGGGCCTGCCGGGTCGCGGCCGGGGTATGGGCGGCCGGGGACGCCACCGGCTCCGGCCACACCCACGTGGCCAGGTACCAGGCGGGCATCGTGGCCGCCAACATCCTCGGCGAGCCCCGCCTCGCGGACTACCGCGCGATCCCGCGCACCGTCTACACCGATCCGTCGGTGTTCGCGGTCGGCATGACGCCCGCGACGGCCGCGGCGGCCGGAACGGCGCTGGCCACCGTGAGCTCGGCGATGGCGGGCACCGCGCGGGGAAGGCTTGACGCCGACGATGCTGGGTACGTGGAGCTGTACGCGGAACCAGATTCGGGCATGCTTGTGGGGGCCGCTGCCGTCGGGCCGGACGCCGCGGACTGGATGGCGGAAGTCACCCTCGCGATCAGGGCCGAGGTCCCTGTCAAGACGCTGGCGGACGTTGTCCACGCCTTCCCGACCCACGGCGAGGTCCTCGAGGCTCCGCTGCGCGCGCTGGCGGGGTGGCCGCCAGGCGGCCCACTGGCCTGAGGGAAGAACGAACGAGCACACGGAGGTCAAGCGTTGAGCGAGATGGACATGGAAACGCCGGGGGAAGACGCCGCCGAGCAGGCCCGCGAGGTCCCCGAGGAGGAGGACGCAGAGCTGCGGGAGCTGCCGATCGAGGTGAACGAGGCCGACGCGGCCGAGCAGGTTCGCGACGTCGGCTACGACGACGAGGACTATCGCTAGCCGCCGGCCGCGTCCTGCCTGTCCTACGATGAGTCGAATACGGCGGAGCGCGCTTCCGCCGCGGCTCGGTTCCGCAATCAGACAGCCAGCACCCGGAGAACATGTTGACCGCCACATCAGCCGCCCGGCCACGCGGGACACGGCTCCCCCGGCTGGCACGCCGCCGCCAGCTGCTGGACGCCGCCATGGAGGTCTTCGTCGCCCGCGGCTACCACGCGGCGGCGATGGACGAGATCGCTGAGCGCGCCGGGGTCAGCAAGCCCGTCCTCTACCAGCACTTCCCCGGCAAGCAGGAGCTGTACCTCGCGCTGCTCGACGAGAGCGTGGAGAGCCTGATCGAGGCGGTCCGCACCGCGCTGCGGTCGACGAACGACAACCGGCAGCGGGTCAGCGCGACATTCAGCGCGTACTTCGCGTACGTCGCCGAGCACCGCGGGACATTCCGGCTGGTCTTCGAGTCGGACTTCAACGATCCCGCGGTCCGCGAGCGGCTGGACACGGCGGACCGCAAGTGCTCGGACATGATCAGCCAGGTGATCAAGGAGGACGCCGGCCTGGCGGACGACGAGGCGCACCTGCTGGGCATAAGCCTCGTGGGCATGGCTCAGGTTAGTGCCAGGTACTGGCTGAGTACCCTGGGCACCATCCCCAGGGAGGCGGCCGAGCACCTCGTGGCGAGGCTGGCCTGGCGCGGGATCAGCGGCTGGCCGCGGACCTCCGACCAGCCGGAACAGCCGCTCGCAGACGTGTGAGGAGCGCCGTGGAAGTCAAGATCGGGATCCAGTCCATACCGCGCGAGCTCGTCGTGGAGACCGACGCGGGCCCCGGGGAGATCGAGCGCGACCTCGCGGCGGCGCTCAGCGGCAAGGGCGGTCCCGCGATATTCGCGCTGACCACCGCGAAGGGCGGCCGGGTCCTCATCGCGGCCGACAAGATCGCCTTCGTGGAGTTCGGCGGCGACCAGTCGCGCCGTGTGGGCTTCGGCAACGTCGGCTAGCGGTTCCGGGCGTGCCTGCACCGCGCCCGGCACGACAAAGGCGGGTCACGGGGCCGCGCACGGCGTGGGACACGAGGATGGCAAGCCATGTCTGGTACCGTGGGTGACGACTAGACGATGGAATGTCGTAATTCCAGTTCGTGTTGACACCGATGCTGTGCCGTGCTGCCGCGCGCCCGAGGGCGGCGCGGGCACCGGGCGGCTCAGCTCACGGAGGAACCCCTGACAACTCAACCAATGCAGCCCGAGGCCGGCGACGAGGGGCCAGCGAGCCCCCCGGTACCCGGGTGGATGTACGCGGTGCCGTTCCGCGACCTGGGCGTCGACGAAACTATCTGCACCGCACTCGAGGCCGTCGGCATCGTGACCTCGTTCCCGATTCAGGCGCTGACGCTGCCGCTCGCGATTGACGGCCAGGACATCATCGGCCAGGCGCGCACCGGCACGGGCAAGACGCTCGCCTTCGGCGTACCCATGCTGAACCGGCTGGCTACCACGTTCGCCGCCGACCGCACCGCGAAAACGCCTTCGGCGCTGGTCGTCGTCCCGACCAGGGAGCTGGCCGTCCAGGTCGCCGAGGACATCTCGCAGGCCGGCCTGTACCTGGGCGCGCGCGTGCTGACCGTGTACGGCGGACGCGCCTACGAGCCGCAGCTCGAGGGTCTGGCGGCAGGCACGGACATCATCGTGGGCACCCCCGGGCGGCTCCTCGACCTGGCCGAGCGCAAGAACCTCGACCTTTCGCGGATCCGCATGCTCGTGCTCGACGAGGCGGACAAGATGATGGACCTCGGCTTCATGCCGGACGTGGAGCGCCTGCTGCGGCTCATCCCGGAGGACCGGCAGACCATGCTGTTCTCGGCGACCATGCCCGGCGAGGTGGTGACGCTGGCGCGCCGGCACATGCGGCGGCCGACGAACATCCGGGCCGAGCAGGCCGACGAGCCGGCCCCGCCACCGCTCACCAGGCAGTATGTCTACCGCACCCATCACCTGGACAAGATCGAGGTGCTCGCGCGCGTCCTGCAGGCCAAGGACCGCGGCCTTTCGATCGTGTTCTGCCAGACCAAGCGCGCCGCCGACCAGGTGGCGACCGCCCTGGGCGACCGCGGATTCGCGGCCGCGACCGTGCACGGGGACCTGGGCCAGGCCCAGCGCGAGCGCGCGCTGCGCGCGTTCCGCGGCGGCAAGGTGGACGTGCTCGTCGCCACCGAGGTCGCTGCCCGCGGCATCGACGTCGACGACGTGACGCACGTGATCAACTACGAGTGCCCGGATGACGAGAAGATGTACGTGCACCGGATCGGCCGCACCGGCCGGGCAGGCCGGGCCGGCGTCGCGGTGACGTTCGTCGATTGGCGCGACATGCCGCGCTGGAAGCTCATCAACGACGCGCTCGGCCTTGGCCAGCCCGAGCCGGCGGAGACCTACTCCACCTCCGAGCACCTGTTCACCGAGCTGTCCATCCCGCCAGGCGCCACCGGCACGCTGCCGCGGGCGATGCGCGCCAGGGCGGGGCTGTCCGCCGAGGCGGAAGAGGACCTCGGCGAAACCGGACGGGTCAACTCCCGGCGCACCACGGCCCGCACCCGCAGCCGGGGCAGCCGGTCCCGCGACGGGGCGCCCGCCCGCACGGCAGTGGACGCAGCCGGCGGGCGCGTCGCGCGCGACGAAGGCACGCCCGCCCGCGCCCGCCGCAGGCGCCGCACCCGCGGCGGCCGCGAGGTCGCCAGGGACGCCGTTCGCGAGGTAATCATCGAAGTCCCGGCGGACGGATCCCAGCAGGCTTCCTGACCGTGTCCACGCCGACCTTGCTAGACCTGCCAGCCGGAGCACGCCGGGCGGCCGTGGAAACCGCTCGCGGCACGTTCGCCGCGCTCGAGGCGCTGCCCGCGTCCGGGGCCTGCGAGCTGGGCACGGCGCTGCTCGTGCCCGGCTACACCGGCAGCAAGGAGGACTTCATCCTGGTGCTCGGCCAGCTCGCGGCCGCCGGGCGCCGGGTGCTCTCGATCGACATGCGCGGGCAGTACCAGACGCCGGGCCCGGACGACGCGGCCGCCTACGACCCGGCCGAACTCGGCAGGGACATCGCCGCGCTGGCGCGGGCGACCGGCGCGGTGCACCTGCTCGGCCACTCCTTCGGCGGCCTGGTGATCCGGGAAGCGGTGCTGGCAGGGTCCTGCGCTCCCGGCTCGCTGAGCCTGCTGTGCTCGGGCCCAGGGGCGCTGCCCGCCCCGCGCGCGGACGAGCTGCGGTTCATGCTTGACTTCGTGGCCGGCACCGCCCCGCAGGATCTCAAGGGGAAGATCGCCGAGATCTGGCACACGATGATGGAACCGCAGGCGATCGCGGACGGGGTGCCCCCGCAGATCGTCGCGTTCCTGCGGGAGCGCCTGCTCGCCAGCAGCGCTGCCGGGCTCGCCGCCATGGCCGGGCACCTGCTGACTGCCGCGGACAAGACCGAGGACCTCGCCAGCCGCGACATCCCGACGTTCGTGCTCTACGGCGAGGACGACAACGCCTGGCCGCCCGCGGTGCAGGAGGACATGGCGCTGCGGCTGAACGCGCGCCGCGCGTGCATCCCGGGCGCGGCGCACTCCCCCGCCGTCGAGGCGCCGGCCACGACAGCGCACGAGCTGACGTCGTTCTGGAACGCCGCCGAGGAGGCGGGCGCCGCGAGCTAAGCCAGCTCGGCGAGCCCCTCCCACGGCCGCCGCGCGACCGCGGCCGCCTGGCCTTCCTGGCAGTGCCGCTGGTAGTCGCACCAGCCGCAGGCCAGGCTTGGCCGTGGCGGGAAAACTTCGTCGTACTTCTCCGGCGGCAGCTGTGCGCGCATCCGCTCGTCCGCCTCGGCGCATTCGGCGGCGACCTCCTCGGCCCGGCGCAGGTGCCTGGCCAGCGAGTCGCCGGTGTGCTCCCAGCCGAACACCAGCCCGGTCGGCAGGTGGTGCAGTTCGACGCGCCGGCAGTCACGCCGCAGCACTCGCGCGGCGGCGATCGCGTACAGCGCGAGCGCCAGCGAACTGCGCGCGTCGTCCACGGTCAGCACGTGCCTGCCGGTCTTGTAGTCGACGACGACCAGTTCGGTGCCGCCGTCGGCGCCGGGCCTGGCGTCCAGCCGGTCGATGCGCCCGGACACGGCGATCGCGTCGGTCCGCGTCGCCACCGTGCGCTCCACCCCGGCCGGCTCGTCCGCCGGATCCAGCCCGGCAACGTAGGTTTCCACCATCTGCCGCGCCCAGGCGCGGTACCGGGCCGACTGCGCGTCGCTCGCGTACCCTTCGGTGATCCACCCCTGGTCGAGCAGCGCGCCTGCCGCGGCCACGGTCCGCCTGGGCAGCGGCAGCCGCCACCAGCCGGCCAGCGCGTTGTGCACGCTCGCGCCGAGGCTGTTGTGCGCCCACGGCGGCCCCTTCGGCGGCACCGGCCGGTCCAGGTAGCTCATCCGGTACCGGCGCGGGCAGTCCAGCCAGGTCGTCAGCCTGGTCGGGGTGCACGAGTAAAGCCGCCGCGGCATCCCATCGAAACCGAGCTGCTCCACCGAGCTCAGCCAAGGTCCACGGACGGGCCGGCCGCCACCCAGCTGTCGAAGCGCTGCATCGCGGCCGCGACGCTGGACTCCTCGCCGTGTCCCGGCAGCACCCGCGTGCCGGGCGGGAGGTCAAGCAGCCGCTCGCCGATCGCGGTGAGCTGCCTGGGGAAGTCGGGAAACTCCCCCTCGTGCGGCGCCGGGCCGCTGGCGAGCAGCGCGTCACCGGTGAAGACGACCTCCAGGTCCGCGCAGTACAGGCTGACGGAGCCCGGGGTGTGACCCGGCGTGTGGACGACCTCGAGCTGGACGTCGGCGACGTCGAACCTGCCGCCGTCGGCCATCTCGATCTCGGCGTCGGCGTCCGGGTGCGCCATGCGCCAGTGCAGCCGGTCCGCCGGGTGCAGCGCCACGGGCGCCTCGTCCCGTCCGGCCACCTCGACGGCGGCGGCCACGTGGGTGGCGTGCCCGTGCGTGCAGATCACCGCGAGGATCTCACGGTCGGCGACGATCTCGAGCACGCCGGCGGCGTCCTCGCCCGGGTCGATGACGATCACCTCCTCGTCATCGCCGATGATCCACGCGTTGTGCTCTGTCAGCTCGGGGGCACGACCTCCCGACGTCCCCTCGCTCGCGGGGGCACTGTCCGTCCCCCCATATCCCCCTGACCACACCCGCTCGATCCGAGCTTCCATCAGCCGCACCCTTCGCGCCTCGCGCCGACCCAAATCGTTTGGCGACACTTTAGCCCGGATGCCGGACAACCAAGCGCGCGCGCCAAGGGCTACGAAGGCCTCCGGAAGAATTTCACCGTGGCTCCGTCCGCACCGGCCGGACGGCGGTGGCCATGCCGATCAGGCGCTCGTAGTCTGCCGGGGGCGTGGTGTCGCGGCCGAGTCCGCTGTCCCTGAACGAGCCATGGTCGTCGCTGCCGCCCGTCGCGAGCAGGCCGAGGCGGCTGGCCAGGGCAGCAAGCCGGGATCGTTCGGAATCATCGTGGTCGGGATGGAAGACCTCCAGGCCAGCGAGGCCTACGGCGGCCAGCCCGGCGATGACCTCGTCCGGTATCTCGTAGCCGGGCGAGCGGGGGTGGGCGAGCACGGGCACCCCGCCGGCGGCGCGGACCAGCGTGATCGCCCGCTCAGGAGCGGGGGCGTACCGGCCGACGTGGGCGCGGCCGCCGTCGGCGATCCAGTCGGCGGTGAAGGCCCCGGCCGGCGTGGCGACCACGCCGGCCTCGGCCAGGGCGCGGGCGATGTGCGGCCTGCCGACGACCGCGCCGTCCGCGATCGCGGTGACCTGCTCCCACGTGACGGGGGCGCCGAGCTCCCTGAGCTTGCCGACCATCGCGATGGCGCGGTGGATCCTGTCGTCCCTGACGAGCTCCATCTCCGCGCCGAGCGCGGTGTCGTCAGGGTCGAACAGGTACGCGAGCATGTGCATGCCGCGGCCGTCGAGCAGACACGACAGCTCGGCGCCGGGGATCAGGGTCAGGCCGGGCGGGAGCGCCCCGATGGCCTGCGCGAGGCCGCCGGTGGTGTCGTGGTCGGTGAGCGCCACCACGTCCAGGTGCGCCGCCGCCGCACGGCGGACCACCTCGGCCGGCGGGTCGGTGCCGTCCGAGGCGCTGCTGTGGACGTGCAGGTCGATGCGCACGGCGGACATCGTACAAGCCGCATCCGCGCGGGCCGCGCCCGCGTCAGCCGGGCAGCCGCGGGGACAGCGCGCCGAACGGCAGGTCCAGGTCCTGTTCGGGGTGCCGGAGGTCGCGCAGCTGCAGCGGCTCGAGCAGCATCACCCCGGCGGTGTCCGGCCAGAGCAGCACCCACAGCCAGCTGCCCGCCACCTCGCCGGCGAACACGGCGGCGTCGCCGGATTCGACGTGCCACAGCGGGGCCTCATGGTTGGCCACCCGGACGGTGGCGTACGGCTGGCCGGTCGCGAAGCCGTCCCCCGGGTCCGGCCCGGGCAGGCCGGCCAGGCCAGCGCCGAGGCCTACGCCGGGCTCTTCGGCGACGACGAGCAGGTCGGCGGGGCCGCCGAGCGGGTTCGGGCCGGACAGCGCGACGGCGAAGCCCCTGGCGCCGCTGCGTTCGTCGCCCGCCCCGGCGAAACCGCTGACCAGCCAGCCCTGCGGCAGCGGCCACGGCACCAGGACCGCGACCCTCGCGTTCTTGAGCAGGCTGTCAAGCCCGTCGCGCGTCGGCCTGCGCACCGTCAGGGGGTCGATGTCCCCGTGCACGTCACAGCGCCATGCACTCGACCAAGCCGTCGGCGCATGCGCTGGACTGCCGCAACGCGGGCACACCGCTCTCCCCACCACGCTAGGCGCATATCTACCCTTAGCGTCATGACCACACACGTGACCGATTGCGTCGGCGCCGTCATCACGGACGAAGCGGGGCGGCTGCTGCTGATAAAGCGCGGGCACGAGCCGGGTAAGGGGCTGTGGTCGATACCGGGCGGGCGGGTCGAGGCGGGCGAGTCGGACGCCGCCGCACTGGTCCGCGAGATCCGCGAGGAGACCGGGCTGGCCGTGGTGCCCGGCCGGCTGATCGGGCGGGTGCGCCGCCCGGCGGGCGCGGCCGGCGGCGAATTCGACATCCGCGACTACGCGGCGGAGGTGACCGGGGGGATGCTCGTCCCCGGGGATGACGCCGACGACGCGATGTGGGCAGCCCCCGCGGACCTGGACGGCCTTCCGCTGGCCGACGGGCTGCTCGCGGCCCTGCGGTCCTGGGGCGTGGTGGGCGGCGCGGGCTAAGTACCTGGGCGGGGCAGGCCGGCGGCTTCGCCCTTGGCGGCGATCATCAGCGCGATCTTGCGGGACGCCTCGTCGATCATCTCGCCGTCGAGCATGACCGCGCCGCGCCGGTCGGCCGAGGTCGCGCGGTCGTAGGCGGCCAGGATCCGCACCGCGCGCGCGTAGTCGGCGGCCGGCGGGGTGAAGGCCTCGTTCACCACGTCTATCTGCGCCGGGTGCAGCACCCACTTGCCGTCGTAGCCAAGCGCGGCCGCGCTGCCCGCCGCCGCCCGCAGCCCGTCGGCGTCCTGAATCCGCGCGTAGGGCCCGTCTATCGCCTGCAGGCCGACCGCCCGCGCGGCGACCAGAATCCGCATGAGCGGGTAGTGGTGCGCGTCGAACGGGTAGCCTTCCGGCTGGCCGCCCACGGTCAGCGAGCGCATCCCGACGCTGGCCGTGAAGTCCGCGGGGCCGAAGACAAGCGACACGAGCCGCGGCGACGCGGCGGCGACCGCCTCGGCCGCCGCCAGCCCGGCGGCGTCCTCGATCTGCGCCTGGATGCCGATCCCGCCCGGCGCGAGGCCGGCCGCCTGCTCCGCCTGGCCGAGCAGCAGGTCGAGCCAGGTGACCGCGGCGGGCGAGCTGACCTTCGGCAAGACGAGGGAGCCGACGGCGCCGGGGGCGCCCTCGACCACGGCGATCACGTCCCGATAGGCCCACGGGGTCGTGACGCCGTTCACCCGGACCGCGACCAGGCGACCTTGCCAGCCGCCTTCCCGCAGCGCCCGGACCGCGAGCGCGCGCGCATCGTCCTTGGCGCCTGGCGCGACCGAGTCCTCCAGGTCAAGCATCACCTCGTCGGCGGCCAGGTCCCGTGCCCTGGCGAGGAATCGCTCGCTGCTGGCCGGCACCGACAGGCACGTCCTGCGCGCCCGGTACGCACTGTCCACCGCGCCACCCTACCGTTCTGGCTGAACTGGCCCGGTCGGCAGCGGATGAATGTTGCATAGAGCCGGCTATAGCCGACTGAATGTCACATTCATCCGGCAACGGCGGACCGAGCGGTACTGTGGGAGTGAGGTCCGATGTGCCCGCTGGGGAGCATGCGATGGTGTCGAGCGCCGCACCGGTCGTGCGGGATGCTAGAAACGACGATGTCGTGGCCATCTGCCGGTTCGGCGAGGCGCACATTCGGCCACACTACGCGCCGCTGATCGGCGCTGCGGCGGCCGATGAGCAAGTCCGCAGGTGGTGGAACGACACGCACATCGGCGCAGCCGTCGCCGAGAGCCTAGTGGTGATCGCCGAGGCCGACGGGCAGCTTGTCGGCGTTGGGCAGCGCGGTCGCAGGGGAGCCGACCACGTGGTCTACAAGCTCTACGTCCACCCCCAGCATCGCAGCCGCGGGCTGGGTCCACAGCTGATCGATGCACTCGCCAGGCAGCTGCCCGCCAACGTTGACCGGCTGTACATCGAGCATTTCGTGGCCAACGAGCGCGCAGGCACCTTTTATGAGCGTGAGGGCTTCACAGGTCAGCGGATCGAACCGAGCAGCACAGGGAACCCGGCACTTGGTGTCGTGTGGCGCGCGCGCCATCTGGCGCCATCCGCCCAGGCGTCCTGGGAGCTCACGGCCTGCCCGCGTGCCGGGGACGCGCCATCGCGCGCGTCCCCGGCACGTAGCATGAAGACATGAACTCCCCGCTGCCCACGACCGAGCAGGTGACGACCGCGCTAGCCGGCGTCAAGGACCCAGAGATCGGCCGCCCGATCACCGAGCTCGGCATGGTCAAGTCCGTCGCGGTCGCAGCCGACGGGGTCGTCCGGGTGGGCGTGTACCTGACCGTGGCCGGCTGCCCGATGCGCGACACCATCACGTCCCGCGTTACGGACGCGGTGTCGGCGCTGCCCGGCGTCTCCGGCGTCCGCGTCGAACTCGACGTGATGAGCGAGGAACAGCGGAAGGCGTTGCAGGGCCAGCTGCGCGGCGGGCGGGAGGAACCGGTGATCCCGTTCGCCCAGCCCTCATCGCTCACCACCGTGTACGCGGTCGCCAGCGGCAAGGGCGGCGTCGGCAAGTCCTCGGTCACCGTGAACCTGGCGGCGGCCATGGCCGCGGCCGGTCACAAGGTCGGCGTCATCGACGCCGACATTTACGGACATTCCGTGCCGCGGATGCTCGGCGTCACCGGGCGTCCCACCCCTGTCGAGAACATGATCATGCCGCCGTCGGCATACGACGTGAAGGTGATCTCGATGGGCATGTTCACCAAGGGGAACACGCCCATCGTCTGGCGCGGGCCGATGCTGCACCGGGCGATGCAGCAGTTCCTCGCCGACGTCTTCTGGGGCGATCTGGACTACCTGCTGCTCGACCTGCCGCCGGGCACCGGCGACGTCGCCATCTCGCTGGCCCAGTTGCTGCCCAACGCCGAGCTGCTCCTGGTGACCACGCCGCAGCTCGCCGCCGCCGAGGTCGCCGAACGGGCCGGGGCGCTCGTCACGCAGACCCGGCAGCGCATCACCGGTGTGATCGAGAACATGTCCTATCTCGTCTGCCCGCACTGCGGAGAGCAGACGGAAGTGTTCGGCTCCGGCGGCGGCGAGGCGGTCGCGACCGCGCTTACCCAGGTGACAGGGACGACCGTGCCGCTGCTCGGCCAGGTGCCCATCGACACGCGGCTGCGCGAGGGCGGCGACAACGGCATCCCGCTGGTACTCGGCGACCCGTCGGCACCCGCCGCCCTGCAGCTCGTCAAGGTCGCCGAATCACTGGCCAGCCGCGGTCGCGGCCTCGCCGGCCGCATGCTGAGCCTGAGCCCCCGCTAACGCCGCTGGCGCCGCTGGCGCCGCTCAGGTCGCCTCGACGTCGAACGGCGGGTCTTCACCCTCGGGCAGGACCGGGCGCGCGCCGCTGGCCGCGCTGGCGGAGCCCATCGTCGCGATTCCCCCCGCGGCCGCACCGTCCATGCCCGCGCCGCTCAGCCGGGTCCCCGCGGGGGCGGGCGTCGGCACCGGCTCATCAAGCAGGTGCTTTTGCACAAACCGGCGCGGGTTCAGGTCCTCGAAGTCGAAGTCCTGGAACTCGGGGCCGAGCCCCTCCTTGAGGTCCGCCTTCGCGCCCTCCGCAATCCGGCGCAGGTCGCGCAGCGCGCGTCCAGCCTGCGCGGCGATCTTCGGCAGTTCGTTCGGCCCGAACACGACGAGCGCGAGCACCGCGAGGACCAGCAGTTTGCTCAAGGACAGGTCAAACACGCTCAGCTCTCCATCAGCAGTGGCTCACACGCGGGACCGCGATCGATACCCATGACCACTTTAAACCGTCTGGCCGGTCCAGGGGAAAGGTGGCCGCCCGACATCCTGGTCAGTGGAACGGGTCGACGAGGGCCGCCAGGCGGCCGAGCCCGCGCCTGAGCCGCAGGAGCAACCCCGGCCCGGAGTTCTGCGGCAGCGCCGCGACCACCTGTTCGACCGTCTGCGGCGGAGCGTCGGCGATGACCGTATAGACGAGGCCCCGCCCGGCCCAGGTGATGGAGTGCTCCGCGACGTAGACGGTGCGGCCGCCCAGGTCGACCGGCTGCCAGCCGGTCATCTTCGCCAGCGTGCCGCGCTGGACGAACAGCGAGACAACGGAGAGCCCGTCCGAGTAACCGAGGTCGACTACCTCGCCCGCGCCGGTCTGGCACTCCGCCGCCGTGTACAGCGACAGGCCGCCGGGCAGGGCATCAGGCAGCTGCCAGCCGCGGCTGTCCAATTGCATGACGAGCTTGGCAGGCACCGCGGCCTCAGCCCACGGCGATGAGACGGGGCTGGTCGCGCCCGGGGGCGCGGGCAGCGAGCCGAACTGAACCTCCACGAACACGTCATGGCTGATCAGCTGCGCGGATTCATCGAAGACGTCGCGCCGCAGCGGGACCATGGTCTTGGCGTCAAGCCAGAATCGCGCGGCAAGGCTCCCGTCGGCCCTGTGCAGCTCGACGATCAGCGCGGGCCTGCCGAGCACCGAGCCGGTGCCGCGGTACACCGCGACGTAGTGCTTGCCGAGCAGCGCGACAAGCGCCTTGGTGACCCCGAAGACGCCCTCAGGAGCCTGGCTGTCGATGTCGTACACCACATTGGGCTGGCTGGCTGTCAGCACCGTCGCGTCCGATGTCTGCGTGACCGTCAGGCCGCCGCCTTGGTGCCACACGTTGGAGATCATCGTGTCGGTGCCGTCGACACCGGTTTGCGCGATCAGTTCGACGCCCGCGTAGGACGTGTTCAGGTCTGCGGCGGCCGCCATGACGAGCATATGCATGCCGAGGTTCTCCTGGGCGCTGAGCGCGGCGCTGGCGGAGCCCTGTCCGCTCATGCCCGATACCTTCGCCATCTGCGCGACCACGTCGCGGAACCCGGCGGGACCGCCCGCGAGGACCGCCGGCAGCGCGACCGGCCCGGCGGTGCCCGCTGACGCCCGGCCGGCCTGCGAGGCCGCGTGATCGTGCCCGAGCAGCGCCAGCAGCGCGAGCACACCGGGCACGGTGATCGTCACGGCGGCGCTGAGCAGCAGCCGCGGGCGACGCAGCACGGACATCGCGGGCATCACGGCCTAGCCGTCGGCGCCTGCGTCGGGTCGGGGAACGGGACGTCGCCTGACGTCATGGCGTGTTCGAGAATGAACATCTCCAGTTGCGGGGTGATCTGCGGGCCGGGCGCAGACGTGCCGCCCCCCATGCTGAACGCTGCCGCGCCGACCCCGACGACGAGCAGCGAGACCGCGCTCAAGACCAGGTAACGTCCACGGCGGCGACGCGCGCGCTGGCGCCGGACGGCGTTCGGCGGCACGTCGGCGCCCTGGCGCCTGCCGGCCCGCCGTCCGCCGCGGTCACCAGGAGGCGCCGCCGAACCGGTCGACGGCCGCCCGTTGCGCTGCTCACGGCGCCTGCGCCGGGACTGCTCGCGCCTGAACCGGCGTGAAGGCACCGGTCCGCCCGGGCCCGCCATCGCCAGCAGCCGCCGGGTCAGGGCCTCGCCCGCGGCCTCGCTGGCCCCGTCCTCGTCGGCCCACGCCTCCGAGGCGGCGGCAAGCGCGCGCAGTTGACGCTTCAGCTGCCGCAGCGCTGCCGCCTCGGCGTGGCATCGCGCGCACGCCGCCAAGTGCGCGTTGGCGCGGTCTAGTTCGGCCCCGGTCAGCTCGCCGTCAACGAGGGCGGAAATCTGGTCGCCCAGATGGCTCATGGCTCACCCCCCGTCGCAGCTGGCCGCTTGCCCCCCGACCGCGACCCCGACCGCGCTGCCGGGCGGGCCTGCTGGCGCTCGCGGTGGGCGAGCGCCACCCGCAGTTGCGCCCGCCCGCGGTGGATGCGGCTGCGCACCGTCCCCAGCTTCACCCCCAGGGTCGCCGCGATCTCCTCGTAAGAGAACCCTTCGATGTCGCAGAGCACCACGGCGGCGCGGTAGTCCGGTGGCAGGGCGCGCAGCGCGGCCTGAACGTCGCCGTCGAAGTGCCGCTCGTCCCATGCCTGGGCCGGGGTCAGCTCGGTGCCAGGCAGCCGCTGCGCGACCTCCTCGCCAAGGCCCTCGAAACGAATCCGCTGCCTGCGCCGCGCACCGTCGAGAAACAAGTTGGTCGTTATCCGGTGGAGCCAGCCCTCGAACGTTCCCGGCGTGTAACTGGACAGCGAGCGGAAGACGCGGACGAATACCTCCTGGGTGAGGTCCTCCGCGTCGTGCTGGTTACCGGTGAGCCGGTAAGCGAGGCGGTATACCCGGGCGGAATGCGCTCGCACAATCTCTTCCCAGCTGGGCAGTTCCCACTGGGGTAGCTGTGACTGCGCTGTTTCCGCCCCCACGGCCTCCTCCACCGGCTCGCCACGCGCATGACGCATTCCGGCGATCACGACCATCCTGCACTGAATTCTTCTGCTATGCCACCCGGGAGAGGGTCTGGCTCATCGACTGGCTAACGGCCGACGGCGCCTTGAGGTTCCACGCGACAGCGAAATTGGCTAGGCTCACCGCGAGGGAAGCACGGCGAGAGGGGCAGTCATCAAGTACGACGAGGCGGAGTTCGCGGTAGAGGACGAGCCGCTGCTCACCGCCCGCGGCTGCGCGCAGGACCTCGGGGGGACGGAGCCGGTGACGCCGGCCACCGGCGCCGTGCTGCGGTTCTTCGCGGCGGCGATCGCCGCGCGGGCGGTCGTCGAACTCGGCACCGGCTGCGGCAGCTCGGGGATCTGGCTGCTGCGCGGCATGCGCGCCGGCGGCGTACTGACCAGCGTGGACACCGAACCGGAGTATCAGCGGACGGCGCGTAAGGCCTTCGCCCAGGCCGGATACGCGGCCAACCAGTCCAGGCTCATCCTCGGGCGTGCCCTCGACGTGCTGCCCAGGCTTTCCGACGGCGCCTATGACATGGTGTTCTGCGACGCGGACTCGCCCGCGTACCCGGAGTACCTGACCGCGAGCATGCGGCTGCTGCGTGCCGGCGGCATCGTCGTGTTCAACGACGCGCTGCCGGCGGGAGCCGGGCCGGGGGCGGAGGGCGCGCGCGAGGTCGCCGAGATGATCAGGATCGACGATCGGCTGATCCCGGTGCTGCTTCCCATCGCGGACGGCCTGCTCGCCGCCATCAAAAGATAGGCAAATACACCGAACGGACAGCGGGTTCCAGTTCAGCGGGATGCATTTCCGGCAACATCTCAACCGGTGAGGACGACGGCGCTACGCGACGGCCGCCTGCAGGGCGTCACCTAGCTTCGCGGCCTCATCAGCCGACAGCTCAACAACGAGCCGGCCGCCGCCCTCCAACGGGACGCGCATCACGATGCCGCGGCCCTCCTTGGTCACCTCGAGCGGGCCATCGCCCGTCCGCGGCTTCATCGCCGCCATCCTGCATCCCCTTCCTCGCGCGCCTGCCTACCGCACGCATCCTCAAGTCCCCGCGGACCCGCCCCGGCGCAGCCCCTCGCGGGGGTTTGCGGGCGTTCGTCGCCCCGCGTGGACTGCACCTGAACGGTCCGTGCCAATCTCGGAACCGGTCAGCAACAATCGTGTCGATCCGTCGCCCTATTATCCCGTGTTCGGCGGCAGAATGGTAATGATCGGCTGCGCGCGCCGCCCGATGAGCACCTCATCCCGCCCTGCTGTGGTCAGCCCAGCCGGCCGCGCCAGTCACCCCGGCGTCCCCGAGTTCCGCGCGCACCGACCCGGCGGCCCGCAGGCGCGGCGGCTAGTCCAGCGCTTACAGAATGTCCGCTAAGTCCCGATTTATCCCGCCCAGTTCGGCATGCCTGACCCCAGGGGCAGCCAAGGCGCCGGCGGTGTGGACCCCGCCGCCAATAGGCCTGCAATCTCGGGAAGCTAAGGGGCTGCGTCGCCGCTCCCTCGGGTGCTTGTCACCTGGTCAGCTGATGTGGGTGTGAGCAGTGCGGCAAGGGCCCGGCAGGCTGGCCGGGGCCCGGGCGGCTGGCCGGCGGCCGTCTCAGATAGTGGGACGGCATCGGGAACTTAGGACCCGGGCCGCAGGTTTATTGCCCGTTTTATACCGATTTCCGGATGCCGCTCGGCTCCTATCTTGGCCAGCGCCCGCGGACCGCGCCCGGTATCGGTGGTTTGTCCGCCGGCAGGCTGGGCGGCTTAAGTTCCTGGCATTGCAATAGGCCTGGCGTTGTGGGCCTCACCGCCAGTCCGGGTGCGTCGCGGTCGCGGCCGGGTGCGCTTGC
>NZ_JASIAL010000048.1:0-9501 GCF_030042015.1 Trebonia sp. | reverse complement strand
CGGCGCGGCGGGCTGCGCGGCCGGCGCCGGGTGCCGCCGCGGTCGCGCGCGGGGCGCGGGATTGCCTGAGCATTGTCAGCATCAGGCTGAAACCGAGCAGGACGAGCACCCACGGCGCCGCCGCCACGACTCCCTCGGTCTGCCGGTGCGGCAGTGCCACGTTCATCGCGTGCACCGCGTCGGCCGCGCCGACCACCGCGACCATGAGTATGATCACCAGCCAGGCGTAGCACCGCGCCCACCAGCGTGCGTCCCGCAGCGTGACGGCGGCCACGCAGGCGATGACGAACACCGCGTCAAAGATCCCTGGATAGATGCGGGCAAGCCGGACGGATACGCCCGCCTGCGCGACGATCGCGTGGACGCCGCTGTACGACAGCACGAACGTCGCCGCCGCCAGGGCGAGCACCACGACCACGACAAGCACGTTCAGCAGCCGGGCGGGCCACCTGCGCCGGGGCGCGGGGAGATGGACATTCATCGGGACGTCGTTCCAGAGTTGCCAGAGGGGATACGGAGAGAAAAATGCGTTTTCTTCTAGTCTTGACTGTTCCTCACCGTATCGAGGTTAGTCCCGGATTGGAACGATCTCCGGACTTTGCCGGGTGTGTCGCCAGCCAGGCGGCGCGCGGCCCCGATACCGTACGCTGGTCAAGGTGACGCTCCGCCTCCACGACACCGCAGCCAGGGCTGTGCGCCCATTCCAGCCGATCACGCCGGGGCGGGTGTCGCTGTACGTATGCGGGGCGACGGTCCAGGGCGTGCCGCACATCGGGCACATGCGTTCGGCCGTGTGCTTCGACATCCTGATCCGCTGGCTGGAGACATCCGGTTACGTCGTCACCTACTGCCGCAACGTCACGGACATCGACGACAAGATCCTGCGCGCCGCGGAGGCCGAGCGCATTGCCTGGTGGGCGCTGGCGGAGCGCAACCAGCGCGCCTTCACGAGCGGCTACGACGCGCTCGGCTGCCGGCCGCCGGCCGTGGAGCCGCGGGCGACCGGGCACATCCCGGAGATGCTCGCGCTGATCAGGCGGCTGACCGACAGCGGGCACGCGTACCCGGCGGGCGGCGACGTGTACTTCGACGTGCGCACCGCCGACCGGTACGGCGCGCTGTCCGGGCAGCACCTGGCGGACATGCGGGCCGCCGATGACACCGACGGCGCGGCGAACAAGCGCGACCCGCGGGATTTCGCCTTGTGGAAGGGCGCGAAGCCGGGCGAGCCGTACTGGGACGCGCCGTGGGGGCCTGGCCGCCCCGGCTGGCACCTGGAGTGTTCGGCGATGTCGACCAGGTACCTGGGCCCTGTCTTCGACATCCATGGCGGCGGCATCGAGCTCCTCTTCCCGCACCACGAGAACGAGCGCGCGCAGTCGCGGGCCGCGGGCGACGACTTCGCCAGGTACTGGCTGCACAACGGCCTGGTCGAGATCGCCGGGGAGAAGATGAGCAAGTCCGTGGGGAACGTCCTGCTTGTCGCCAAGATACTGAGCCAGGTCCGGCCGCAGGAGCTGCGGTACTATCTTGGCCAGGCGCACTACCGCTCGCCACTTGAGTACTCACCGGAGGCGCTGGCGGAGGCTGCCGCCGCCTACCAGCGGATCGAGCGCTTCGTCACCCGCGCGCAGCGCGCGCTCGGCGGCGCCGCGGATGCCCCGCCGGCGGGAACGGGCGGGGAGGGCGCTCGGTCAACGCCGGCGCTGCCGGCCGCCTTCGCCGCAGCGATGGACGACGACCTCGCCATCCCGGCCGCGCTCGCCGCCGTGCACGCCACGGTGCGCGACGGCAACGAGGCGCTCGCGGCCGGAGACCGGGAGGGCATCGCCTGCCGCCTGGCGCAGACACGGGCGATGCTCGCGGCGCTCGGCCTTGACCCGCTGGCCCCGGTGTGGCATGACAGCGGCTCGGGCGACCGGCTGTACCAGGCGGTCGACGGGCTCGTCGGGCTGGCGTTGCGGCAGCGGGAGGGGGCACGGGGCCGCGGCGATTATGCTTCGGCGGACTCTATCAGGGACACGCTGGAGAGCATCGGGGTCGTGGTCGAGGACACACCGGAAGGCCCGCGATGGGAACTGAAGCGATGATCGGGCGGAGCGAGCGATGAGCGGGCAAAAAGGCGGCGGCACGGACGGCAGGGCGCCGGGCGGCGGGGGATACGCCAAGTCGGGCAAGCCCCGCCCGGGCACGGGCGGGAACAGGCGCGACGGCCTCGCGGGCAAGGGCCCGACACCGCCTGCGTACATGCGCACCGGCCATCCCGCGCAGCGGGCCGCCGCGGCCCGCGCTGCCGCGGCTGGCAGGCCACCCCGCAAGGCAGGGGACGGGCGCGGGGGAGTCGGACCGGCTCGTTCGGACCATGGGAATGAGAACCCGGCACCGCGGGGGAGCGGCGAGGGGCCGGAAATGGTCGCGGGCCGTAACTCGGTGGTGGAGTCGCTGCGGGCGCGGGTGCCGGCGATGGCGCTGTATGTGTCCGGGCGGGCGCAGCAAGACGAGCGGGTCGCGGAGGCCGTCCAGCTGGCGGCCGGGGCCGGCGTCGCCGTGCTTGAAGCGGGCATGGCCGAGCTGGACCGGCTGACCGGCGGCGCGGTGCACCAGGGGGTGGCGCTGCGGGTACGGCCCTACGAATACGCGCACCCCGAGGACTTCGCGCAGCGCCCGGGGGCGGCTCCCCCGCTCGTCGTCGCGCTCGACGGCGTGACCGACCCGCGCAACCTGGGGGCGGTGGTGCGGTCGGCCGCCGCGTTCGGGGCTTGCGGCGTCGTGGTGCCCGCGCGGCGCAGCGCCGGAGTCACCGCGGGCGCGTGGAAGGCGTCGGCCGGCGCGCTGGCGCGGCTGCCGGTGGCGCGGGCGACCAACCTCACCCGGGCGCTGGAGGCGTACAAGTCGGCCGGGCTGTTCGTGGCGGGGCTGGACGCGGCGGGGTCCACCGACGTGCGTGACATGACGATCGCGGACGGGCCGATGGTGCTCGTGGTGGGGTCCGAGGGGCGCGGACTGTCGCGGGTGGTCGCGGCGGCGTGCGACATGCTCGTGCGGATCCCGATGGCCGAAGCGACCGAGTCGCTCAACGCGGGCGTGGCCGCGTCGATCGCCTTGTACGAGATAGCCGGCGTGCGGTCTCGGCTACCATGACGGGAGTCGGCCCCCGCCGCGTGCGGCGGCCGTCGGGCCAGCCGGTGTAGCTCAGCAGGCAGAGCGTCCGCCTTGTAAGCGGCAGGTCAGCGGTTCGAATCCGCTCACCGGCTCCAGGTCAATATCAGCTAAAATGATTCCCTAGCTGCGGTGATAGCAGTCTGCGACATGTCTTTTCTCAGGTCGCCGTGCACGCGTCCACTTCGGCTCGTGGCCACCGGTAGCCATCCGCTGTTGCACGCAGGCTGCACGCGACCCACACCGCAGCAGTTCCGTGTGCTTGCCGAACTCGTAATCGCTAGCGCTGTTTGCGGCAGCGCCCTCTGCGTAATACGCTATCTGCTCAGAAGTTGATTTCCGTAATACGGTAAAGTAGGCTGAGGGTATGCCAGCAGGTGAACTCGACTACGAGGGGGTGCCGTACGGCGATCTCGTGTTCGAGGACATCGACTGGTCAGAGATTGGAGAGCACGACCCGGCCCGCCGGTCTGAACGGAAGGGAAGTAGCGAACCTGACGTGGCTACCGAGTGGGCTACTGAGGCCTGCCAGGACGAGCGCCGGTGGGTGCGCTCTGCCGGAAGCAAGTCGGGGCTGACGGTCAAAGTGACAGGATTCTCGTCCGGAGCAGGTTTCGCCGTAACGATCATAGTGGCACCAAAGGATCATCCACCGAGAACCCGGTGGTGGGGTGCCACGGCTTGGGCCGCCAAGCCGTCTGAGATCAAGCAATACGAGGAGGGCCAATGAGCGAGAGCGTGCGGGACATGCTCGCCCGCGAGGCCGCCGAAGCCGAAGAACGCGCCGACGCTGAGGAACGCGGCGAAATTACGCCAACGGCTGGTCAGCGTGGGCGTAGACGCGCAGCCGATCCGTCTCAGGTTTACGCGGTGCGAATCCCTGTTTCCCAGCTCCGCAAGCTCCGGGAAGCTGCCGATAGCCTCAACATGCAGCCATCTGCCCTCATTCGGCAGTGGGTAATAGAGCGACTGGATGCTCTAGACCCGAGCAGTGTCTCTGATTCTCACGAGTCTCAACCGCCGGATTCAGGCGGGATAAACCTGGGTCCGCGCCGCGTCCCGGTCGTCCATGAGCGTGATAGTGGACAGATCAAGAGTCGACGGCAGGTGAAGATCCGTGCCTGATGTGCTATATGTACCTATCTTGAAGGGCCGTCAAGGCGAACTTGCCGCGCTAGCGGCTATTCAGCCACTGACCAGGCAAGCGATCTTGCCCGTGCTGGAGATAGTTCCAGGGGCGGTTGAAGAGCCAGAGCGAGCTAGCCAACTGCGGACTCTTATTAGTCGCACAGCGAAGAGACTGGAGACATGGGCAGGTAGCCGACTGCTACTTGATGCAGCCTTCCTACCGCCCGAGGCGGCTCCAGGCGATGAATTCGGAGCTCTTGGCAATTCCGTGATAGCTGCCATCGACCAAGGGGTTGACGCAACACCTGTCGTTCACCTCGATGACGACCCGCAGGTCTATCGCGATGCAGCGACTCTCCACGGAGAGCTACACCGTGGTGTAGCACTACGCCTTAGTACCGAGGACCTGGACGAGGACTCCGAGGACATCGAAGATGCTCTGACCGAGTTGTTGGATACCCTCCACGTTGAACGTGGGGAGGTCGATTTGATCCTGGACCTCGGTGCCGTCAACGGTGATCTAAGCGTCCGTGCGGGTGCCCGCCTGGTGGTCGACGTGCTGCGTGGACTGTCAACTGTGGATGAATGGCGCAACGTCATCGTTGTGGGCGGCGCTTTCCCCTCAGACCTGTCTGCCTACGAGGCCTGGACCCTCGGTGAAGCGCCTCGGTATGACGCGACTCTCTATGATTACCTCCGACAGAGAAGGCGGCTCCGGCGGATTCCAACGTTCGGGGACTACGCCGTTACACATCCAATCCTCTCTGGACTTCCGTACCGGTCCGCTCCCCACCTGCGCTACTGCGTTGCTGACAGATGGCTAGTGCTAAAGGGCCGCCTTAACGACCCTCGGGGTCACGACCAGTTCTTCGAGATCTGCGAGAGGATCGCTGCCCACCCCGACTTCGCTGGCGCCGCCCTAGGTAACGCTGATGCCAGGATCGCCAACCCTCGACGCAAAGGCCCTGGCAACGCATCGACATGGCGAGAAGTCAGCACTACGCACCATCTCGACTTTGTCGTACGGCGCATTACCACTCTGGGCGAGCCTTGATCGCATTCCGGACCTCATCCTGCAACTCGTGCAGCGGCAACTGTCCTGCAAGTGCCTCCCACAAGCGCCATCTGGTGGCCTTCCTCAGGCCACCGCTAAGGCCACGCCTATCAAGCACCGAGTATGCCTCATCCCGCCAGAGCAGCTGGGCGATCGAGAGCGGCTTAGGTGCAGGGTTAGAACCGGGCTCTTGAATGACCTCGAAAACTGCACCTCGCAACGTCGGCCGAGCCAGCCATATGCCCCACCAGCTCGGCAGCAAATCCCTCGCGCGTTCGGCAGCAGCCAGTCCTTCAACAGCTAGCAGCGCGGTGTCGAGGATGGCACTGTACAACTCCACCTGTGAGGGCAGCCGCCCGAAGTTATCGCGGGCGCTCTTAACCTCACATCCGATGATTCGGCCGTTGATTGCCGCCACATCGACTCGTGTCGCGCCGACGCCGATGCTCCACTCCCGTCGGTACACGGTACGGCAACCACGATGTTGTCGCCGAAGCATAGCCTCAGCAGCCACAACAATCTCGCCCGCCCACACAAGATCCACTCTAATCCCCAAAGTTCTGACCAGAAAAGACCCACGCAGAGCTGTCGGCAGTCCGTTATCACGTGTTCTAATTCTCCTGATTCTCCAGGCATCGCGTGATATATGCCGACCGCGGAGGTTCGCTGCGCGTGTCTCGGGCCTGGCCTTTGGCCTGGCCCTCGCCGTCAGGCCCGCTGGGCTGGCAGAGGTCTCCAGGGTCAACGGCGCGCCGGGCGCGTCCCGCGTAGTGGGATGCGAAGCACCGTTGAGGCTGGAGGGACCAGCCCAGACAATGCGCGGCGTTCCGGCCCGGTGCTTGTGACCTTCGCCTGGTTACTGGCACACCGGCCGCCTTGACGATCGGCCCGGCCAGTCCGCATAGTCCGCAATCACGGTGCGTGACGGCGCGTTGTGCCTACGACGGGAAGCGGGGCATCGGCGCGGCGGGCAGCGGCCCGCACCGGTGCGCTTCCGCGCAAGAGGCAGCGGGCCAGGCTGCCCCGCCACTCGCGGCGAGAGCCCCCGTCACTCCCTGGCCGCTTCTGGCGAGGAAACTCCCCGCCTGCTTAGCGCTTCACCATGCGTGCCTTGCGCGGCCCTTTCGCGAGTTCCGGCCATGGGGCGGTCGGCCTGGCGCGCCGAAGGTGCGCCCTTGAAGCCGTAGAGAAAGTTGTCACACGCCCTCTGTGTGCTCGTCTGTGTGCTCGTCGCTCTGCCGGTTGGCTATTCCCATGGAGACCGCTGGGCTAGGAGTTCCGGGTACTCGGGCTGAAGTACGCAGAACTCGTTGGCCTACGGATCGCGCATGACCCAGAAGTCGAATCCGCGCTCCTCCTGGTGGTCCCAGCGGGTAGCGCCAAGTGCTTCCAGGCGTTTGACTTCGGCGTTCACGTCGTCGGTTTCCAGGTCGAGGTGCATGCGTTCCTTAGCAACCTTCGGGTCGTCGGTCCTCTGTAGGAGGATGCGTATCTCGGAGTCAGGCAGCTGCAGCTTGCGGTACACGTGACGGCTGCTCGCAGATACGTGGTCCTCGGTGGCCGCCAGCGCCGCTGCCCAGAAGGCGGCTGCCTGGTCCAGGTCGTCAACGTCGATGACGAAGTGGCACACGCGGCTACGGTGCGTCGCCGTACGGCCTTCCGGAGTCGATCAGATGCTGAGCCACGTCGCGGGCTTCGTCGCCGGTGCGGGCCATGACGCCCCATCCGGTGACGACTTCGCCGTCGTAGTTCATGCCGACCCAGCGGCCCCACGCGAAGGTGCCGTGCTGGTGCAGTGCCAGGTAAAGCGTGCCCTTGGAGCGGACTGCCGCGTCGGTGGAGCGGTACCAGCCCATCAGGGCCTCGTTGTCCCACAGGCGCAGTTCGCCTCTCCACCATCGCGCTGCGACGGGAAGACATCGACCTGGGCGCGGGCACCGTCACGGTTCGGCACGCTCGGGTCGAACTGCTCGAATCACCAGGCGCGGCGTTCGACGCCCACCCCAAGACCGATGCAGGTAAGCGCACGGTGGCGGTCCCGTCTCACGTGCTTCCGTTCCTCCAGGCGCACATGTCCGAGTGGGCTGGGCCTGAGCGCGCTTTTGTCGGACGCGACGTAGCCCTCCCAAGATTCAGCTTGGATAACGAGGGCGATGACGCTTGCCAATTAGACCGGCTCGGCGAGTTTTGCGCGCATCCACGGGTACGGGTCGCGGAGCGGTTTTCGCGTCGCGCGTCGGCGATCCTGGATCGTGTGGAGTGGCTCGCCGGCGATGTAGTGGCGGCCACGGCCGGTGCCGTGCGGGCTAAGGATGCCGGCGGAAGCGAGTGCGGTCAGGTCCCTGGTGGCTGTCTGCTCCGTCACCTCGGTACGTTTCACATAGCCGCCACGCCGTACCCGGTAGCCGAGGACCGCGTCGAACATCGCGTCAAGAGTCCGCTCGGGCAGGCCGTGTTCCTGGGCAAGCACATCGAGTTCGCTCCAGGTCTGCCGAGCCTCATCGACCCGCCGGGCGACTGTCTGGGCTTGCATGTGGTGCGCGCGGAGATTGAAGGTCAGCCACAGGTGCGGGTCGGAGCGTGGCTGCCACGAGCCGTGTCCGGTGTGGGCGAGGACGCTGTAGTAGTCCTCGGTGTTGGCGCCGAGCCACTCTTCGATGCTGCAGAATTCCGGCTCGCCGATGTCGGAACGGGTAAGTACGAGGGTCGCGAGTGCGCGGGCCATTCGCCCGTTGCCGTCCCGGAACGGGTGGATCATCACCAGGTTCAGGTGCGCCATGGCCGACCGGACGATGGGATCGCTGTTGAGGCCGACGTGCAGGCTTGCCGCGAGCGCTTCCATGAGGGTCGGCACGTCCGCATAGTCCGGTCCTTCATAGACGACCTGGTCGGTTCGCTCATCGTGGACGTAGATCGGCCCCTTGCGGTAGCGTCCTGGCGCCTTGCCTAGATCGTGACTGAGCATCATATAGTGCATGGCGCGCAGTTCCGTCGTGTCGAAGGTGGCGTAGTCGGCCTCGCTCATCGCGAGGACATAGCCGAGGGCCTGGCGGTACCCCTGTATTTCCAGGAACGTCTTCTCGTCGGCGCTGAAAGGTTCGTCGCCGTCGATCGCTGCTGCTGCGTCGTCCTCCGCGACCTCGTATCCCTCGATGCTGTTGGAGCCCCGAATATTGCGTGCCAGCGCGGATCGCCGCAGGCCGCCTTCCCACCGCCGCGGAGTGCGCAGGACATTGCGGAGGTCCTTGCGCATCTGGTGGATCTCACCGAGCACCACCTCGTCCTCGCTTGTCAGCGAAGGCGCGGTGTATAGAACCGGATGAGGGAATGTTGCATTCATACATTCATGTTAGCCAACGGATGACTACTTGAACCTATCATTACATCATCCCGGCTCACTCGTGGCCGAGGACCAGGCCGGCCCCCTTGCAGCGTTCTGGTTGCGGCGAAGCGAGAACCACCATCCGTTCGGTCAGAATCAGGTGAGCATCTTCGACGGGCTAGCCGGACGGAGGGGGCGATGACCGAAGAGGTAGCAGGCGGCCCAGTAGAAGAGCAGCGGACGTCACGGTGCCAAGCGACCGGTCGCCAGCGCTCGACGACACGCAGCGGCGCGCACGTGCGTCAGACGTTGAGGAGCCTGCGCCGTCAGCGCTGTCGGTGTGGCCGCGGTACGCATGGGCGACGGCGAACCCGAGATCGGACCCTGAGTTCCGTAGCTCAGGGTCCGATCTCGGTTGTTGGCAGTACTAGGCTGCTGTCCCGTCGTGCCTGGTGGACAGGGCAAATCCGGCCCTGCTAGCGTATGTCTCGCACCTTCCGCCTAGCGCGGTTCCGCTCGTCAGTGACTTCCGTTTTCGCTGGTCTGTACAGCGCTCAGCGCGATTGACCTTGTAAGCGGCAGGTCAGCCGTTCGAATCCGCTCACCGGCTCCAGCCAGACCACGTCAGAGGCCCCTCACCTGTCTGGGAGGGCCTTCCTGATCCGCTGGGAGCCACGCGGGGAGCCACGGCCACATGTCAGCCGCCGAACGGAGCACGGCCCCCGTAAGGCCCGCCGGTCATGGTGCGGGTCACGCCGGGACGGATTCGAGTAGTGGTTGAGAAGTGCATTCTGTTGTATCTGTGATCCAAATCGCCCCCCCTCGCGTCGTAATGAGG
>NZ_JASIAL010000343.1:0-3589 GCF_030042015.1 Trebonia sp. | reverse complement strand
CGGCCGGGCGGGCGGCCGCGGTCGCCTACGGGGTGCGGCACGCGGTCGCGCTGCGCCGCGGCACCCGGCGCCGGGCCCTACCCGGCCACCTGGTTAACGGCGCCGAGCTTCCGCCCGCGGGCCGGGGCCGGACGGGGACCTCGCGATGATACGCAGGGCGTTCTGGCTCCTCGTCGGGGCGGTCGGCGGGATCGTGGGCTACCGGCGAGCCGCCGCGTTCGGCCGCCGCGCGGCCAGGAAGAACTGGGCCCGTGAGACGGCCCGTTTCGCCCGCGACGTCCGGGAGGGCATGGACCTGTACACGGCTCGGCATCAGGGCCGGATAGGGCCTACCCTCGGAGCAGACACAGACCACCACGAAAAAGGATGACCGCCCATGCAGTCGGCTGAGATCGCCCGCCGTTTCCTGGCGTACTTCGAGGCGCAGGGGCACGCGATCGTGCCCTCGGCCAGCCTCGTCGCCGACGATCCCACGCTGCTGTTCGTGGTCGCGGGGATGCAGCCGTTCAAGCCGTACCTGCTCGGGCAGCAGACACCGCCGTACAAGCGGGTGGCAGACGTGCAGAAGTGCGTGCGGACCCTGGACATCGAAGAAGTCGGCAAGACGACACGGCACGCGACGTTCTTCCAGATGCTCGGCAACTGGTCGTTCGGCGACTACTTCAAGGAAGGCGCGATCCCGTTCGCCTGGGAGCTGCTGACCAAGCCCGAGCGCGACGGCGGGTTCGGCTTCCCCGAGTCGAAGCTGTGGGCGACCGTGCTGCACGGGGACGACGAGGCCTACGCGATCTGGCGGGACGAGATCGGCCTGCCCGGGGACCGGATCCAGCGCAGGGGGCTGAAGGACAACTACTGGCACATGGGCGTGCCGGGACCGGGCGGCCCGTGCTCGGAGATCTACTACGACCGCGGCCCCGAGTACGGCCGCGACGGCGGGCCAGAGGCCGACGAGGACCGGTACCTGGAGGTATGGAACCTGGTCTTCATGCAGGACCAGCTGAGCGCGGTCCGCGCCAAGGACGACTTCGACGTCGAGGGTCCGCTCCCGCACCGCAACGTCGACACCGGCATGGGCCTGGAGCGGATGGCCGCGCTGCTGCAGGGCGTGGACAACATCTACGAGATCGACACCACCTGGAAAATCCTCGACAAGGCGGCCGAACTCACCGAGCAGGACTACGGCAGGGACCGCAAGACCGACGTGGCGCTGCGCGTGGTCGCCGACCACGTGCGCAGCGCCGTGATGCTCATCGAGGATGGCGTGCTGCCAGGCAACGAGGCAGGCGGTTACGTGCTTCGCCGGCTGCTGCGCCGCTCCATCCGCAACCTGCGGCTGCTGTCGGGCGCGCAGCGTGGCGGCGGCGAGCCCGCGTCCACGGGGTTCATGCACGAGCTGACGGCGGTCGCCATCGACGCGATGGGCGAGCAGTTCCCCGAGCTGCGCCGGGACGCGGCCAACATCCACACGGTCATCGACGCCGAGGAGGCGGCGTTCGCGGGCACGCTGCGCACCGGCACCGCCATCTTCGACGTGGCGGTGGAGGAGACGCGCCGCAAGCACTCCGCGGTGCTGTCCGGCGCCCAGGCGTTCCAGCTGCACGACACCTACGGCTTCCCGATCGACCTGACGCTGGAGATGGCCTCAGAACAGGGCCTGTCGGTGGACGAGGAGGGCTTCCGCCGGCTGATGGGCGAGCAGCGGGCGCGGGCGAAGAAGGACGCGGCGGAAAAGAAGACGGGCAACGCGGACATCTCGGTGTTCGCGACGCTGCTCGAGCAGGCGGGCCGGGTCACGTTCACCGGCTATGACCTGGCAGCGGGCGAGGCGACGGTGGCCGGGCTGCTGTCCGGCGGCGGCGTGCCGGTGCGGTCCGCCGCGGCCGGCTCGGAAGTCGCCGTCGTGCTCGACCGCACCCCGTTCTACGCCGAGGGCGGCGGCCAGCTGGCCGACACGGGCGTGATCAGGACCGACGGCCCCGGCGGCCCGGCCGAGATCGCGGTGACCGACGTCCAGACGCCGCTGCCCGGGCTGATCGTGCACCGCGGCACGGTCCGGTCCGGCGAGGTGACGACCGGCGACCAGGCGTACGCGGAGATCGACGTCGAGCGCCGCCGCGCGACGTCCCGCTCGCACACCGCGACCCATCTGGTGCACCGCGCGCTGCGCGGCGCGCTCGGCGAGTCCGCGGCGCAGGCGGGGTCGGAGAACGCCCCGGGCCGGCTGCGGTTCGACTTCACCGCCGCGGGCGCGGTGCCCGTCACCGTGCTGCGCGAGGTAGAGGACGAGGTCAACCGGGTGCTGATCGACGACCTGACGGTGCGCGCGTTCCACACCTCGCTGGAGGAAGCCCGGTCGATGGGGGCGCTGGCGCTATTCGGCGAGAAGTACGGCGGCGAGGTCCGCGTCGTGGAGGTCGGCGAGTACTCCCGCGAGCTTTGCGGCGGCACGCACGTCGCCAGGTCCGGCCAGCTCGGCCTGGTGAAGCTGCTCGGCGAGTCGTCCATCGGGTCCGGCGTGCGCCGGGTCGAGGCGCTCGTGGGCATCGACGCGTTCCGGTTCCTCGCCAGGGAGAGCGTGCTGGTCAGCCAGCTCGGCGAGCAGCTCAAGGCGCGCCAGGAAGAGCTGCCCGAGCGCGTCTTCGGCCTGGTGACCCGGCTGCGCGAGGCGGAGCGTGAGCTGTCCCGGTTCCGTTCCGCCCAGCTCCTCGAGGCGTCAGGCGAGATCGCGGCCCGGGCGGAGAAGATCGGCGGCATAACGTTCGTCCCCTACCGGGTACCGGACGGTACGGATGCCGACGCGATGCGCAAGCTGGCGCTTGACGTACGGTCGCGCTTCACCGCGCCCCAGCCGGCAGTGGTCATGGTGACCGGAGTGCCGGCAGACCGGCCGATCTTCTTGTTCGCGGTCAATGAGGCGGGCCGCGAAGCCGGCCTCTCGGCCGGTACCCTGGCCAACGGCACGGCGAGGACGTTCGGCGGCGGTGGCGGCGGCAGGCCGGACATCGCCCAGGGCGGTGCCGCGCCGACCTTCGTACTAGGTGACGGAAATGCGGCGTTTGATGTTGTCCGCAATGCTTTGCGGGACAGTGGCCGAACTGGCGGGTAGCGTGTTGCCATGTTGTCGCGGACTGCTCGTCCGATGAGGCCAGGGGTTCGCCTGGCGGTCGACCCCGGCTCAGTCCGCGTTGGCGTGGCACGCTGCGATCCCGGCGGCGTTCTCGCCACCCCGCTGACCGTCGTGCGGCGGGGCAAGGGCGATCTGGACGCGCTTGCCTCGCTGGCCGCAACCGAGGATGCAATGGAGATCTTGGTGGGCCTGCCCAGGTCCCTGTCCGGCCGTGAAGGCCCGGCCGCGGCTGCCGCGCGGCGGTTCGCGGCGGACCTCGCCGCCCGGGTCGCGCCGCTTCCCGTGCGGCTCGTGGATGAGCGTTTCACCACCGCGACAGCGCACGACGCGCTGCGCGCGGGCGGGCACGACTCGCGCGCGCGGCGGCAGAGCGTCGATTCGGCTGCCGCGGCGGTGCTGCTCGACGCGGCGCTCGAGTCCGAGCGGCGGACCGGGCTCGCACCGGGCGACCTGGTGCGCCCG
>NZ_JASIAL010000342.1:0-9096 GCF_030042015.1 Trebonia sp. | reverse complement strand
GAGCCGGGCGACGCGACCCCGTGGCAGGCCGCGGGCTGGATCGAGGCCAAGCTGAGCGCCGATCACAACACGGTGGCGATCATCTACACGATGATCGACGACTGGCAGGCGGTGAAGGACAGCGTGGCCGGCCTCCCGCAGTGGATGCAGGCCAGGGTCCGCTACTGGATCGCCGATCCCACAGGCGTGCCGCACGTTCTGCCCGGTTCCAACGCCACGCAGTGGTACTGGGGCAACAACTACGACATCTCGACCGCCGACCCGGGCTTCGAGAGCTAGCCGCAACCGGTTGAGACGCTGAGTGCCGCCGTCCGTTGCGGACGTCGGCGCTCAGCGTTCTCCGGCACGGATGTTCGTCCATCCGCAGTCCCTCCCCGACGTAGCGCTCGCTGTGCCAGAGTGCGCGGGGGCGGCCGAATGTACCGGGGGAGGTCGGACTGCTTTCACCGTGGCGCAGGCGGACGCCTCCGGGCGGAGACGCGAGCACCACAGAAGTACGCTAAGCTCTCTAAGGCCGGTTGGCGCACGGGCTGGCACGCTGTTGGACTCGACGGCGTCCCAGCGCTGTGCACGGCCTGAGGAGACGCGTTGCGGTGCGGAACCCCAGGAATACATGCCCCGTTAGCTCAGTCGGCAGAGCGTCTCCATGGTAAGGAGAAGGTCAACAGTTCGATTCTGTTACGGGGCTCCAGGTCAGCGGCCTGATGCCTCAAGACAGGCAAGGCCGGTGGGGACATCAGTGGGGACTAACGGCTCGGCTAGTTGCAACTACCCGAGCCGTTAGCGTCTCGTCGGATGAGGATCCCGTCGAGCGTTGTGTGATCTCAGCCTTGAATAATGGAACAGCCCGGTCATGGTGGACGCTCTCTGCGGCCCTGATCCCCTCCGTGTGAACGAGGCATGTGCTGTCGGCCGGTGTGGCTCGCTGTGGCTAGATAGCAGCTCAAGCCCACAACTTGGATGCTCGGCCACGCCTCATGTTGCCCTGCGTGGGCCGATGATGGCTCTCCGCCTGGCTCCCCGCAAGCCCAAGCTTGATCGGGTGATCTGAGTCACATAGTCGACATGCAGCCGCCCCGTACACCTGGGTATCCGAACGGGCGAAGCTCACGTCCCCTGGCGACGGTGATGACACGCCGATGAGCGTCTCCTGTGCGACGTAGAAAGCGGCGGACCGGCTGGAGCGGTGCGCTCGAGGAAGATGGCGCCACCGGCCGGTTTGCCAAGCTATCAAGTCGCAGTTCGCAGGTTTCTCCGGGAGCAGTCGCCATATATTGCATAGGTGTCATCTGACCTCGGAGAAGGGACCGCGACGGCAACGCAGGCCGTACTGTCCGCACAGCCGACGGATGACGCTGGGGCTCAGACGGCTGACCGGTTTGAATGGCAGGCGGCGATGGCGGCAGCTGATGCTCTTTCCCTCTACCGCGAAACCATCGACAACGGTCGTTTGGCCTCCGCTACTGATGTGGGAATCGTCTGCGAACATCACGAGGACTGGGTGGTTATTGGCCCGGGGGGAGCCGAGCTTGTCTCAGCGAAGCATCGCGACCCGTCGGTGGCGGTATTCACTACCATTAATCAGCTGCTCGGAGACGGCGGGCTCGCGCACTTGTTCGGGCGCTGGCATACGATTAACGAATTGCCGTACTGTCGCCTGGTCACGACCGCCGGGCTGGCCCCGGGAGAAGCCCAGGGACTGAACGAGGCGGCCGTAGCCCTCCGGAAACTCGCGGGCGAAGGGCAGATGCTCCTCGCAAGCGGCACTCACGAGGCAGTCGTTATCCAGTTCGCGAAAGGCCTTCAGCGGACCCCGAAGTTCCTGCCGACTCCGTGGAAAGCGTCAGTCGACGCTGGCGTCACAGATCCCGCCGCCGATCATCTGGAGCAGGCGGCCCGCTTTTTGTCTGTGCTCCGGATAGACGAGGCCAGACCGCAGCGTACCTACGTCAGCGATGCTGCCCCGAACATGTACTGCGTTCCGGTCTTGCAGACTTTGGGGCACGACGCCCTGCTCGCCGTCTCCGTCTGGGAAGCCGTGATGGCGCTCTTCCGAGCCCGAATGCGGGCAGCAGGTCCTACTTCGCGCGGCGCGCTGCCTCATATTCAGGCTGGCCAGGTCAGACTCACCAGCGGCGTGTTGGCGCAGCGTGAACTGGCCAAGCGAACGGTGACAATCGCGGATCTTGACCTCACGATTCGGAAAGCGGTCTCGAACCGAGCAGGCTACCTGCCGATCGTCCCGCCCCCGCGCACTACGCGTCTCGGGATCAAGATGGAAGCGGGACTCTGCGCTGATAACTCCATCGAGCGAGCGGAGCAGCTTCGGTCTGATTATTTGGCGTACTGGAGCGAGCGAGACAGTGGAGACCCCTTGGCCCGCTCACTCCGGCAGCGGCTGCAACGGGCGCTGCTTGCCATCAGCGACGATGCTGCCACCGCGATCACCGATTCAGGAGCACCTCTTCGCGGGCCCGACCTGTGGCGCGACATTAAGGCGCGCGTGAAGGCGATGCCGCCGGGGGACTGGCCCGAGGACCTTGACGCCGACCTGCGCCTCGGCGGCATCTGCGACCTGACCGCCCAGTGCCTGGTCTGGTTCAGCGAGCGGTTCGACGTCGCCGCGCGTCTCGCTGCCGCTCGGTCTTGGCAGGGGGATGCGTCGTGACGATCCCCAGGAACCCGGAAGACTTTGCCCTGCTGCGGGAAGATCTCGCCTATCACCAGGTACGCGTCCTGCTCCTGATAGACGCGGTCGCCGCTGCGCGCGGGCACCAGGGCAAAGTCGACGGCCTTACCAAGCTCGCGAAGCTGGACTTCCTGCTGCGCTACCCCGTCCTCGCTCCGCTGGTCCTCGATGCGCTCAGCCCGGCCGATCCGCGGCTGGGACTGCATGAAAAGGAGACAGGAGACCCGACCCATGTCGAGGCGCCAATGATCCGGTACAAGTACGGTCCGTGGGATGATCGCTACTACGCGGTCATAGGAGCGCTCGTGAGCCGAAACCTACTCCGCTACGTCGGCGGCCGGCGCGGCAGCGTCGCGCTTGCCCCGACCCCGACCGGACGGGTGTTCGCCGCGCAGTTGGCGGCAGCAGACGAGTGGAGCGAAATCGCGGACCGCAGCAAGGCCATCGCGGAGTCATCGGCCGGGCTGTCTGGTAACGCACTCAAGGACCTCATTTACCAAAGACTCGGCTCCCTCATGGACCGGAAGTACGGAGAAGTGATCCGGTGACAGTCAAGGTCCGTCTCGACAGCGTCTTCCTGGAGACCATCAGGGGACGCGTCGAGTACCGCTTCACCTCCGACCTGATTGTGCTGGCCGGGCCGACCGGTGTCGGTAAGACAACCCTGCTGGAACTGGTCAAGTACGGGTTCGGCGGGAACGGGAAACTGGCTCCTAAGGCAGTCGAGGCCGTCCACGACGTGATTCTCGAGGTTACCTTCGGCACCTCCAGGTTCCGCCTCGCGCGCAGCCTGGACCGTGCTAAAGCCCGGGTGGTCCGCGTAACCGACCTGGTCACCCAGGAACGCCTACAGGACCACTATGTCGAACCTTCCACCGAGCCGAGCCTCAGCGTGTTGCTCATGACTGCCTTGGGCCTGCCGGCAGACGCCCGGGCCGCGGCGACAGGGGGTAGCAGCAGCAAGCCCGGCAACCGGATCACGTTCGCCGACATCTTCTCCTTCATGTACGTCCAGCAGTCAGAGATCAACCGGGATATCGCGCACAGCCAGGACTCGTATCTCGACCCGAAGCGGAAGGCAGTGTTCGAGCTCCTCTTTGGGATTACCAACGCGGAGATACTCGCCTTGCAGTCCAGATTCAACAAGCTCAAAGGCGACCTGCAGGTAACCGAGACACAGCACCAGACCGTTCTGTCGTTCCTCCGGAACAGCAGAACAGAGGACCGTGCCGTCGCCCAGCAAAGCCTGGAAGCAGCCGTAGCGGACGAGCTTGAAGCAGAGGCAGCGCAGGCCGCTCTCCGTGAGGACGTGGACCCGGTCGCTGACCGGGAAACGGCTGTCCTGCGCGACCTGCTCGGCGAAGCCGAGCAAAGCCTCGCGGATGCCCGGAAGACGGCCGTTGACCTGGCCCGCCAGCAGGGAGAGTGCGCCGCCGAGCGTCGCCGCGTCCGGGGAGACCTTGACCGCTACCATCGGATGCGCGACGCGGGAGAGCGCCTCGCCGACTTCGAGTTCACCCTCTGTCCGCGTTGCATGCAGCCGCTCACCACCAGGCCGGTCCCCGAAGGAGCATGCCGGGTCTGCCTGCAACCCGACCCCGTCCACGACGCCCTAGACGGCAACGACCTCTACGAGGTCCGGCAGCTAGCCGACCAGCTCGACGAGATGGACGGTCAGCTGGAACTCCTCGCAGGGCGACTCGCCACGGTGACCCAAGCCATCAGCGCGCGCGAACAGCTGGTGAAGAATCTGAACGCCGACCTGGATGCCCGCACACGAGACCGGGTAACGCCGCGGCTGCAGGCCTTCAGCGACGTGTTCCAGCGGATAGCAGCAGCACGGGCCCGGCGGCAGGAACTAGAGCATGTTCTCCGCCAGTGGGATAGCGCGGATGACATCGCAGCGGAGGCAAGACGGATCCGGGCAGAGCGCGAGGAGGTCAAGTCCGAGCTCGACGGCAGGGCCGAAGACCTCAGAGCCCGCCGTGAAGCGCTATTCGCGAGCCTCAATGAAGAATTCCAGCGGACTGTCGACGAGATCGGCATACCAGGCGTAACCAGCGCCTCCATCGACACGAAGACCTATCTCCCCTTGCTGGATAACGGCCCGTACCAGAATTTCAGCCACGGAGGAGGGATCATCACCGCTGTGCAGGTGGCCTACTGGACAACCCTGCTCACCGTGGCGATTTACACCACCGGCTACCACAACGACTATCCCACGCTGCTCATCATCGATACTCCGCAGCTAGCGCAAAACGACCAGGTGCAACTGAACAACGCGGTGTACCACAGGCTCGCCACACAGCGAGACGCCGGCAATCGTGGCGAAGTCCAGCTCATCATCGCCGACAACGCGGTTCCTGCCGACTATAAGCGGTCCTTTGCGGAAGAGGAATTCAGCTATGAGAGGCCTACCATTTCCTCGGTTCCGCATCCGGGGCGCGGAAAAGTAAAGCCTATACATGAATCGTGACAGCTGGGCAACACCTCAGGATCGTCGAAAGTAATGCTGTGACAGTATGCATGCCATGCGTGCCGCTTCCGTCTGACGTCGTCGCGTTAGGTCGCGTTCGCGCAGTTCAGAGCACTTGAGGCGTCTCGGTGCGTCGCGCTCGGTCTGGCGAAGTCTGGACTCGTTGGCACTTGATTTGGCACTGGCTTACCCGACCATCTGGTCAAGTGACGCGCCCCGGTACGAGCGAGTATGCGCCGGACCTTCTCCTGGCTTGGGTCCGCGCGGTCTCGACTGGTCCCGTGCGCTTTACGGCCCGCAAGCCACTGGTCCCAGCCACCGGGGTAGCCCCAGAGGTATGCAAGCGGCGCCAGCCGGGCAGCCTTCTGCGGGTTGATCTTGGCCAGGAAATCGTCGCCATGCATGGTGCGCTTGCTGCAGTTGCAGGACGAGCACGCGCGCACGAGGTTGAACCACATGTTGTTGCCCTTGGGCTTGCCGTCCAGTGCCTGGTAGTGGTCGTCATGCTCACCTGGGCCACCGCAGTAGAAACAAGGGTCATTTCTGATGGCTTTGCGATACTCGACCTCGTATTCCATGTCAAGCGCGTCCATGCCCTCAATCCCCCACCTGTGGTGCCTGAGCTGGCTTGCGCGGGCCTGCTCTGGATGGTCGCGGGCGTATTGCAGCGCGCGTGCCTTGAGCGCTTCCCTGTGTGCCTGGTAGTACGCCGCGGCCTGCTCCACCTGCCGGCCTGAATCCTTACGCTCTTGCTGGTATGCGGCGACCTCATCCTTCTTGGCGATCCTGCGCAGAGCATTGCTCTGGATGATGACATCGCGGCGTCGGGCATTCTGATACTTAGTACTGCAACGACGGCATCGCTTATCTCGGTACGCCACCTGCTCAGTACAGCCATTGTCCTGGAACCCGATACAGGCGTACTTACGCTCCAGTTTGCCGCCCTGCTGCTGGGGTGCACTCTGTCCGGCCCGCCGGCGTCCCGTCCTGAGCCTGGACGCACGCTCGGTACCGCATCGCGATGCGCGATAAACCGACCTAGCCACTTTGGCTCTTTGACTTTGCCGCCCTGGGCCTCCACTGCACGGACGAACCGCTCGTAGTGTTCCTCAGTTGACATGGCCCTGACAGGGCTAGGGTCCCGACGGTCTTGTGTCACCGACTAAGTATCGAACACGGATACGATAAAAGTAAATAGAATGGGCCCTGGTTCGCGATCTAGGTACGTACCGACACGCCGAAGCGGCAGCCGCCTTACTGATCACAGGCGGGGCGGTGTAGGTGAACTGATCGGCGGTGACGGCCTTGGACGTGCCCGCCTTAGCGACGACCTCGACATTGACCGCGCCTGCCTGCTGCCTTGGCGCTGTGACCTCGAGCTTGCTGCCCGACAGCACCGCTCAAGAGCGATCTCACTTGCGAGCGCGCCGTTGCCAGACTGCCAGGCCGTAAAGCGGGCAGTGCTGCTGTGCCGCCACTTGGCCGGGGGAACTATGCGGATTACATTAGCCAAAGTAGCCAGGCCGCGACTTCGGCAATCGAGTCATACCCCCTCGGTGCGAACGAGGATTTTTGTGTCGTCTGGAGTGGCTCGCTGTGGCTAGATCGCAGGTCAAGAGCATATTTCGGACGCTCGGCCAGGCTCCGCGTTGCCCTGTGTGGCCCGATGATGGCTCCCCATTTGGCTCCCGCGCGGCCCGGGCCTGGCCAGGTGACCCCGGGTCACCCCTGAGTTCGCAGACGGTCCTCGCGACGCGCGAGATCGCCGCGCCGTGAGCGGCTCGTACGGTGGTATCCGACCCGGCGAGCGGTCGACGCGGCTTCGACAAGCAGGTGGCGGCTACCTTGGTCCAGCGGACGTGCACGCTGGTCCCATGCCTCACGGCCCTCAGCGCTGTCGGCGGCCGCCTGAGGGCGGCGGCTCCCGTTTCTGGCGCCGTCTGCTGCTGGCCGAACGGACGATTTTCGTGATCGAGATCATGAGCACTTATTGGGTTGGGGGATCTTGGTGGGGTCCAGCCGCTCTCGCGGTTGGGCGACTCGCCGCTACGCAGCATCAGTCGAACAACCCGAGGGCAGCCTTCACCAGCCTGTACTGAGGTGTCCACGCCCAGCCGAACTCGTACAGGTCCCCGTGATCCATGAAGACGAGTGCTCGTTTGGCGGCTTCCATTGAATTGATATTCTGAAACATCTCTTCGGCGCCAAGCAGTAGACTTGCGGGGGCCTTAACCGTAAGGTGGCCATCGGCGTACACGCCACGGGAATACTCTTGCACCTCCGGACGCGGTGCGGTATTACGCCAGACGAGTGGCTCAGCGGGGCTGCCGTCGTCGAAGATGAATTTGCCGACGATATCGATCCCGATGCCCTCGTCGTTTGGCACTTCAAGATAATTGCGTATCGTCCCCCATCCCGGCCGGGGCTGCCAGTTCGCCGCGGACGGGTTCCCCGATGGCCTTGATGATGGGTTATCGACACGTTGCAACAGTCGGAATCCCGAGAGATTGACTGCTTTCACGCCAGGGCCTATGTATATGTCAGCCGGCCCGTGGACTCTTCCCTGATCGATTATGTCGTTGGTGTTGGTTGACGAGAGGAGAAAGTAAAAGCCGCCGCCCTTTCTCTCCGGGCGATTCGCGTGATAGGTACCCGGTTGGATGTCGATGCCGACCACGAACAGCCCTTCTCCGGCGATCAGGGGTGTCGACGGAGGCTCGACGGCTTGGATGGCCGCGTCGAGCGTGTCGCCGATCCGCTGCCATGGCAGGAATCCGGAGGTCTCGAATGCCTTGACGCCGGGTCCGATGGTGACCGTGGCGGGGCCGTTCACCAGCTGATCGTCGATGGTGTCATGGACGCTGGCCGAGGACAGCAGCTTGTACGAGTGGACGCCCCCGTCAGATGCCGGACCCGGCGTGCGGTAGACGCCCGGTTGGATGTCGATACCGACGACGAACAGCCCGTCCCCGGTGATGAGGGGTGTCGACGGTGGCTCAGCGGCTTGGATGGCCGCGTCGAGCGTGTCGCCGAGGCGCTCCCAGGGCATGCATCCCTCGGTCTTGACCGCCTTGACGCCAGGGCCCACGACCATGGTGGTGGGGCCGAAGATCAAGGCCCAGTCCATGATGTTGCCTGAATTACGGGACCTGATCAGCTCGAATATGGTCTGGACCAGGTTCCCGCTGACGGCGAAGTCTGCTAGCGACGATAGCAGAGCATAGGCCGCGACGCGGCCGGCGATAGGGCCAGGCATTCGGTAGACTCCCGGCCGTATGTCGACACCGACAATGAAGAACCCGTCGCCGCTGAAACCTCTCATCACTGAGCCCTCTATTTCGACCGCCGGAAATCCTCCTTAGCAACGTATCTGGGCGATGGCGTGGCTGAGCCGGGATGCAGTCCTGCTGCCAGACTTTCGGAAGTCCTGGATTTGATCCGGGGGCGAGCAGGCTACAGTTCGTGGGCCGAGTATTCGGTTGTCGTGAGCCCGCGAAACATGCGCGGGTTCAGCGCCGCATGGCGCTGTAGCCGGGAAACCGGGACCTGCCCAGAACCCTCGCTCATCATTCCCGGGCGAGGTGCTGACGATCACGAAATTCCCTAGTCACACTACAGTCCCGTTATCTCGTAGGGTGAGATTCATGTCGCTTTGCGTAATTTCGTTCCCGGGTTCCGGAGACGGGCTTACCGGACTGTCTCGTGACCTTGCGTGATGGGCCGTCCAGGGGTGCCTCTTGGCTGACGAGTGCCGCCACGGTGAGCCGCCTGGCGTGGTGATGCCATTTCGATATTGCCTGGTGCCGTCTTCTCCAGTTTGAGAACTCGACATGGAATTCTATGACGTTGTCGCTGGCACCGCTCATGACGACCCTGCTGAGGCGCATTACCTCATTTCTCGACAGCTTCACGTAGCCGACATCTTCGGGGA
>NZ_JASIAL010000341.1:0-21960 GCF_030042015.1 Trebonia sp. | reverse complement strand
CGGCTTGGCGATCGCCTCGGTGGACAGCTGGGAGTAGGTCTTGCCGCCGCCGATCTCCTGCAGGTGCACGGCGATGAAGTGGTCAGCGTAGGCCTCGGCCTGCTGCCCGGTCAGCAGCTGCTGCCCGGCGTACTGGGAGACCGACGGGATCATCGACGGGGTGATCTCGGTGCCCGCCTTGGGGTGCGCGAACGCCGATGCCGCCGGGAACGTGATCTGCTGGGCGGCCAGCTGGGACTGCACGGTGTTGTGGATGTAAGCCGACCCCCACACCAGCAGCCCTGCCACGGCCAGCAGGACCACGCCGAGGCTGACCCCCACCCAGCCAAGAAGCTTGTCGAAAGTTGTGCGGCGCATTGTCTTTACTCCTATCTGGCGGCCGGGGCCGGTTGCGGTCCTGGCCTCTTGCCTGCCTGACAATTGCGATTTTTGCGTCCGCACCCCGGCGGCGGTCACGGCTAACTGGCCCAAGTCCGCGGGACCTTTGTCCTTGCTCCGCATTTCACCTGATGCGAGTGATCCGGGCCGTCTCGCGGCGTCTTACGGTGCCGCCGATGGTTCGCACAGAAGGAGGACTCGATGAACGAGCACGCAGTTCGGACGCCGGCGATACCCGATGTCCTCTCCGACCCGATCCGCAACCACGGCTCCGCGTTCAGCCTGGACGAGCGCGAGGAACTCGGCCTTACCGGGCGGCTGCCGTCCGCGGTGCTGTCCCTGGAGGAGCAGGCGCGGCGCGCCTACCAGCAGCTGCAGGTCCAGGGCAGCGACCTGGCGAAGAACATATTCATGGAGCAGCTGCACGACCGCAACGAGGTGCTGTACTTCAAGGTGCTCCTTGACCACCTCGCCGAGCTGCTGCCGATTGTCTACGACCCGGTGGTGGGGGACGCCATCGAGCACTACTCCCACGAATACCGCCGTCCGCGGGGCATTTACCTGTCGATCGACCGGCCAGAGGAGATTGAATCGGCGTTCCGCACGCTCGGCCTTGAGTCCGGCGACGTGGACCTGATCGTCTGCAGCGACGCCGAGGAGATCCTGGGCATCGGCGACTGGGGAGTGGGCGGCATCCAGATCTCGGTCGGCAAGCTGGCCGTCTACACCGCGGCGGCGGGCATCGACCCCCGGCGGGTGATTCCCGTGTCGCTCGACGTCGGCACCGACAACGAAGCACTGCTCAACGACCCGCTGTACCTGGGCAACCGGCACGCCCGGGTCCGCGGCGCCGCCTACGACACGTTCATCGAGCGGTACCTGCAGGTGGCGTCGTCGCTGTTCCCCGACGCGCTGCTGCACTTCGAGGACTTCGGCGCAGGGAACGCGCGGCGGATCCTGCTGGCCTACCAGGACAAGTACCGGATCTTCAACGACGACGTGCAGGGCACCGGGGCCATCGTGTTGGCCGGGCTGTTCAACGCGCTGCGTGTCACCGGCACCCGGTGGCGGGACCAGCGCGTCGTCGTCTTCGGCGGCGGCACCGCCGGGATCGGCATCGCCGACCAGATCCGCGACCAGATGGTCCGCGACGGGCTGACCGAGCGGCAGGCGATCAGCCAGATCTGGATCGTGGACCTGCCTGGCCTGCTCACCGACGATATGAGCGAGGGCATGGTTGACTACCAGCGTCCCTACGCCCGCAAGGCCGCCGAGGCCAAGGGCTGGGAGAAGACGCCGGTGCCCGTGGACCCGTCGGCCGCCACGCGCTGGCCGCAGATGGCCGCGCTGCGGCAGGAGCGGGCCGCCGCGGGCATCGTCACCCTGCAGACCGTGGTCGAGCACGTCAAGCCGACCATCCTGGTCGGTACGTCGACGGCGCACGGCGCGTTCACCCAGCAGATCGTCGAGGCGATGAGCGCGGAGGTAGCGCGGCCGGTCATCTTCCCGATCTCCAACCCCACGTCCAAGATCGAGGCCGTCCCCGTCGACATCATCGCCTGGTCCAAGGGCAAGGCCCTGGTGACCACCGGCCTGCCCTGGGATCCGGTGGTCTACAACGGCGTCACTTACTACCTCGGGCAGGCCAACAACGCGCTGGTGTACCCGGGAGTCGGCCTTGGCACCGTCGTGTCAGGCGCGTCCCACGTGACCGACGGCATGCTGCTGGCGGCGGCCGAGGCCGTAGCCGGCCAGGTCGACGTGGCGACGCCGGGCGCCTCACTGCTGCCGACGGTGCCGAACCTGCGCGCTTCCTCCGCGACCGCCGCGATTGCCGTGGCCAGGGCTGCTGCCGCCGACGGCGTCGCCGCCAGGAAGCCCGACGACGTCGTCCAGGCCGTGCAGGACGCCATGTGGCAGCCGGTCTATGCCAGCGTCAACGGGGCTATGTGATGGCCACGGGATCCCCTGGCGACGGCCCGCAACCGCCCCCGCGGATCCTGGACCTGCCGGTCGGGCTGACCGCCACGGGGACCCGGCAGGAGACCGACTCGATGGGCGCCATCGAGGTCCCGGCCGGCAAGTACTGGGGCGCGCAGACGCAGCGGTCGCTCATCCACTTCTCGATCGGCGACGACCGGATGCCCAAGGCGGTCTACCACGCCTACGGGTACGTGAAGAAGGCCGCCGCGATCGTCAACGGCCGGGCCGGCCGGCTGGCGGCGTGGAAGGCGGCGCTGATCGGGCGGGTCGCCGACGAGGTGATCGCCGGCCAGCTCGACGAGCACTTCCCGCTCTACGTGTGGCAGACGGGGTCAGGCACCCAGTCGAACATGAACGTCAACGAGGTGATCAGCAACCGGGCCATCCAGCTTGCCGGAGGAGCGCTTGGCAGCAAGACCCCGGTCCACCCCAACGACGACGTCAACATGGGGCAGTCGTCCAACGACACGTTCCCCACCGCCATGCACATCGCCGCGGTCCGGGCGATCCACGAGCGGCTGCTGCCGAGCGTCCAGGCGCTGCGGCGCGCCATCGACGCCAAGGCACACCAGTGGCGGGACGTGGTCAAGATCGGCCGCACCCACCTGGAGGACGCGGTGCCGCTGACCGTCGGGCAGGAGTGGTCCGGGTATGCCCACCAGCTCGCCCAGGCCATCGACCGGGTCACCGCCTCCGCCGCGGGCCTGTATGAGCTGGCGGCGGGGGGCACGGCGGTCGGCACCGGGCTGAACGCACCGGAAGGGTTCGGCGAGCAGATCGCCGCCGAGATCGCCGCCGAGACCGGGTACCCGTTCGTCACCGCGGCGAACAAGTTCTCCGCCCAGGGCGGCCTGGACGCCATGACCGCCGCGTCGGCCGGCCTGCGCGCCCTGGCCGTGCCGCTGATGAAGATCGCCAACGACATCCGGTGGCTGGCGTCCGGCCCCCGGTGCGGGCTGTCCGAGCTGATCCTGCCCGCCAACGAGCCGGGCAGCTCGATCATGCCGGGCAAGGTCAACCCGACCCAGTGCGAGGCCATGGTCATGGTCTGCATCCAGGTCCTCGCCGACGACAGCGCCGTCGCCTTCGCGGGGACGCAGGGCAACTTCGAGCTCAACGCGATGCGCCCGGTGATCATCGCCAACGTCCTGCACTCGGCGACCATCCTGGCCGACGCGTGCACGAAGCTGCGCGAGTACTGCATCGAGGGCACCGAACTGCACCGCGACCGGATCGACGCCTACGTCGACCGGTCGCTGATGCTCGTCACCGCCCTGTCCCCGGTGATCGGCTACGACAAGGCCTCGGCGATCGCGCACAAGGCCAACGACGACGGCACGACGCTGCGCGAGGCAGCCATGTCATCCGGTTACATCAGCGCGGAGGACTTCGACCGCATCGTCGTGCCCCGCGAGATGGTGGGTCAGCCGCAATGAAGTAGATGAAGTAAATGAAGTAAAAGAGGTACATGACTGAAGCCCGCCAGGGCCGGCCGGAGCGGCAGCCGGCGACGGCGGCCCAGCCGGCATCCGCCGGCCGTTTCGGGCCGGCCCTCGCCGTCCTGCTTGCCGCGTGCGCCGGCTCGGCGGACACGCTCGCGTTCTTCGGGCTGGGCAGGGCATTCGCCGGCAACATCACGGGCAACCTGGTCACGGCCGGCTACGGAATCGCCACCGGCGACGGCGCGCTGATCAAGCCCACGGTCACGGCGGTCGCCGCGTGCATCGCCGGCGAGGTCACCTGGGCCTGGCTGCTGCGCCGGCCGGGTGCCGCGAACTGGCTGCTGTTCGTGCAGCTCGCACTGTTCGCGCTGGTCCTGGCCGGCTGGCTGGCGGCCGGGTCGCACCCGGCCGGCGACGCCGCGCTCGTGCTGCTGGCGCTGGTGGCGGTGGCACTCGGCGGGCAGAGCATCTGGGCGCTGCGCATCCACCAGACGACCACGTACTTCACGGGGATGCTGACGAAGTCGGTCAGCGCCGCGGCCGCCGGCTCGCCAGCCAGCCTTGTCACCAGCGCCCGCCAGCTAGCCAGCCTGCTCGCCGGGGCCATCATCGAGGGCGTGCTGCTGCACTGGCTGCGCCCGGCGGCGCCCGTCGTCCCCTTGGTGCTGCTGTCCGCGACGGCGGCGGTACACCTGCACGGAAGGAAGGCCGATGCCGCCGCGACCCCACCCGACTAAGGCGCAGACGCTCGCGGCCATCAGGGAGAGCATCGTCCTGGCCGTCTCCTGCATGCTCGCGTACTGGCTTGTCACGACCCTCGTGCCCCGCGTGCACGCGGCGTCGCAGGCCGCCAATCTCATCGGCGGGCTGTGGGCGGTGATCGCCACGATCGCCGTGCTGCGGGAGAGCTATCGGCAGAGCGTCACCGCCGCGGTGTCGCGCACGTCGGCCACCCTGCTGAGCTTCGCGCTCTGCCTCGTCTACCTGCTCTTCCTGCCCTTCCACCTGTGGGCGCTCGCGGTCCTGATCGGCGCCAGCGCCCTGGCGGCCGCCCTGATCGGCAGGCCAGGCGACGCGATCGCCGCGGCGATCGCGACGTCGGTCGTCATGGTCAGCGCCGCCATCACCCCGCAGCACGCCTGGCAGGCCCCCATCGTGCGCCTCGCCGACACCGTGGTCGGCGTCGCGGTCGGCATCCTGGCCGCGTGGGTGGACATGCGCCTCATCCGCCGCTGGCTCCCCGCACCGCACTTACCCGCCCCGCTCCCGATCGCGTTCGGGGACCGCTCCAGGCTGGTACGGGTCCCACCGCGCAAATCATCCGAATGGGCACGACCCGCGCCGCTCCCGCCACGCGCCCGGGCGCGCTACGCGGGCCTCAGATGACGAACTCCTCGCCTGTCTCCGGCGCGAACAGGCTCTCGGTCGCGGGAACCTGGCCGATCAGGTGCTGCTCGGCCGCGTAGCGGGCGAACGTCGCGAGCACGCCGCGGTTGGCCTCGATCCCGTAGGCCCAGTAGTCGGCGCCCATCATGGCCACGGTCCGCTCGTATTCCTCGCGCGCGAACGGCAGCGACACGGCCAGCGCCGCCGTCCGGGCCAGGTCGCCGTAGGCGAGTCCCCTGGCCGCCGTGAACGACTTCAGCAGCTCCCGGGCCAGCCAGCGGTTCGCCTCGTACACCCGCCGGCGGATCACGATCACGTGCATGATCGGGAAGATCCCGGTGGCGGCGAAGTAGCGTTCCTCCTCGGCGCGCGTGTCGGCGAAGAGCCGGCGGACGCTGCCGGTCCCGAACGACTCCGGCGCCCGCGGCGAGTACACCGCGTCAAGCTCACCGGCCGCGAGCATCGCCGACAGCGTCCGCCCGGCGGGGATCGGCGCGATGTCGATCTCGGGGGGCAGCGCGATCGCGACCTTCTCGTGCCGGCCGGGGGAGTTCAGCCCGCCGGTCCGGTACCTGACAGAGGCGACCGGCACGCCGTAGTGCTCGGCCAGGATGCCCCGGATCCACACGTTGGCGGTGAGCTGGTACTCGGCGACCCCCACGGTGGCGCCGGCGAGCGCCCGGGCCGCGGCCGCGGGATCGGCGCCGGCGCGGCCCGCCATCCGGTCGCCGTTCACGTACACGCTGGTGTGCCGGAACATCCGGGACGGGAACACAGGGATGGCCACGAACGGCCCGTCCGCCTCGTGGGTGATCAGGTACGTGGCCAGCGACATCTCGCTGACGTCGAACTCGCCGTGCTGAACCATCCGGAAGAAGATCTCCTCGGGGTCCAGCTGGATGTAGCGCAGGTCGGTCCCGGCCACGGCGACCCGTCCGTCGGCGAGGCCGCGGGTGCGGTCGTAGGGCCCGCAGGCCAGCGTGATCGGCAGTGGTGCCATGGCAGGCCTTTCAGTGGTCCGGCTTCGCGGGGGTTCCCGCTAGCGCCGCCGCCAGCACCTCGGCCAGGTGGCGGCCGGTCACCCCGGCGAGCTGGTCGAGCTGGGTGCGGCAGGAGAATCCGTCGGCGAGCACGACGGCACCGGGGTCGGCGGCCCCGGCCGCGCGCACCGCGGGCAGCAGCGCGGTCTCGGCCACCGCCACCGAGACGTCGTAATGCCCGCGCTCGACCCCGAAGTTCCCGGCCAGCCCGCAGCAGCCGCCGACCGCCGAGATGTCGGCGCCCGCGGCGGCGAGCAGCGCCGCGTCCGCGTCCCAGCCGAGCACCGCCCGGTGGTGGCAGTGCGGCTGGGCGACCCCGCGGACGCCGGACAGGTCGGGGGCTGACCAGCCGTCGGTGCCGCGCAGCAGCTCGGCGAGCGTCCTGACCGCGCCGCGCAGCGCTGCGGCACGCCGATCGGCGGGCAGCAGCTCGGCGATGTCGCCGCGCAGCACCGCCGTACAGGACGGCTCGAGGCCGACGACGGGGATGCCCGCGGCCAGGGCGGGGCCGAGCTCGCGCAGCGCGCGCCGCAGCTGCCGCCGTGCCCCGTCGAGCTGGCCCGTCGATATCCAGGTCAGGCCGCAGCACACGGGCCGGGCGGTGATGCGGACGGAGTACCCGGCGGCTTCGAGCACCCGTACCGCCGCCTGCCCGACGCCGGGGGTGAACGCGTCGGTGAACGTGTCCACCCACAGCAGCACCGGCCGCCCGTCAACGGCCCGGTGACGGCGCCGGGCAAACCAGCGGCGGAAGCTCTCCGGCGCGAACCGCGGCAGCGGACGCCGCTGGTCGATGCCGCCGAGCCGCTTGGCCGCCGCCGCCACCGGGCCGGCCCGCAGCACGGCGTTGGCCAGCCGGGGGTCAAGCGACGCGACCCGGGCCCAGCGCGGCAGCCAGCCCAGCGAGTAGTGCGCGGCCGGGCGGAGCCGGCGCCGGTACCGCTGGTACAGCGCCTCGGCCTTGTACGCCGCCATGTCGACCCCGGCCGGGCAGTCGGCCGAACACCCCTTGCACGACAGGCACAGGTCGAGGGCCTCCGCGATCGACGCCGACCCCCAGCCGGCGACAAGCGACCCGTTGGCCAGCTCCTGCAGCACCCGGGCGCGCCCGCGGGTGGAATCCTTCTCGTCCCGCGTGGCGAGGAAGGACGGGCACATCACGCCCCCGGTCGCGGTGGTGTCGGCGCGGCACTTGCCCACCCCGACGCAGCGGTGCACGGCGACCGAAAAGTCGCCGCCGTCATGCGGGTAGGCGAAGCCCAGCCGGCGCCGCACCGGCGCGGCGGCGGGCAGGCGCAGGTCGGCGTCGAGGCGGGCCGGGGAGACGATGACGCCAGCGTTGAGCACGCCGTCGGGATCGAAGGCCCGCTTCAGCACGCCGAACGTGTCGAGCGCGGCGGGGGAGTACATGTACCGCAGCAGCTCGCCGCGTGCCCGCCCGTCGCCGTGCTCGCCGGAGGCCGAGCCGCCGTGTGCGGCGGCCAGCTTGGCCGCGTCCTGCGTGAACTCCCGCAGCACCCCCGGCCGCGACCGCAGCGGGAAGTCGATGCGCACGTGCACGCAGCCGTCGCCGAAGTGCCCGTACATCAACCCGTCGAGGCCGTGGGAGGCCAGCAGCGCCCGCAGTTCCCGCAGGTAGTCCGGGAGCCTGCCGGGCGGGACGGCCGAGTCCTCCCAGCCTGGCCAGGCGGGGGCCCCGGCCGGGGTGCGCCCGCCCAGCCCCGCGCCGTCCTCCCTGATCCGCCACAGCGCCGCGGCCCGTCCGCCCGACACAACGGCGCTGTCCAGGCAGGTCACGCCCGCCGCCAGCTTCGTGGCCGAGTCTTCGGCCTCGGCCAGCGTCACCCCCGCGGTCTCGATGAACAGCCAGCCGCCGCCGCGCGGCAGGTCCGGCACCGCCGCGGCGCCGCCGCGGCGGTGCCGGACCACGTCGACCAGCCGCGAATCGAGCCCCTCAAGCGCGACCGGCGAGTAGGCCAGCGCTGCGGGCACCGCCTCGGCCGCCTCGGCCATGCCGGCGTACCCGAGTACGGCCATCGCGGTCGCCGGGGGAGCGGCCACCAGCCGGACCGTGGCCCGCAGGGTCAGCGCCAGCGTGCCCTCGGTGCCGACGAGGAACTTCGCGACGTCCAGCCCGTTCTCCGGCAGCAGGTGCTCGAGCGAATAGCCAGACACCTGCCGCGGGAACCGCCCGAATTCGGTCCGCACCATGCCAAGCCGCTCGCCGATCACCGTGCGCAGGACCGCAAGAAGTCCGGCGTCCGGGCCGGCGTCAGGCACCCCGTCACGCCCGTGCCGGCGTGCGGTGAACCGCACGCCCGCCCCCGTGACCACGTCCAGGTCGATGACGTTGTCGGCGGTGCGCCCGTAGCGCAGTGCCCGCGCGCCGCAGGCGTTGTTGCCGATCGCGCCGCCGATGGTCGCGCGCGAGTGGGTCGACGGGTCCGGCCCGAACCGCAGCCCCCAGGGCGCCGCCGCCGCGGTGACGTCGTCGAGCACTGCGCCCGGTTCCGCCACCGCGGTGCGGGCCTCCGGATCGACGCCGATGACCCGGTTGAGGTGCCTGGACAGGTCGAGGACCACCCCGGTGCTCAGCGCGTTTCCCGCGATCGAGGTGCCGCCGCCGCGCGGCGCGAGCGGCACGCCAAGCGACCGGCAGGTGGCGAGCGCGGCCACGATCTCGTCCGTGTGCCTGGGGAAGGCGACGACGGCGGGCACGACCCGGTAGTTGGACGCGTCCGAGGAGTATTCGGCCCGGCGCCGGGTGACCGTGTCGACCTCGGCGAGGCCGGCCCGCCGGAGCGCCTCGGCCAGCACCGGCGGCGGGACGGTCACCTGCGCATCCACCACCTGGGCAAGACTAGCCCGCCGCCGCCACCGCCAGCGCTGCCCCGCCCGCCGTTACCTGCGGCGGGCACCCCGCGGCCCCTGCCGCCAGCAGGGTCCGGCCGGCAATCCCCAGACATCTGCGTCCGCCCGCCACATGCCCGCGAGCGGACGTGATCGTGCTGGTAATGCGCATCTGAGTCATCCCCCGTTGAGTAAGCCGCTGCGTTAGCCCCGGCCGGCGACCACGCACAACCCGCCGTGAGCGCGAACGCGGCTGCGGCGGACCCCCGTAAGTCGCAGTGACGGGCCAGCTCGGCTGGCCTCCCTTGCGGACATCGGGCGCCGCCGCCACGGGCCGAGGTCCGCGGCGGCGAGCTGGTCAGGCGTCAGCTCGCGCAACAGCGTACGCATGTGCAGCGGGTGGCCGTTCGTGTGCTGCCGCAGCGGCAGCCGATCGACAGCACGGCGCGCGAACGCGGTCTTGCCGGCGCCAGCCTCGCCCTCGATCCAGACGAGCGGGCGACTCCTTCCAGCACGGACGTCGCCGGCGCGCTGACCAGCGCCAGCTCTTCGAGCCGGCCTGCGAAGACTTGATCACGAACAAGCTGAGCGTGCACGGCCAGTCACCTAGCGTCAAGTGCTAGCATCGGCGCCGGTCGCCGCCCGGGCGCTCGCGCGGGTCCCGCCGGAGAGTCGCCACCGTTCGTTCGGATCAATGATTTAAATTTTCCCGAACGAACCGTGGCGCCTGCCCAGCGTCCGCCCGGACCGAACGAAACGAGGCCAACGGAGGCCGATGATGACCAGCCGCGCCGCGGATGTGCTGCCCCGCCGGGTGCTCGTGGTGGACGACTCGCTGCTGCGCCCGGACACCGCGCACGGCCGCGCGGCGAACGCCCTGGTCGAGGAGTTCGCCAGGCGGGGCGTCGACGTCACCACGTCGTTCTCGTTCGAGGACGGCGCCGCGGTCGTGACCTCGGACGCTAGCCTCGGCGCGGCGCTCGTGGACTGGGACCTCGACGCCGGCGACCCGGCGTCGCACGAGGCGGCCGCCCGGATGCTGGCGTCGGTGCGGTCCCGCAACGCCGCGCTGCCGGTGTTCCTGCTCGCCAAGGACAGCGCCGCCGCCTCGATCACGATCGCTGCGATGGAGCACGCCGACGAGCTCGTCTGGCTGCTGCAGGATACGGCCGCCTTCATCGCGGGCCGCGTCGTGGCGGCGATGGACCGCTACATCGCCGGCCTGGTCCCGCCGTTCTTCGGCGCGCTGCTCGACTACAACCGCGAGCAGGAGTACGCGTGGGCGGTCCCCGGCCACCAGGGCGGGGTCGGCTTCCTCAAGACGCCGGCCGGCCGGATCTTCCACGACTTCTACGGGGAGAACCTCTTCCGCACCGACATGGGCGTCGAACGGGCCGCCCTGGGCTCGCTGCTCGACCACACCGGGCCGGTGGCGGACAGCGAGGCGTACGCGGCGCGGGTCTTCGGCGCCCACCGTTCCTACTCGGTGCTTGTCGGCACGTCCGGGTCCAACCGGACCGTGATGTCCGGCGTGCTCTGCTCGGGGGACGTCGCGGTGATCGACCGCAACTGCCACAAGTCCGTCATGCAGGGCCTGCAGCTCACCGGCGCGATCCCGGTCTACATGATCCCGTCGCGCAACAGGTACGGGATCATCGGCCCGATCCATCCCGGCCAGCTGGCGCCCGCGGCGATCGAAGCCAAGATCGCGGGCAGCCCGCTCGCCGCGGGCACCCAGGGCGCGGCCCGTGGAGCCCCCTCCTACGCGGTCGTCACCAACTGCACCTACGACGGGATGTGCTATGACGCGGCCCAGGTGCAGCAGCTGCTTGAGCGCAGCAGCGACGTCATCCACTTCGACGAGGCGTGGTACGGCTACGCCCGGTTCCACCCCCTGTACCGCGACCGGTACGCGATGCGCGGCGATCCGGCCGCCCACCCCGCCGCGGGGCCGACGGTGTTCGCGACCCAGTCCTCGCACAAGCTGCTGGCCGCGCTGAGCCAGGCGTCCTTCATCCACGTCAGGGAGGGGCGGCGCAAGGTGCCGCACGGGGTGTTCAACGAGGCCTACATGATGCACGCGACAACCTCCCCGCTGTACCCGCTGATCGCGTCCAACGACGTGGCGACGGCGATGATGGACGGCCCGGGCGGCCGCGCGCTCGTGCAGGAGACGATCGACGAGGCGGTCGCGTTCCGGCAGGCGCTGGCCCGGGCGCACCGCCAGTTCGCCGCGGGCGGCGACTGGTTCTTCGCCCCGTGGAACGCGCCGGAGGTCACCGATCCGGACAGCGGCACGCGGCTGCCGTTCGCGGAGGCGCCGGCCGGCCTGCTCAGCGGCGACCCGCGGTGCTGGGTGCTGCACCCGGACGAGGCGTGGCACGGCTTCGCGGGGCTCCCCGACGGCTGGTGCATGCTCGACCCGACGAAGGCGGGCATCCTGGCGCCGGGCATGCGCGAGGACGGCACGCTGGACGAGACCGGCGTCCCGGCGACGCTGCTCACCGCCTATCTCGGCAGGCACGGGATCGTCCCGTCGCGGACCACCGACCACATCGTGCTGTGCCTGTTCTCGGTGGGGATCACGCGCGGCAAGTGGGGCACGCTGATCAACGAGCTGCTGGCCTTCAAGCGGGACTGGGACGCCAACGTGCCGCTGTCGGCCGCGCTCCCGGGCCTGCTGGCGGCGGCGCCGCTGCGGTACGCCGGCCTCGGGCTGCGCGACCTGGGCGAGCAGATGTGGTCGCACATGCGCGCCGCGCGGCCGGGGGAGGCGCTGCAGTCCGCCTTCGCCGAGCTGCCCGCGCCCAGGCTCACGCCCCGCGCGGCCTACGAACGGCTGGTCCGCGGCGAGGTGGACCTGGTGCCCTTCGGCGAGATGGCCGGGCGCACGCTCGCGGTGGGCCTGCAGCCCTACCCGCCGGGCATCCCGATCCTGCTGCCTGGCGAGGACGCGGGCGCCGCGGACGGGCCGTTCCTGTCCTACCTGCGGATGCTGCAGGCGTGGGACGCCGCCTTCCCCGGCTTCGGGCACGATGTCGAGGGCGCGCAGCGGGTGGCCGGCCAGTACGCCGCGTACTGCGTCCGGCGCTTAGCCAGCGGCCAGGGACGGCGGGAATTCCTGAACCTCGAGGGGGTATTCGTTAAACCGCACCCGGCGCGTTCCGGTCGGCTCGGCGCCGCGCTGACCGAGCTGGCTGCCGTCCGCTGACCAGCGTGGCCACGCCGGTCAGCCGCTGATCTTGTAGCCGCCGGCCTCGTCGAGGGCGGCGCTGACGGCGTCTTCTGGCAGCGGTGCCGCGCTGGCGACGGTCACCAGCGAACTGCCGCCTGGCACGAGTTCGACGGATACGTCGGAGACCCCGTCGATGCCGCCCAGTTCGCTGGTCACCGCGTTCGCGCAGTGCTCGCAGGTCATTCCGGTCACCGCGTAGGTCTTCGTTGTCATCGGCTACCTTTCTGTGCTCGTGGTCAGGGTTCAGGACCGAACAAGACGGGCGATCGCGTCGGAGGCTTCGCGCACTTTGTCTGTCGCCCCGTCGCCGCCTTCGGCCACGGCCTGGGCGACGCAATGACTGAGATGCTCCTCAAGCAAGCCGAGCGCAACCGATTGTAGGGCCTTGGTGGCGGCGGCGACCTGGGTAAGGATGTCGATGCAGTACTTGTCCTCCTCGATCATCCGCTGCAGGCCGCGCACCTGGCCCTCAATGCGGCGCAGCCGCTTGAGGTAGTTGTCCTTGTCGTGGGTGTAACCGTACATCTAGCCCTCCGGCTCGTTCAGTGCCTGCGGCAGCGCCCGCCAGCGCGGTGGAATGCGATGTGGTGCCGCGCGCGACCGTGCCGCGTCCGGGTGTGGCGCGGCTGTGGTATCGCTGCAGCCGCAGGCTGTTGGCTACAACGAAAACCGAGGACAATGTCATAGCCGCCGAGGCCAGGATCGGGTTGAGGAAGCCGAGCGCGGCCAGCGGGAGGGCGGCGACGTTGTAGCCGAACGCCCACGCGAGATTGCGCCGGATGGTGCGGAACGTGGCCCGCGCCAGCATGATCGCCTCAGGGACCGTCCGCAGGTCGTCGCGGAGCAGGATCAGGTCGGCGGCGCTGATCGCGACGTCCGTGCCTGACCCGAGGGCAAGCCCGAGGTCGGCGGCGGCGAGCGCCGGGGCGTCGTTGACGCCGTCGCCCACCATGGCCACCTGGTGGCCGCGCGCCTGAAGCCCGGTGATGACCGCGGCCTTGTCGGCCGGGAGCGTCCCGGCGATCAGCTCATCGATGCCGACCGCCGCGGCGACGGCCCGCGCGGTGGTCTCGTTGTCCCCGGTGAGCAGGACCGGGTGCAGCCCGAGCTCGCGGAGCTCGCCGATGGCGGCGGCGGCCGAGGGCTTGACCGTGTCGGCGACCGCGGCGGCGCCGCGGACCGCCCCCTCCCAGCCGATCAGCACGGTCGTATGGCCGGCCTGCTCCCATTCCAGGCATTGCCTGGCGAGCGCGGGCGGCACCGTCATCCCCTGCGCGGCGAGCAGCGTCTCGCGGCCCACGACCACCTCGCGCCCGTCCACGATCCCGCGCGCGCCGAGTCCCGGCAGTGCCTTGAAGCCGTCTGCCTGGGGCAGCGTCCCTGTCTCGGCCCTGGCGGCCGTGCTGATCGCCGCGGCCACCGCGTGCTCGGACGCCTGCTCGACGGCCCCCGCGTAACGGAGCAGGGCGTCGCGGCTGGTGCCGGCGGCCGGCCGCAGCCCCGCCAGGGACATCCGCCCGGTGGTCACGGTCCCTGTCTTGTCCAGCACCACCACCGTGACCGACCTGGACGTCTCCAGTCCCTGGTAGCCCTTGATGAATATCCCGAGCTGGGCGCCGCGGCCGCAGGCCGCTACCAGCGCCGCCGGGGTGGCGAGGCCAAGCGCGCACGGGCAGGCGATGATCAGCACGGCCAGCCCGGCGCTGAACGCGTGCCCGGCCGGGGAGCCGGCCAGCAGCCACCCGGTCAGGGTGAGTACGGCGCAGGCCAGCACCGCGGGGACGAACACGCCGCAGATCCGGTCCGCCACCCGCTGGATGGCCGCCTTCTGCGCCTGCGCCTGCTCGACGAGCCTGATCAGGTGGGACAGCTGGGTGTCCCTGCCGACCTTGTCCGCCCGGACGACCAGCCGCCCGGTGAGCACCACGGTCCCGCCGGTGACGGTGTCCCCCTCGGCCGCCTCGGCGGGCACCGACTCCCCGGTCATCATGCTGCGGTCGATCGCGGTCTGGCCGAACAGCACCTGTCCGTCCGCGGCGATGGTCTCTCCTGGGCGGACGACGAACATCTCACCTGGCAGCAGCCGGCTGACCGGGACCCGGCGCTCCGTTCCGTCCGGGTCGAGCACGCACACGTCTTTGGCTGCCGCGGCCCCAAGTTCGCGCATGGCCTCGCCGGCGATGCGCCGGGCCCGCGCCTCGTACAGCCGGCCGGCCAGCAGGAACGTGGTGACCGTGGCCGCGGTCTCCAGGTAGATGCCCCCGCCGGAGTTGTGGATGAGCCGCTCCCAGAAGCTTCCGCCCTGCGCGCCGTGGTCGAGGACGAACATCGCGTACACCGACCAGCCGCTGGCCGCGATGATGCCGAGCGAGACCAGGGTGTCCATTGAGAACGTGCCATGCCTGAGGTTTTTCAGGGCCGCCCGGTGGAACGGCCAGGCGCACCATAGGGCCACCGGCGCCGCGCAGGCGACCAGCAGCCACTGCCAGCCGGGAAAGCGCAGTGACGGGATCAGCGACAGCATCAGCGACAGGTCGGTGAGCGGGACGAAGAACGCCAGCGAGACGAACAGCCGCCGCCGCAGGTACGCGTACTGGCGGTCGGCGCCCCGCTCGCCGTCGGCGTCCTCGCCCTGGCCGGACTGCTCTTCGCGCGCCGTTGCCGTGTAACCGGCTTGCGCGACCGCCTCGGTGAGCGTCAGCACTGGCATGAACGCGGGCGCGGTGACCCGGGCGGTCCTGGTCGCGTAGTTCACCGACGCCCGCACGTCGTCCAGCTTGTTGAGCTTCTTCTCGACCCGCGCCGCGCACGCGGCGCAGGTCATCCCCTCGACCGACAGCTCGATTTCCCGCATGCCGCCGGCCTGGCGCGCGCTGTCCTGGACGTGCTCGCGCGTGCCGGGTGCCGGGCCAGCCTGCCTCGCCGCTGCCGTCATGCGGCGCCTCCGTCACCGCCGCGGCCGGCGTCACCGCCACCGCCCCGGGGACGCGAGTCCGGCGGGCTGTCCATCGGGTTGTCCACCTTATGGATGGTATGCCGCCGGGCGGCAGAGCGCGTGCCCGCCCGGTCCCGCCCGGGCGGGACCCACCGCGGCAGGCGCCGCACCCCGCCACATGCGCGCCGAGCGCGCCGCCCGGCAGGGTGCGGTGCTCGCGGTCGATCCTGGCCGAGATCGCCTCGCGGGCGCGGCGACCCCGGGCCGCTGCCCTCCTCGATCGCCGCCGCCACAGCACCGCCCCCGCTGGAACAACTTAGGACCCGGGCGGCATGTTTATTGTCCGTTTTATACGCATTTCGATCTGCCGCTTGGGTCCTATCTTGTGGCGGGGCGTCCGGATGGTGAGACGACGCGGCACCGGCGAGGCGCAGCGCCCGGAGCGGCCGATGATGTTGCCTTGCCGCGCGGGCGCCGGCCGGCTCAGTTCGCGGAAGATGACCACCGCAAGGGAAATGCCGCCGCGCCACTATACCCCCCACGGGTTTTCCTAATACCCCGCCATGGTTTAGATAATACCGTCCAGGGGTTGTCGGCTGGGCGTGAATGTAGGGTGGTGGCAGGCGATCTAGCTGCATGTTCGCGGCCATTATAAATATTGGAACGCCCTTTCCCGTAAGGTATTGCACGCCCGGCCGCAGTCCTTCTATCGTTTTATCTTGCGCACCCGGCCGGCGCCGCCGTTTCCGGCTGGGCAGAATAGCCGAGGAGAATCCTGATGAGTCAAGTCGCCGTCACGGGCGGCCGTACCGCGTGGTGGGGAAAGCTGGGCACCGAGGCCCAGCCCGCCAGGGCGGGGCTGGACGCCAGGCGAGCGCTGCAACTGGGCCTGGCGGCCATCTGGCTGCTTGACGCCGTGCTCCAGTACCAGTCGTTCATGTTCTCCAAGGCGTTCGCGCAGATGCTCGCGGCGACCGCCCCCGGCAACCCGTCGGTCATCGCCAGCCCGATCACCTGGGACGCCACCCTGGTCGAGCATCACCTCGTGCTGCTGAACACGATCTTCGCCACCATCCAGCTGCTGATCGGCCTCGGCATCGCGTTCCGTCCGACGGTGCGGCTCGCCCTGGCGGCCTCGATAGCCTGGTCGCTCGGCGTCTGGTGGTTCGGCGAGGGGCTCGGCGGCGTGCTGAACGGCACCGCGAGCCCGCTCAACGGCGCGCCTGGCGCGGTGATCATCTACGCGCTGCTGGCGGTGCTGCTGTGGCCCGCCGACCGCCAGCCGCAGGCGCCCTTCACCGCGGCCCGGGCGGTGGGCGCTCACGTGGCCCGGGCGCTGTGGCTGGTGCTCTGGGTGAGCCTGGCCTACTTCGCCCTGATCCCCGCCAACCGTGCGCCGCAGGCGCTGAACGGCATGATCGCGGGGATGGAAAGCGGCGAGCCCGACTGGCTGTCCGCGATCGAGCGGGGCGCGGCCGCGCTCGTCGCCAACGCGGGGCTGGCCGCCTCCGTCGTGCTGGCCGTCGCGCTCGTGCTGATCGCCGTCGGGGTCTACCTGCCGCGGCCGGCCGTCAAGGCCGCGCTGGTCCTCGCGATCGTGGTGGCGCTGGTGATCTGGGTCGTCGGCGAGGCGTTCGGAACGATCATCGCGGGCGGGGCGACCGATCCCAACTCCGGGCCGCTGCTCGTCCTGCTCGCGCTCACGTTCTGGCCGCTCGCGGCAACGGCCGCTGCGGTCCCGTCGGCCGACACGCAAGAAAGGGCGGCACGATGACCCCCGCCTGGATCCTGGACATATTCGCCGCCCTCATGCTGGTGGTCGCCGCGGTCAGCGCGGCCCGGCTGGTGGCGGCACGGCCGTGGCAGGCCGGCTCAGCCACCACCCCCGACATCGACGTGGCGCACCTGCTGATGGGCATCGCGATGGCGGGCATGCTGGCAGCGGGCCTGGTTACCCTGTCAAACCCCGCGTGGGTGGTCATCTTCGCGGTGCTGACCGCCTGGTTCGCCGTCCGGGTGCTGCGGGACGCCAGCGCCAACGGCGTCCGCGCCCTGGCCGGCGGGCACTGCGCGCCGCACCTGGTGCACTGCGGCGCGATGGTGTACATGTTCGCGGCCATCGCCGCGCCCGCCGCCGCCGCCGGCGGCGGGATGGGCGGCATGGGCGGGTCGTCGACGCAGGCCCTGGACTACCCCACCCTGGCGTTCGTCTTCGCGCTCGTCCTGATCGGCTACAGCATCTGGGACATCGACCGGCTGTCTGGCATGCGTTACAGCCGGGCGGTCGCGGGAGTATCGCGGGCCGCGGTCCCCGCGATCGTCGGTGCCGGGGCCGCGGACGCGACGGTCTCCGGTGCGCAGGCGACCGTGGCTTCCGCGGCGAACCGCGCGCCGTCGGGCTCGGCCGGCGACGGCCAGGCCGTCGCCGGCGACCGAGGAACAGGCAGCCCGGCCGGCCGCGGATTCCTGCAGTCGCCCGCCACCGCGGTCGGCTGCCGGATCGCGATGGGCGTCACCATGGCCCTGATGCTGCTCCTGATCATTTAGCGCCTGATCGAGCGCCGCCCGCCAGCCCCCGGGCCGCCGACATTACATCATGTTCATGTTCCGGGTGGGCTGTTCGCGTGCCCGCCGTCGGCCGGTAAGCTGCGGTCATCGTGCACCGGAATGTCCCCGTAACCGCCGCGTGAGGTGACCACTTGGCTCCCGCGCTCAAGCTCGCTGGCTTCCTTGTCCTGCTTGCCCTGATCTTCGCCGGGGCGCGCATGGCCGGAGCTAGGCTAGGGCCGGTGACCACCGGGCACTCGCACGTGCAGTACACCGGAGTCACCACGGGCGGCACCGGCGGCGGCATGAACATGGGCGGTAGCCCGTGACCGATACCGGCACCGCCGCCGGCGGGCAGGTCGAAGCCCAGCTCGTGGTCACCGGGATGACATGCGGCTCGTGCGCGGCGCGGATCGAGCGGCGGCTGAACCGGCTTGACGGGGTGTCGGCCACGGTCAACTACGCGACCGGGCGGGCGTACTTCACCAGCCTCGGCGGTCGCGACGCGACCGAGCTCATCGGCGTGATCAGCTCCACCGGGTATCAGGCGGCGCTGCCGTCACCACCCGGCGAGGGGGGCCACGGCGCGGACCCGGTGGTCAGGGACCTGGGCCTGCGGCTCGGCGTTTCCGCCCCGCTCGCCGCGGTCGTGATCGTGCTCGCGATGGTGCCGTCCGCGCAGTTCACCGGCTGGCAGTGGGTCAGCCTGCTGCTGGCCGCCCCGGTCGCGATATGGGGCGCCCGGCCGCTGCACCGTGCCGCGCTGGCCGGGCTAGGCCACGGCGCGGCGACGATGGACACGCTGGTCAGCCTCGCGGTCGCCACGTCGTTCGGCTGGTCGGTGTACGCGCTGCTGTTCGGCGGCGCGGGCAGGCTCGGCATGCGGATGCCGTTCGCGTTCACGTTCACCGCGGCCAGCGGGATGACCCTCTACTTCGAGGCCGCGGCCGGCGTCACAGTCGCCGTGCTCGCGGGCCGCTACCTGGAGGCACGCGCACGGGACCGCTCCGCGTCGGCGCTGACCGCGCTGGCCGCCCTCGGCGCCAAGAGCGTGGCCGTCCTGCGCGGGGGAGCCGAGCAGCGCGTTCCGGTGAGCGAGCTCGTGGCAGGGGAGGAGTTCGTCGTCCGCCCGGGCGAGAAGATCGCCACCGACGGCGTGGTGACCGAGGGCAGTTCCGCGGTCGACGCCTCCCTTGTCACCGGGGAGTCCATGCCCGCCGAGGTCGGGCCGGGTGACCAGGTGACCGGGGCGACCGTGAACATGAGCGGCCGCCTCGTAGTCCGCGCCACCCGGGTCGGGGCGGACACCCTGCTCGCCCAGATCACCCGCCTGGTCACCCACGCGCAGGCCAGCAAGGCCGGCGCGCAGCGGCTCGCCGACAGGATCGCCGCCGTCTTCGTCCCCTGCGTGATCAGCCTGGCCGCGACGACCCTCGGATTCTGGCTGGGCGCCGGGCTGCCCGCGGCCGAGGCGTGGAGCGCGGCCGTCGCCGTCCTGGTGGTCGCCTGTCCGTGCGCGCTCGGCCTGGCGACACCCACGGCTCTCGTGGCCGCGGTCGGCCGCGGCGCCGAGTTCGGCATCTTGATCAAGAGCGCGCACGCGCTGGAGTCGGCCCGCCGGATCCGGGTCGTCGTCTTCGACAAGACCGGCACGCTGACGACCGGCGCCATGAGCGTCACCCGCGTCATCACCACGCCGGGGGTTGCCGAGGAGGAGGCGCTGCTGCTGGCCGGAGCGGTCGAAGACGCCTCCGAGCACCCCATTGGCCAGGCGATCGCGCGCGAGGCCGCCGCCCGTTCCGGCGGCCTGCCGCCGGTCACCGGGTTCGCCGCCCAGCCGGGGGCGGGGGTGCGCGGTGAGGTCTGGGGCCGTGCCGTCACCGTGGGCAGCCGCGAGCTTTTCGCACAGCTCGCCCTCGAGGTGCCCCCCGGGCTGCGCGAGGCAGTGGACATGGCGAGCGACGCCGGCCATACGGCGGTGCTGGCGGGATGGGACGGGCAGGCGCGCGCTGCCGTGGTCATCGCGGACCGGCTGCGGTCAGGGTCGGCCGCCGCCGTCGCCCGCATCCGCGACATGGGGCTGCGTCCTGTCGTGCTCACCGGTGACAACCAGCGGGCCGCCCTGGCGGTCGCGGGCCAGCTGGGAATCCCGGCCAGCGGTGTGTTCGCGGGAGTCCGCCCCGACGGGAAGGCGGCCGTCATCCGCCGGCTGCAGGACGACGGGACACCTGCCGCGTTCGTCGGGGACGGGGTCAACGACGCGGTCGCCCTGGCCCAGGCCGACCTCGGCATCGCGATGGGAACCGGCACCGACGCGGCCATCGGCGCCGCCGACGTCTCCCTGGTCAGCGGCGACCCCGGCGGCGTCGCCGATGCCATGCGACTGTCGCGCGCCACCCTGGCAGTGATCCGCGCCAACCTCGCCTGGGCATTCGGCTACAACGTGATCGCGATACCGCTGGCGGCCCTCGGCTACCTCAACCCGCTGTTCGCCGGGATCGCGATGTCGGCGAGCTCGCTGATCGTCGTCGCTAACAGCCTGCGGATACGCCGCTTCCGCGGGCACACGCCGTCATCGCCGTCCGCCCCCGGCCGCTCGGCGCGCCCGGCCCTGGCAGGAGGCCGTCCGTGACCGCCGTGACCGCCGGCACAGGGACGAGGCCCCGCCAGGCCGGCGCAGGCCGCGGCTGGGCGGCGGAACTCGCGCGGGCGGCGGCCGGGCCGGTGGCCTGCGCACTGGTGCTGGCCGGCGCGCTGTCGGCATGGGTTGCCTCCGGCGGCGCCGGAACCCTCACCAAGGTGCGGATTACGATCAGCCTGGCCGCCGTGCCCATGCGCGGGTTTACCAGGCAGGCCGCCGCGGCAGCCGGGGCGGCGCGCACGTACTTGATCATCCACAACCTCGCCAGCACCGCCGATGAGCTGATCGCCGTCCGCAGCCCGATCGCCTCGCGCGTCGTGCTCGTGCGGCGCACAAGCCCGGCCGCCCCGGCGGCCGTGGTCAGCGACCTGCTGGTACCCGCCCATGGCACGCTCACGCTGACCCCGCTCGGCGACGACGTGGTGCTCGAAAACCCCGTGCCGTTCGAGGACAGCAAGGAGGTGGCGCTGACCCTGGTCTTCCGGCACGCGGGACAGGTCACCATCGAGGCAGCCGTCACCGCTCCGGGCACGCCATGAGCCCGGCCCGCGACGCTAAACTGTGCGCGCGCGAACCTTCCGGCGCGGGCCGGGAAGTTCCCCCCGCCGTTGGCGAACTAGTACGACGTAAACCAGGCAGTATCCGGGCGGTTGTTGCCCGCGGCTCGTGGAGGGAGCCAGCGCCGTGTCTGGCATGAACGAAGAGCTGAGCCCGGCGAACCCGACTATGGTCTTCGCGTTCCGCTCGGCCCTGCTGCACCAGTTGGCGATCATCGGGATAATCGCCCTGCTCCTGCTGCTGTGCTACGGCGCGACTCGCAGCTGGGTCAGCGCCCGCACGCAGGCCAGGGCCGCGGCCGCGGCCGCCTGGCGCGAGCCGAAGGCACGGCGGCTGCTCCGGATCGGATTCGGCCTGCTCTGGCTGTTCGACGGCATCCTGCAGGCGCAGCCGCAGATGGCCGGCGGCCTGTCCACGCAGGTGATACAGCCCACCGGGGACGGGTCGCCGGGCTGGGTGCAGAGCCTGGTGAACTGGGGTGCCTCGGTCTGGGCCTACCACCCGATCCAGGCGGCCGCCGCAACCGTGTGGATTCAGGCCGGGATCGGCCTGTGGCTGATCTTCGGGGCGCGCGGCTTGTCGTCGCGGCTCGCCGGGCTGTCCAGCGTGGCCTGGGGGCTGATCGTCTGGGTGTTCGGCGAGGCGTTCGGCCAGATCTTCGAACCGGGCCAGACCGTGCTGTTTGGCGCGCCTGGCGCGGTCCTCATCTACGTGGTGGCCGGAGCGCTGGTGATGCTGCCCGATCGCGCCTGGGAGTCGGCGCGGACCGGCCGGATCCTCCTGGGCTGCACGGGCGTGTTCTTCATCGGCATGGCCGTGCTGCAGGCCTGGCCGGGACGCGGCTTCTGGCAGGGCACCAGCCACGGCAAGCCGGGCGTGCTGGCCAGCATGGTCCAGTCGATGGCCACTACCCCGCAGCCGCATGTGCTGACGTCGATCATCTCCGCGTTCGGCAGCTTCACCGC
>NZ_JASIAL010000047.1:0-2964 GCF_030042015.1 Trebonia sp. | reverse complement strand
TTCGGCGGCGAGCAGCAGCACCAGCCCGCACGCCAGGACGGACAAGCCGGTTACCTGGGCGGTCAGCGGCGCCAGGCGCGGCGCGCCCGCCTGGGCGAGCGCCGAGGCGGCGATCGCCACGAACAGGCCGCCGGCGGTCAGCGCCAGGTTGCCGCTGTGCAGGATCGATCCGAGCAGTGAGGGGATCACCGCTGAGAACACGCCGAGCACCGCCCAGCACAGCAGTTCCGCGACGGCGATGACGCGGAACCGGGGCCGTAGTGCGTCCGGGATCCGCGGCATGGCCGGCCGCCAGCGGCCGGCAACCTCGGCCGGCCGGGGCCGCCGCCCCGGAATCGGCCAGGCCAGGGCCAGCGCGGCAGCCACCAGTCCCAGGTGCACCGCCAGCGGTGTTATCCGTGGCGCCGGGGCGTACTGTGCCACCAGCCCGCCGGCCAGCGGCCCGACGGCAAGGCCGCCGGTGATGGCGATCGTCCCGGCCAGCGCCGCCATCCGCTGCGCCGCAACGGGGTCGCGGCGCAGACCGCCGGCACTGTCGCTCAGAGTCGCGGTGCTCGCGGCTGTCGCCAGGGCGATACCCAGGCCCTGCGCCAGCCTGGCCGCGAACAGCCACGCCGTGTCGCCGGCCAGCATGAACGCCAGGTCACCGGCGGCGAAGGCCGCCAGCCCGGCAAGCACGAGGCTGCGACGGCCGGCGACATCCGACAGCGTGCCGAACACGAGCAGGCCCGGCAGGATGACCAGAACCACCGGCACCGCGTACAGCAGCGTCTGGGTCAGCGGCGAGAACCCGAAGCGCTCTCGCAGCAGCCCGTACAGCGCGCTGGGCAAGTTGTTGCCCATGAACAGCACGAACAGCGCCGCCGCGGCTCCGGTGAAGGCCCGGCGAGCGGACCTGCTCACGCGCGGCGCCGTGACGCCGACCGCCGCGGCCGTGATCACCGGCTGCTTTCATCGCCGGCGGCACCGGCGATCTCGCTGGGTACCGGTAGCCGCAGCTGCCGCAGCACCTGCCCGAGCGTGCGCGTGAATCGCGACGCGACTTCGGCGAGCTCAGCGGCGGGGAACACATCGAACAGGTCTGCGGGCAGGTCCACCCCCAGCACGGCGGTTCCGTCGGAGGCCTCGGCGATGACCACGCGCAGCGGCAGGTACAGGAAGCACGCCGGGTCGACCCGGAACCCCTTCTCCGCCTCGATGATGTTGCCCGACAGGTACGTGACGCCGCGGCGGGTGCTACCGTTCAGCTTCATCACCGGGCTGGGGTCGAAGGTGAAGAAGCTGGCCAGGCCATTGGTGGCGGTGTTGCGGGACAGGCTCTCGATCCCGGCCCATCCCGCACCGCTGTTGACCACGCCGATGGCCTCCAGCCGGTCGAACGCCGGAACCGCGGCTTCGTACTCCGCGCGGAATTGCTCGTAGGGACGGCCGGTCGCGATCGCGATGTGCCGGACTGTCCTGGGTGTGACGGTGATTCCAGACATGCCGCCGAGCCTGCCCGCTGCCACGCCGATCGCGCGTGACTGGATCAGGTGATTAATCCGCCCGGCAGTGCACCGGCGGGAATGGCCCGGATAAGTGATGCGCGCCGCGACGGCTTACGCCGAGGCTGGGCCTCTCACCCAACGACGGAGATGAAGCCATGAAATTCGCGAACTACATCCGCTACGTCCAAGACGCCGACGCCGTCGCCGCGATCCGTCCGGCGCACCGCGCCTACCTGCACGGCCTGCTCGAACGCGGGCAGCTCGCGGCCTCGCCGAGGCCGATCCGTACACCCTCGGCGGCGTGATCAAGCACCAGACGATCACCCCATGGGTGCTGGTGTACTCAAACCCCGGGTTGCTCGAGCAGCCGGGCGAGTGACTAACTAAGCGGACTGGCGCTCGCCGGCCAGCCGGGCCAGCTCCACGCGGGACCGGATGCCGAGTTTGGCGAAGACGTGCCGCAAGTGCGAGTTCACCGTGTGCGCGGAGATGTAGAGGCGCTCGGCGGCCTCGCGGTCCGTCGCGCCGCCGGTAACCAGCCGGACGACGGCGAACTCGGAGGCGGTCAGCTCCGGCCACTGCGCCGCCGCCGTGTAGGGGCGGCCGCCCGCGCGCGGCGCCCCGCGCTCGCGGAGCAGGCGCCGAAGACGCGCTGCGTCCCGTTCGGCGCCCGCCGCCGACTGAAGCATGAGGGCCTCGTCCAGGTAGCCGACCGCCTGGTCCTTCGCGCGCTCCGGGAGCAGCCGGCCAGCATCCTCAAGCGCCACCGCGCGCACCAGCGGCCTCGGGTCGTCCTGATAGGCCTGGACAGCCGCCACGCTCCGTTCTGCATCATGATCTTGAAGTGCGCGGACGTGCAGGGCAGCGGCAGACAGGCCGGGAAAGCCGGGACTGGCGCCGGCCGCCTTTTCCAGCAGCCCGGTGACCGAGGCGGCGTCCGACCGCTGCCCGGCTGCGAGCAGCCGCCGGACAAGTTCCACGGTGTCGCAGTGAGCGATCGGGCTGCACGCGTGCACGTACCCGGGCGCGAGCACGTCGAGCAGGTCCGGCCCGATAGGGCGGCCGTCCAGCCGGACGGTTAGCCAGGCGCCCAGCCGCCTCGTGGTCTCGCAGCCGGTGGCGCTGCCGAACAGTGCCGCCGCATCGCGGCGTGCTGTCCGTAGCGCCGCTGGGTCTCCGGTGCGCAGCGCGATGTCGCCGAGAACGTAGGTGGCGATGTGGTTGAGGTAGCCGAAGTTCCCATCGCCGATCTCGTCGGACATGTCCAGGATCGCCTCGGCTTCGGCGCGGGCGTCGGCGAGCTGCCCGGCCGACAGCCGGGCCCGGCATCGCAGCATGGACCAGATCCGGATGTTCTTTGCTACGTTCTCGGCCTCGCGGGTGCCGGCCTCGATGATCGAGTGTGCCTCGTCCAGTCGCAGCTCCGAGATCAGCAGCAGCGACTTCCACGTCTGCGGCAGCCACAGCCGCAGGTCTT
>NZ_JASIAL010000340.1:0-6334 GCF_030042015.1 Trebonia sp. | reverse complement strand
AGTCGACGGCTCTTGGCATGGTGCACATCCTGTCGGGCGGGACCCCGGTCGGGATCGGCCTCGTGCTCACGGAGTCGGGGAAGGTGCTGACCACTTACCGGCCCTCCGCGGGTGCGGCGAACCTGACGGCGGAGTACGTCCTGTCCCGCGCGACCTTCAAGGCCACGGTGATCGGCGCGGACGCCGCGGCGGGCCTGGCACTGCTCCAATTGCAGGGCGGTAACGGGCGGCCGTTCTCCACCGTCACGGTCGGGAACTCGGCCACGATCGTCAAAAGCGCGGAAGCCTCCAGGGAGTCCTCCTACCACGTGCCTGGCCAGGTCTACGACACGGCGGTCGGCACCACGGGCAGGGAGAATGCGCTGACCATCGATGTCGGCACCCTGACCACCCTGGACACGACCGTCACCGTCGGTGCGACGACCCGGAGCGGGCTGATGGCGTCGGTGCTGCAGTCTGCGGTGCCGTCGGTGATCGGCGGCCCGTTGGTGAACCTGAACGGCCAGGTGATCGGCATCACTATCGGGGGCTGGGGCAGCGGCCTCCACGTCGTGGGCTACGCGATCCCGATCAACACGGCGCTCGCAGTCGCCACGCAGATCGCTGACGGCAACGGCGCGTGAATCATGAATAGCGACCCGCGGCTGCCATTTACATGCAACAGCTGTTGCAGTGCGAGGATGGCTAAATCGCGTGAAACAGGTATTACAAACTGCAGGTCACAACCAATCTTCCGGAAGGCTCTTGACAGCATTCTATTGAAATCTTAGGCTGCTTGTGCCTTGCGAGCGGTGCATATCTTAATGAGCGGGCGCGTTGTTTAGAAGCCAGCGTCGCTTGCCACAATATCGTCCGTTACAAGGGCTCAGGCACGAATCCAGGAAAGGTCGCCATGGGTTTTCTGCTACTCGGAGTGGACAGCCTGATCGCGTGCATCGCGATCGGGCCGATCATGAGCCGAAGGCTGGCGGCGTGCGGCGCGCTCGTCGTGCTGTTCGGTATCGGCGACGGAGGAGGGTTCCTGCTCGGCTCGGCCTTCCACTGGTCGGTCTCGGACGGCCTCAGCAACATCCTCCAGACATCGATCCTCGTCGTCCTTGGCCTGTACTGGATCGCGATCGCGATCTTCTCGAAGAGGGCGGCGGCAGCCGAACAGGAGTCGAGGTCGCACTGGGGCATATGGGTCCTGCCGTGGGCGCTGAGCATCGACAACATCACCTACGGCATAGTCGACGGCGTTCCCGCGCACGCCTCGGTCTGGTTCTCGGCCGGCGAGCAGGCACTGTCAAGCTCGGTACAGGCCGCCATCGGGCTGGCGATCGGCATGGGGCTCGCCGCCCTGTTCCCTGTGGTCCGGCGCCGCATGGCCCTGGCCAACGGAATCGCCGGAGCCCTCCTGATCGCCGCGGCGGGCGTCCTGCTCGTTGTCGGCTGACCCGGGCCGGCCCGGCCAAGCCCATTGCCCTGGCCCTGGCTCTTGCCATTCCCCGGGCGAGGCCAGGGCTGTTACGCAGTCACGATAAATCGCCGGTCATTATCGGGCTGTAGCATGTTTTTGATTGGGCGGTAGCCTGAACGTGAAACAGGTGTTGCATCTCAATGGACGCTGACCGGCGCACATCACGATGGCTGCTCCTGCTGGCTCAGCTTCCTAGCACACCGTCAAGCGCGCGGGTCACGCTGTGGCGCCGCCTGCGGGCCGCCGGCGCCACCACGATGGTCAACAGCGCGTGGGTGCTGCCGGAAGCGCCGCATCACGCGGAGTTCCTCGAGCAGTTGCGGGAAAGCATTCTCCAGCAGGGCGGCACCGTATTCATATTGAGTACCTCGGTCTCTTCGCCGGAGATAAATGACACGCTCATCGGGCGTTTCCGGGCCGACCGGGGCCGGGAGTACGACGAGTTCGCTGAGCGCTGCGACGCTCTTCTCGATGAGATCGACAAGGAGACCAGGGCAGGGAAGCACACATTCGCTGAAATGGAGGAGAACGAGCAGGATCTTGAGAAACTGGTCCGCTGGCTGGCGAAGATCCAGTCTCGGGACTTCTTTCCCGATGAGCGAAGACAGCAGTCAATCGCCATCATGGACCGGTGCCGGAATGCGGTGGAGGCTTTTTCGCAAACCGTTTACGCGGCCGAGGGAGTCCAGGAGGTCGCGGACGGCCCGGGGCGGGAACCCCCTGATCGGCGAGGCTAGCCGCGTCCCGCCAGCGTCCCGCCAGCGTCCCGCGGCTGAAATAGCCCGGGCACGGGCCGCCGGCTAGACGAAATGGAACTCGCCTTGGTCCGGTTCGTGGTCGACGAGGCGATCGCAGGTCGGGCAGTACCAGCGGGCCTCGATCGGCGTGCCGCACGCGGGGTGCCGGGGCGCTTGCGCCGGGTCGGCGTGTCCGGCCCCCCAGTACGCCAGCAGCCGCAGCGCACCGGCTAGCTCCGTGCCCTCGGCCGTCAGATGGTAGGCGGCGCGGGGCGGCCGCTCGGAGTAGGGCCTGGCCACGAGCAGCCCCTCCCGTTCGAGCCGCTTGAGCCGGTCGGACAAGATGTTCGCCGCGATGCCAGGGAGCTGACCGAGCAGGTCGTTGAACCGGCGCGGCCCGGCCAGGAGCGCGTCCACCACGAGCAGGGTCCACCGGTCGCCCACCCGGGCCAGCGCCTCGGCCAGCGGCGACGACGCGATTTCGCTCTGGGCCATAAACAGATCCTAGTCGGCCGCATTGACATCCCTCCAGTTGGTAGTAGCTTGCAAGTTACTATCAACTGGAAGGACGCGACGGCGATGACGATCTTCGACGAGATCCAGGCAAGCATCGCGGGGCTGGCGGAGAACGCCGGCCCCTCGGTGGTGGGCATCGGCCAGCGGTGGGGAGCCGGCTCCGGCATCGTGCTCGGCGAGGGACGGGTGCTGACCAACGCGCACAACATACGCGGCGGTCAGGTGACGGTCACGTTCGCCGACGGCCGCACGGCCGAGGGGAACGTGGCCGGGCACGACTACGACGGCGACCTCGCGGTCATCGAGGCCGACACCGGCCAGGCCGCCGCATTGGCGTGGGCCACCGCGGCGCCCGCCATCGGAATGCCCGTCTTCGCGCTGGCCAACCCGGGCGGGCGCGGGCTGCGGGTGACGTTCGGGTTCGTGTCAGGCATCGACAGGACCTTCCGCGGACCGCGCGGCCTGCGGATCACCGGCAGCCTCGAGCACACCGCCCCGCTGCTGCCCGGCTCCTCGGGCGGCCCGGTCCTCGACCCAGCGGGACGGCTGCTCGGGATCAACACGAACCGCCTCGGCGAAGGCTTCTACCTGGCCATACCCGCTGACGAGACGCTGCGCGGCCGGGTTGACGCGCTCGCCCGCGGGGAATCGGCCCGGCGGCCTCAACTCGGCATCACGATCACTCCCGGCCACGTGGCCAGGCGGCTGCGCCGCGCGGTCGGCCTGCCCGACGCCGAAGGCCTGCTCATCCGCGACGTGGCCGACGACAGCCCGGCCGCGCGCGCCGGCCTCGCGCCAGGCGACCTGATCGTGGCGGCCGCGGGCCAGCCGGTCCGCTCGGTGGACGACCTGTCCGGCGCGCTCAAGGCAGCCGCCGGCACCGTCGAGCTCACCGTCGTGCGCGGCACCGAGGAGCGCAGCATCCACGTAAGCCTCGGCTGATCGCGCACCAGGTAAGAGCGCCGCACGCGGCGGCGGCGATTTCCGCCGGAACGACTCGCCGGGCCGACAGGACAGCAGCGGGGCGATCGGCAGCCGGCGGTGTTCGTTCGGGATGACGGGGAGCGTCGTGGGCGCGGCCGGGCAGCCTGTCCGCCAGCCGCACCCGGTCGGCGCCGAGTGCGCGGCGGGCTGAACCGCCCACCTGCGGCGAGCGGCTATGCTGGCGATCTGCGTACGAAAGTGACGACATGCGCTTCCGGGGGGTGGCGTCAGGCATGACGGGTGGACCAGGCGGTACGGCGGCCAGGCAGCAGGGCATCTCGCGCGCGGCAGACGGGGCGGCCAAGCGGCCGCAGCGGCTTCGCCAGACGCCGCGAGAGCCGGCCCAGCTGCTAGTTCCCAACGACAGGGCCGGCTCGTGGGATGGCTACCGGACAACCGGGGTCGGCGCCTGGGAGTGGTACATGGCCTCGGGACTGCTCTGCCTCGACCAGCCTTCGATGGCCTTGCTTGGCGTCGACGCCGACACCTACGACGGGCGAATCGAAACCTGGATCGGTCGCGTTCATCCCGACGACATCGGCTGGGTCAATGCCGAGTTGGACAAGGCGATCACCACGCGCGGGCCGTACCAGGCGGAGTACAGGGTCTGCTGGCCGGACGGCAGCACCCGCTGGCTGCAGGTGCGCGGCCAGGTTGAGGCGGACGCGGACGGCAACCCGTTCCGGATGGTGGGCACGGCGTGGGACACGACGCAGGCGCGCACGACCAGTGACGGCCTGCGGGGCGCGTTGCGGTATATGAGCGACGGTTTCCTTTCCCTCGGCAGGGACTGGCGGGTGATCTTCGCCAACGTCGAGGCCGAGCGCCTGCTGACCTCGCACTACGAGCTGACCGGGCGGTTGCTGTGGGACCTGCTCGTGATCCGCCGGGTGCCGGGCCTGGAGGCCCGCTGTCGCGAAGCGGCCGCAGGGACGACGCCGGTGAGCTTCGATGTCCAGTGGCCGGACACCGGACGCTGGTACCGCTTGCGACTCGTCCCGGTGCCCGACGGGCTGGCCTGGTATTTCACCGACATCACCGAGTCGCGCATGCGCCAGGCCGAGCAGGAAGCGGCCGAGCGCACGGCGGCCGAGCGCGCGGCGCGGATCCAGGACCTGGCCTCCGCCCTGGCCGAGGCCGTCACCTCGCTGGATATCGTGGCCGCGGTCGCCGACCGGGTGCTGCCGCCGTTCGGGGCCTCCGGGCTGATCGTCCAGGTAGTCGAGGAAGGCCGGATGCGCACGGTCGGGGCGGTCGGCTACTCCCAGCCCTTCCTCGACCTGATCAACGGGCCGGTGCCCGATCTCACCCCGGTCGCGGATGTGCTTGGCAGCCGCCGGCCCTCGTTCATCTCGTCAGCGGACGAGTACAAGGAGCGCTACCCGGCCACGGCGGACGTGCTGGCCCTGTGCGGCAAGCAGGCGTGGGCGTACCTGCCGCTTGTCGTCTCGGGGCGGGTGGTGGGCTTGTGCGTGGTGTCCTTCGGCCGGCCGCGCCTGCTGACGGGCGCCGAGCAAGCGCTCCTGATCACGCTCAGCGGCCTGATCGCCCAGGCTCTTGAGCGGGCCCGGCTCTTCGACGCCGAGCACGCCAGGTCGCAGGCGCTGCAACGCGCCCTGCTGCCGCGGCAGCTGCCCGGGCTGCCCGCCGTCACCGCGGCGGCCAGGTATCTCCCCGCCGGGCCGGGCATGGACGTGGGGGGCGACTGGTATGACGTCATCCCGCTGTCGGCCGACCGGGTGGCCCTGGTCATCGGCGACGTCATGGGGCACGGGCTGCCGGAGGCGGTCATCATGGGCCGCGTACGCACCGCGCTGCAGACGCTGTCCGACCTCGAGCTGCCGCCCGACGAGATCCTGGCACACCTGAACGACCTGGTCTGCGGCCTCGGTGACGACTCTTTCGTCACCTGCCTGTACGCGATCTACGACCCGACGACAAGCAGCTGCACCGTTGCCAGGGCGGGCCACCCGCCGCCCGCTGTCGTCTGCCCGGACGGCACCGTGCATTTCGCCCAGGCCGACGGCGATCCGCCGCTCGGCGTGGCCGGGCCTCCGTTCGAGGTGTCGGAGCTGCGGATTCCTGACGGCGCCCTGCTCGTGCTGTACACGGACGGCCTGATCGACTCGACCAGCTGCGACCCGGCCGTGGGCATGGGCCGGATGGCCGGGCTGCTCCGGGTCCTTCAGGCCGAGGGGCTGGACCGGATGTGCGACAGCCTCACCCGGGCACTGTTGCCAGATGACCAGCAACGGGCCGACGACGCCGCGCTGCTCGTGGCCCGGGTCCGGGCCACGGCGCCGGACGCCGTCGCCACCTGGCCGCTGCCAGAAGACCCGCGGGCGGCCGGCGAGGCTCGCCGGCACGTACGTGACCAGCTCGCCTGCTGGCAGCTTGAGGAACTGACGATGACCACCGAGCTGGTCGTCAGCGAGCTGGTCGCGAACGTGGTCCGGCATGCGCGGGGTCCGTACCGGCTGCGGCTGCTGCGCAGCCGCAGCCTTGTCTGCGAGGTGTTCGACGGCAGCCTGACCACGCCGCGCCCCCGGCGGGCGTCCTGGACCGACGAGGGCGGCCGCGGCCTGCAGCTGATCGCCGCGCTCTGTGACCGCTGGGGGACCAGGAATGTGACGACAGG
>NZ_JASIAL010000339.1:0-10978 GCF_030042015.1 Trebonia sp. | reverse complement strand
CGGGCCTCGTCGGCCAGCCTGCGCTCGGTGGCGGCGAGGGCCGCCTCGGCGGCGGACCGTTCGGCGACGGCGGCCGAGAGCACGTCGCGGGCGAGCGCCAGCCGGTCGGTGAGGCTGGCTTCTTCCGCGCGCAGTCCGGCGGCCTGCCCCTCGAGCTCGTCGGGGTCGCGGCCGGGGGGCGTGCCGCTCCGGTCGTGCTCTGGATCGGCGGAGAGCAGCCGGGCCCGCTCGGCGGCCAGCCCGGCGAGGCCGCGCATCCGTTCGGTCAGCGAGGACAGCGCGAACCAGGTCTGCTGCGCCTGGCTGAGCTCCGCGCCGCGTTCCTGTGCCAGGCGGTCGAGTTCTTCCTCGTCCCCGCGGGCGGCGGCGAGGCCGCCCTCGAGGGCCTCGCGGCGGGCGCGGATCGCGGCCTCATCGGCCGCCTGCTGCACTTCTGCGTCACGCACGGTCACGTAGTCGTCGGCGAGCAGCCGCAGCCGCGCGTCACGCAGTTCGGCCTGGATGGTCGCGGCCTTGCGGGCGACCTCGGCCTGCCTGCCGAGCGGCTTCAGGCGCCGGTTGAGTTCGGCGGTGAGGTCGACGAGCCTGGTCAGGTTGGCCTGCATCGCGTCGAGCTTGCGCAGCGCCTTATCCTTGCGCTTGCGGTGCTTGAGTACGCCGGCCGCCTCCTCGATCAGCGCCCGCCTGGCCTCGGGGCCGGCGTGCAGGATCTCGTCGAGCTGGCTTTGCCCCACGATCACGTGCATCTCGCGGCCGAGGCCGCTGTCGGACAACAGGTCCTGCACGTCCAGCAGGCGGCAGGTGTCTCCGTTGATGGCGTACTCGCTTTGCCCGGAACGGAACATCAGCCTGCTGATCGTCACTTCGGCGTAGTCGATCGGCAGCGAGCCGTCGCTGTTGTCGATCGTGAGCATGACCTCGGCGCGGCCGAGCGGTGCGCGGGAGGTGGTGCCCGCGAAGACGACATCCTCCATCTTGCCGCCGCGCAGGGTCTTGGCCCCCTGCTCGCCCATCACCCAGGAGAGGGCGTCGACGATGTTGGACTTCCCTGAGCCGTTCGGGCCGACGACACAGGTGATGCCCGGCTCGAAGCGCAGCGTGGTGGCGGAGGCGAACGACTTGAACCCGCGCAGGGTGAGGGACTTCAGGTACACGCGCCGCCTCCTCCCCCTGGGCCGCGTCCGTGGCGAACGGCCGCCTCCCGCACACTACCGCCAGTTGGGGCCAACCGCCGGAAACGGCGCGGAACCGGAAATCCCCCTGAACATCAGGCGTCTTATCGAAGAACATCAGGGTAAAGGGACCACGCCAGGCTACAACTGCCTAATGACGCCAGTGTGTTGTACGCCACAGCCGCTTTGCCGTGGCGGAAATCGGGACCTGGAACGGGCGAATCCGGTACGCGTCAGCCACGTCAGCCGCGTCAGCCGCGTCAGCCGCGGAACAACGAAGAGGGACGCCGGGAGGGCGTCCCTGGTTCGTTCTGCGGTTGTGCCGTGTCGCGCCTCTGTGGCGCGCCAGCGCTCCTGAGATCGTCAGGTAAGCGCCGGCTCACGGTCCAGTACGAGCACGTCCTCGTGACTGACGCCCGCGGCAAGCGCGTCGTTCACTTCCTGGAGCCGGACAAGCTCGGCTTCCAGGTCGCGAACACGCTGCTGGAGACGTCGCATCTCGGAGACGATGCGCGGATCGGGACCGCCGACGTGGCCGAATAGAGCCTTCGCCATGGTGAAAGGTCCTCCACACTGAGTGACCAGAGTGGGCACGGATTATCCGCACGCACAGGCGTGCAATCAACAGGTACAGGGTCTCACCATGGCCTTTTACGGTCAAGTTGAGAGCCCCGCGCTACCCGTTATGTGACTTATCGTACCAAAGATCCAATGGCTTAACAAACTCCAATGGCCGTGAACCCCTACATCTAGGGCATCGAAGACACCGGGCTCCTTTCTGGTGAGTCTGGTGTGGTTCAGCGGCCTTCGAACGCGTCCGCCGCGTCCCGGCGCGTCCGCCGCGTCCCGGCGCGCCCCGCCGCGTCCGGCGCTCGGCTAATCCGATGTCCCCCGGCCGACGGCGGATGAATGTGGCATCGAGCCGGTTAGAGGCGGCTGACTGTCACATTCATCCGGCTGCGTGCAGCCAGGGCGGCCCCGGCTATCGGCAGATCGGCGCGTTACCAGGACGCGACCTTCACGAGAGATGTGAGACAGAGCCCATTTTCCGGTCAAGTGCGCGGGATGGCGGGGTGCCGTGGCCGCCGGGTCACCAGTGGGCGCGGCGGGGGCGGGGCTGGCAGCGCGGGCAGCTGTACGCCGAGCGGTTCATGAACGAATCGCGGCGGATGGGGGTGCCGCACCGGCTGCACGGCTCGCCCTCGCGTCCGTACGCCTGCAACGACCGGTCGAAATAGCCGCTCTGCCCGTTCACGTTCACGTACAGCGCGTCGAACGAGGTGCCCCCGGCCGTGAGCGCCTCGGACAGCACTTCCGTAACGGCTGCGAGCAGCCTCGACACCTCGCCGCGGCTGAGCGTCTCGGTCGCCCTGGCCCAGTGCAGCCGGGCGCGCCAGAGGGCCTCGTCGGCGTAAATGTTGCCGATGCCGCTGACCAGCGACTGGTCGAGCAGCGCGCGCTTGACCCCGGTGCGGCGCCGGCCCAACCTGGCCGCGAAGGCCGCCGGGTCGAACGCCGGCTCCAGCGGGTCCGGCGCGATATGCGCGATCGGTGCCGGAACCGCCACGCGGTCGCCCCCTCCGCCGTCCCCTCCGTCGTGGGGGTCGTCCGTACGGGGGGGCGCGGAGCCCCCCCGTACGGGGGGTGCAGGGGGGTCGTCCCCCCCGCCGGGGGAACGGGGGGGCGCGGAGCCCCCCCGTACGGGGGGTGCAGGGGGGTCGTCCCCCCGCAGCGAGCACAGCATCAGGTGGCCGAACGTGCGCTGGTCTGTGAAGCGCAGGTCCGGTCCCCCGTCGGTGAAGGTGAACCGGGCACGCACATGCGGGGTCAGCGGGCGATCCGGGTCTCCGACCAGCAGCTGGCCGCTCATTCCCAGGTGGCCGAGCAGCGCCTCATCGTCGTCAAGGATCAGCCAGAGGTACTTGCCGCGGCGTTCGGCGCGCTTGACCGTTCGTCCGGCCAGGGCCGCGGCGAAACCCGCCGGGCCCGCGAGGTCGCGCCGCACCGCGCGCGGATTAAACACCTGCACGTCCGCGATCGTGCGGCCCACTACGTGCAGCTCCAGGCCCTGGCGGACGGTCTCGACCTCGGGCAGTTCGGGCATTGCCTCACCCGGCCGACGCGCTAGCCGTCCGCCACGGGCGGAGCGCCCGCCGCTGACTCACCCGTTGCGGGCGCGGCCGGTCCGGGCCCGTCGGCCTCGGCGGCCTCGGCGGCCTCGGCGGCCTCGGCCGTGATGGCCTCATACGCTGCCTCGGCGGCCAGCTGCTCGGCGGCCTTCTTCGACCGGCCCTCGCCCGAGCCGAGCTCCCTGTTGCCCACCTTCACCACCGCGCGGAACAGCTTCTGATGATCCGGGCCGGTGTCCTTCACCGCGTACTCGGGCACGCCAAGCCCGCGCACGGCGGTGAGCTCCTGCAGCGAGGTCTTCCAGTCCAGCCCCGCGCCAAGCAGGGCCGAACGCTCTATTACCGGGTCGAAGAGCCGGTGCACGAGCGCGCTCGCGGCGTCGAGCCCACAATCGATGTACGTCGCGCCAATGACCGCCTCGAGCGTGTCGGCGAGGATCGACGGCTTGTCCCTGCCGCCAGTCCCCTCCTCCCCCCGGCCAAGCCGCACGTACGCGCCCAGCTGAAGCTCGCGCGCGACCTCGGCGAGCGCGCTCATCTGGACGACCGCGGCGCGCAGCTTCGCGAGGTGGCCCTCGGGCAAGTTCGGGTGACCGTTGAACAGCGTGTCCGTCACCACGAGGCCGAGCACCGAGTCGCCGAGGAACTCCAGCCGCTCGTTGGTCGGCAGGCCGCCGTTCTCGTAGGCGAATGAACGGTGGGTGAGCGCACGCTCCAGGGTGGCGGCGCTGATCGGCACCCCGAGAGTGTTCGACAGCTCAGCCGGGTCCCTGGCGTCCGTACCGTCCCCGTCGTTACGTCGACCGCTCACCGGCGCTCCCTACATAACGCTCAGGCCGGCGTGATGACCTGCCGCCCGCGGTAGGTCCCGCAAGTCGGGCAGGCAGCGTGCGGCAGCTTCGGACTGTGGCACTGCGGGCAGCTCACCAGCGTCGGCGCGGATGTCTTCCACTTGGCGCGCCGTGAGCGGGTGTTGCTGCGCGACATTCGCCGCTTGGGAACAGCCACTTCAGCTCTCCTGTCAGTCTTCTTCTCGGTCAGAAAAATCAAGCCGGCCAAGCGGACCCCAGCGGGGATCCGCGTCCGCACCGTGCCCGTGGAACGGACCCGCTTCGGCGAGCCGGACGCCGCATTCGGCGCACAGCCCAAGGCAGTCTTCCCGGCACAGCGGCGAAAGCGGCAACGCAAGCACCACCGCGTCGCGGAACGCCGGCTCCAGGTCAAGCAGGTCTCCGTCGAGGAAGCGTTCCTCGTCGTCGGCCTCGTCTTCACCTGGGTCCGGCAGGTAACGGTACAGCTCCTGGAAGCTGACCTCCGTCGTGGTGGCCAGCGGGTCCAGGCACCGCGCGCACTCGCCCGCCAGCGGGGCGACCGCCGAGCCGGTGACGAGCACCCCCTCGGAAACCGCCTCGAACCGCAGGTCAAGAGCCACGTCCGCACCGGCAGGCACCAAGACTAGCCCCGATCCGAGACCGTCCGGCGCACGCGCCGTACGCGTCTCCTCCCGGAAGAAGCCAGGCCGCCGACCGAGCGACCGCATGTCGAACACGAAGTCACCGCTGCCACGGCCATGGCCGCCAGGACCCTGGCCGTGCGCACCGGGCACTCCGCGCGCGACGGGTTTTCCGTTTACCTTAGACATCACAGTCTACCGTGTGGGCAGTTACCAAACCGACCGTTTAGCGTACCGGCGGCGCGCGCTATTCCCAACTCGACGGCATCCGGCCGCGGCTATTCCTCGGCGAGGCGAGAGCGCAGTCGCTCAAGGACGTATTCGGGGACCAGGCCGCTGACGTCGCCGCCGTACTTGGCGATCTCCTTGACAAGGCTGGAGCTCAGGAACGAGTACAGCGGGTTGGTCGTCATGAACAAGGTCTCGACCTTGGCCAGCCGGTAGTTCATCTGCGCCATCTGCATCTCGTACTCGAAGTCGCTGACCGCCCGCAGGCCCTTGACCACCGCGGTGATGCCGTTGGCCGCGCAGAAGTCGACCAGCAGCCCGTGGAAGCGCTCGCAGCGCACGTTGCCGTAGCCGCGCGTGACCTCGCCCAGCATCTCGAGCCGCTCGTCCACGGTGAACAGGCTCCGCTTGGTGAGGTTGACCAGCACCGCGACCACCACCTCGTCATACAGGCCGGCCGCCCGGCCGATGATGTCCAGGTGGCCGTTCGTGACGGGATCAAACGATCCAGGGCATACCACTCGCTGCACTCGGCATCACTCCTCATGCGCCGGCCGGGGCGCCGTTATGGGGGGTCTGTGCTGCGGCCATGCCGCTGCCATGCCGGCCGTACCAAAAGGTCGCCTCACCGTACCTGCGCGACTTTCCCGGCAGGTAGCCGGGGGGCCAGTCCAACGGGCCTGACCGGGTAGCGCGCTCGACCACGACCAGCGCGCCCGCGGTCAGCCAGCCGGTCGCGAGCAGCGTCAGCACCCGGGTGACGGCCGCGGCGGAGACGGCGTATGGCGGGTCGGCGAACGCCAGGTCGTAGCCGAAAGGCGCGCCCTGCCGATCCGCCTGCGGCCGCGACAGCAGCCGTTCCACGCGGTCGGTCACGACGGCCGCGCCGGCGATGCCCACAGCCGCGATGTTCGCCTTGATGACCGCGGCAGCCCGGGCATCGGACTCCACGAGCAGCACATGCCTGGCTCCCCTGGACAGCGCCTCAAGTCCCACGGCGCCCGAACCGGCGTACAGGTCGAGCACGCGCTTGCCGTCGAGCGAGCCGATCTCCGACAGCACCGAGGCGAACAGGCCCTCCCTGGCCCGGTCACTCGTCGGGCGGGTAACCGTGCCATGCAGGACGGCCAGGCGCCGCCCGCCAGCCGCACCTGCGATGACGCGTGTCATGCCTTCAGTCTGGCAGCCCGGCAGCCCGCCACGGCCGGCTGTCGGCACCGGCGCCGGACGCGCCGTCAGGCCTTGTCAAGGAACTCGGCGCGCTGGGGGCCGAGCATGTCGTCGATCGCCTGACTGAGCGCGGCGTGCCCGGTGAGCTGAGGATCCGCCGCGATGAGCGCCGACGCCTCCTCGCGGGCGAACGCGATCAGCTCCTCATCGGACAGCAGCCGCAGCATCTTGAGGCTGCTGTGCCTGCCCGCCTGCGCGGCCCCGAGCACGTCGCCTTCCCGCCGCTGCTGCAGGTCCAGCCTGGACAGCCGGAAGCCGTCCGACGTCGCGGCGATGCCATCCACCCGGTCCCGGGAAGGGCTGCCCTCCGGCGCTTCGGTCACGAGCAGGCAGAGCCCGGCAGCCTCTCCCCGGCCGATCCGGCCACGAAGCTGGTGCAGCTGAGACACGCCGAACCGCTCGGCGTCCATGATGACCATCGTCGTCGCGTTCGGCACGTCCACGCCCACCTCGATCACGGTGGTCGCGACGAGCACATCGATCCCGCCGTCGGCGAACACCGTCATCACCTGGTCTTTCTCGTCCGGGCTCAGCCGTCCGTGCATAATGCCCACCCGCAGCCCGGACAGCGGCCCCTCGGCCAGCTCCGGTGCCACGTCGAGGACGGCAAGCGGCGGGCGGCGGGACGCGAAGTCGGCGCCCGCGGCGCCGTCGGCCGCCTCGCCGCCGAAGAGGTAGGCATCGCCGTCCAGGGCGGACTCGTCCGCGCCGGTCGAGTCCCTGGCCGACGCGTCCCCGATGTCCTCGGCTGCGACGCTCTCGCCTTCGGCGTCCGCGCCGGGCATCTCGCCACCGATGCGCGGGCACACCACGTACGCCTGGCGGCCCGCGGCGACCTCCTCGCGTATCCGCTCCCACGCCCGCTCCAGGTACCTGGGCCTTTCCGCCGCCGGCACCACGTGGGTGACGACGGGCAGGCGGCCGACGGGCAGCTCGGCCAGCGTCGAGACCTCCAGGTCGCCGAAGACGGTCATCGCCACCGTCCGCGGGATCGGGGTCGCGGTCATCACAAGCACGTGCGGCCTGGCCCCTGAGCCCTTTTCGCGCAGCGCATCGCGCTGCTCGACGCCGAACCTGTGCTGCTCGTCGATGACCACGAGCCCGAGATCGGCGAACTGGACGCTGTTCTCGAGCAAGGCGTGCGTCCCGATCAGGATCCCCGCGTCGCCGGTGAAGACGTCGGACAGCGCGCTGCGCCGCGCCGCCCTGCCCGTCGACCCGGTGAGCAGCGCCACCCGTGTCGCCTGCTCGGCGCCGCCGAGCTGACCGGCGGAGGCGAGCGGGCCGAGCAGCTGCGTGATCGACCGGTAGTGCTGCTGGGCAAGCACCTCCGTGGGCGCGAGCAGCGCTGCCTGGCCGCCTGCGTCCACCACCTGCAACATGGCCCGGACGGCGACCACGGTCTTGCCCGACCCGACCTCTCCCTGCAGCAGCCGGTGCATCGGGTAAGCGCACGACAAGTCGCGGGTGATCACCTCACCGACCAGCCGCTGCCCCTCGGTCAGCGTGAACGGCAGGCTGGCGTCGAACGCCGCCGCGATCCCGTCCGGCACCGGCGGCCGCGGCACCGCGGGCATGGCCGCAGCGGCCAGCCGCCGCTGGGCGAGCGCCGCCTGCATGACGAACGCCTCATCCCATTTCAGCCGCTTCCGCGCGTGATCCAGGTCCTGGCGATCGTGCGGCCGGTGGATCGCGCGGATGGCCGTCTCCCGCGGCCAGAGGCGGTATTTCTGCCTGATGTCTTCCGGGAGCGGGTCTTCGCCCGCGTCCAGCGTGTCCAAGATGACCTGGATCGACCTGGAGATGGCCCAGGAGCTGAGCTTGGCGCTGGCCGGGTAGATCGGGATGAGCTCGGTCGCGTACTCGGCGGCCAGTTCGGCGGTGATCCGGTGGTCTTCGTATGCGTCGGGCAGCAGCTCGTATTCCGGATGCACCAGCTGGCGGCGACCGCGGAAGGCCGACACCGTCCCGGCGAACAGCCCGAGCGTGCCCGGCTGCAGCTGCCTAACGTGGTATGCCGCCTTGGCGAAGAACGTCAGCGTCAGGATCGCGGTGCCGTCGGTGACGATCACCTCGGCCCGTTCGTTTGGCCGCAGCGGCCTCCCCTTCGGCTGCCTCCAGTTCGGCCCGCGCATGGGGACCAGCCGCACCTGCGCCACCCGCGCGAGGACCGTGACGTGATCGTTTTCGCGCAGCCCGGCCAGGCCAGTCAGCTCGCCCCGCGTGTAGTACCGGCGGGGGTAATGCCTGAGCAGGTCGCCAACCGTCCGCAGGCCCAAAACGCTCTCGAACACGTCGCTCGTCCTCCGGCCGAGCGGCCGGATCAGCGGATCGCGGAGCGTGGTCACAGTTGGCAGCATAGAAGCGCCGGCCGACATTCCGGCCCAGAACCGGTGCTGCGGATGCGCGCGGCCCGGCTGGTCCCTCCGGTCCTGGGACAAGACGCTGGCGGTCGTCTCAGATGCTGGGACACTTTTTACTAGATAGGACACGAAACGCCTGTTTTTTCGCCACTTTTGTCCGTTTTGTCCATACCTCGTGTATCCTAAGTTGGGCGTGAGCGCCAGTCGCGGCGGCCGACCCGAACGCTTCGAGGCGGCGGGCGGTTCCTGGGCGGGTGGTTCGCGCGGCGGCGGCAGTTCGGGTATGCTCTGCAAGCTGCCTCGTTCCTGCTGGCATCCATCGTCGCGGGCGCAGGCGCCGACAGACTCTACTAATCCGATCAATGGAGGCAGCCGTGGCTTCCGTCTGCGACATATGCGGCAAGAGGCCGGGCTTCGGCAACAACGTCTCGCACTCGCACGTCCGCACCCGCCGCCGCTGGAACCCCAACATCCAGACCGTTCGCGCTATCGTGCCCGGAAGGCGCAAGCGCCTGAACGTCTGCACCTCCTGCATCAAGGCGGGCAAGGTCAGCCGCTAACCGGCCAGGAGAGCCGGCAGCCGGGACAGTCGGCGGGCGCGAGAGTCAGCGGCTGCGGCGGTCAGCGGAAGTGCTGCCAGCCGCCTGGCCCCTCGTAGGGGACGCCATCGACGGTGACCCGGCCCGCCCGGGCGGGGCCGCCGGCGGCGCCACCCGCGTCGGCACCAGGCTCGCCACGCGCGATCACGACCGCCTCGCGCACCGTGCCTATCACGCGCCACCGGGCCGGCAGCGCCGCCGCCGGCGGGAACGCGGCGACCAGCGAGTGGTCCTCGCCGCCGGCCAGCGCCCACCGCAGGGCAAGGGCCGCGGGGGAGACGGGGGGGCCCGTTCCTGATGGCGGGGGAAGAGCACCGGCTGCCCTGGCAAGCGGGTCGCCGGTCGCGAGCGCCGAAGTGTCGATGTCGATCCAGACACCGCTGGCATCGGCCACATGGCCGAGATCGGCCACCAGGCCGTCGCTGACGTCGATCATGGCGGTGGCGCCGAGCAGCGCCGCCTCTGGGCCCGCGTCGTAGGGCGGCGCGGGGCGCAGGTGAGCCGCCACGAGCGCCGGGAAGGACGTCACGCCCGCGGCAAGCAGCGCGTGCCCGGCGGCCGAATATCCCAGCGGGCCCGCGACGGCCACGACGTCACCCGGCCTCGCGCCGGCGCGCCGCAGCGGCGGGCGGCCCGACAGGTCGCCGAGCGCGGTCACCGACAACAGCACCGAGTCCGCGCCCGCGGTGTCGCCGCCGACGACGCCGGCGCCGGCCCGGCCGGCCTCGTAGGCCAGCCCGGCGGCCAGGTCGAGCGCCCACCCCGCCGTCAGCGTGCCCGGCGCGCCCAGCGCCACGAGCAGCGCGGTCGGCACCGCGCCCATGGCCGCGATGTCCGCGAGGCTGCGCGCCGCGGCCTTCACGCCTATGTCGTACCCGGACGACCAGGAGAGCAGGAAATGCCTGCCCTCAAGGAGCATGTCGACCGCGGCGACCACGCTTCCGGACGGTGCCGACACTATCGCCGCGTCGTCGCCGATGCCGAGTTCCGTGCCCGGCCCCGGCGGCAGCTGTGCGGCCAGCGCCGCGATCAGCCCCCATTCGCCCAGGTCAGCCAGGGATTCGCCAGAGCCAGTGATCACGCCTCCCCGCGCCGCCTCGCCACATTCGACCCTAAAAGTGCCACACCGGAGCGACACCGGTCTGGACCACTACGGTACCGTGACACAACAGGGGCAGCTGTCCTACTCTGCCCCTAGGAGGACGCCATGGTGCAGGCATACATCCTCGTTCAGACCGAGGTCGGCAAGGCCGCCGACGTGGCCCGGCAGATAGCGGAAATCGCCGGGGTCACGCAGGCGGAGGATGTGACCGGCCCCTATGACGTCATAGTGCGCGCGCGGGCTGAGAACGTGGACGAACTCGGCAAGCTTGTGGCCGCCCAGATCCAGGCCGTGGAAGGGATCACCCGGACGCTGACCTGCCCGGTCGTGCACATCTGAACAGCACGTCGTGCGCGTCTAAGCACCAAGCAGCTCACCGGCGAGCGAGGCCGTCCTCGCGCCCACGCCGAGCGCGACCGCTGCCCTCAGGTCCTCAGGCGTGTCCACGTCGCGCCTGAGTCCCGGGATGTCCGGCAAGTCCAGCTCGTGTCCCCCGCCCGCCGTGTGCCGCGCCCGGGACGCGCCGCCGAACCTCGGCCGGAACGCCGTCCCTGGCGGCACGGCGTACATCGTCGTGCCCACCCCGGCGGCGTCCGCCACGAACGCGGCCACCCCGGCACCGGTCACCGCACCGTTGACCCAGGCGCCGTTGGCCGCCCCGCGCAGCGCCCGGCTGAGCTCCGCGGGGCGCAGCGCGGGCAA
>NZ_JASIAL010000338.1:0-15073 GCF_030042015.1 Trebonia sp. | reverse complement strand
CGCCTCGCTCGGCCTGCTGCTCGCGGCGGCGCCGCCGGATAGGCGCACGGGCGCGATCCGCGGCTGGACCTCGGTCGGGGGAGCGGCGGCCGCGCTCGGCCCCGTGCTCGGCGGCGCCCTTGTCGCCGCGAGCTGGCGCTGGGTGTTCCTGGTGAACGTGCCGGTGGCGGCCGTCGCGCTGCTCGCCAGCCTGCGCGTGCTGCCGCCCGCCCCCGCGGTCGACAAGGACGCCGACCGCCCGGACACCCTCGGCGCGGCGATCTTCACCGTGGCGGTCGGCGCGCTGGCCCTCGCGCTGGTCAAGGCCGACGACTGGGGCTGGGCCTCGCCCGGGGTGCTTGGCTCGGTCGCGGTCGCGGTGCTCCTGCTCGCGGCGTTCGCCCGCCGCTCGGCCCGCCACCCGGCGCCGGTGATCGAGCCGACGCTGCTGCGGCTGCCCAGGTTCGGCCGGGCGACCTGGGCCAACCTGCTGTTCGGCACCGCGTTCGGCGCGATGCTGCTGCTGGTGACGCTGTGGTGCCAGGACGTGTGGGGGTGGTCGGCGCTGCGCACCGGCCTGGGCGTGGCACCCGGGCCGCTGCTCGTGCCGTTCTGGGCGGTCGGCGCGGGTCCGCTGGCCCGGCGCGTCGGCCCAGGGCCGGTCGCCGCCGCCGGCTGCGTCATCTACGCCGCCGGCTGCGTGTTCTGGCGGCTCAACCTGTCGCTCACCCCTGACTACGCCGCCCACATGCTGCCGGGCATGCTGATGACGGGGACAGGCGTCGGCCTCACGCTGCCCACGCTGGTGAGCGCGGCGGTGGCGGCGGTCCCGTCGCACCGGTTCGCGACCGGGTCGGGGGTGGTCACGATGGCCCGCCAGGTCGGCATCGTGCTCGGCGTCGCGATCCTGGTCACCGTGCTCGGGCACCCATCCGGCCCGGCCGCGCTGGCGGCGTTCCAGCGGGCGACCGTCGTGATCGCGGCCATCGCGGTCAGCGCCGGGCTGGCGTCGCTGCTGCTCATCAAGCGCGCCGCCACCCCCGAGATAACAGCCATCCCCGAGATAACAGCAACAAGCGTGGCAGCCGCGGCGGTGACTGGGGTGGAACCACGCGTCCATTCGGAAGAAAGTCTTTAGGAAAGGGTGACCAGCCGCCATGGGTCCGCATCGGTTGGCGCGGCCAGCCGGGATCTGGGAGCGAGTGTGCCCCGTTCCCGCCGCGGCGGGAACGGGGCACACTGCCTGCGGCTATCCTCAGCTGGGCCCACAGCTATTGTTGTACGGGCTGGAAGCAAGCCATTCCTGCCAGAAATCGCCCGCGGAGTCCTGCAGGTAGGTGGGGAGTGCCAGCACCACGCCGCTCGATAGGCAGTTGCTGGTTATTTCATACTCGTTGTTCCCTTTCGCGCCCAGATCATAAGTATCGCCGTTGCTGAGGCCGAACACGTTGTCGGTCACATAGACCTGGGAGAATTCGGGAAGGTAAAGACCGTCGCCCCGTTCCAGGATGTAATCAGCCGATCCTAGGCCGACGTACGGAGCCGCATATGTGACCGGCGAGAGGTAGTCGCCTGTTGTCTCATTTTCGATGAAGTAAGTCGCCTCGTTATCGCCGTCGTATATGTCGGACACGAAGATCTGGTCTCCCGCGGTGATAGCCGGGGTTTCTTGCCAGACGGTACCCCCTGGGAAGTCCTCGGTCCAGCATTCGTAGTAAGGCGTGCCGAGCGATATGGAGTCGCAGCCCACCTGGATGATGTCGTCGATGCCCGTCCCGGTCCAGAATGACGCGGTTGGCGCATCCTTAAAGCCGCCGTAATTGCTGTTAGCAGGCACAGACGGCTGCGCCCAGGATGATTCGGTGAAGGTGATGGGGGTACCGAACAGCGATTCTGGCACTTCATGTCCTGACCAAATGCTGTTGGTGATTACGGAATGCTTGTCTGAGCTGCACACCGGATGCGGGGCCACGGGATGCAGGGCCCGGCTCATCGCGTGGATCCACCCGCTGAGCGCTTTGGCGTCGGACTTCGGCGGCCGCGGCGGGAACCCGTCCTCCCGCAGCTGAAGGCTGGACGCCTTAAGTGGGTTGAAGTTCGGGCCAGGATGGAAGACCTTCAGCGGCTCGCACCGGTTGTAGAGCGCGAGCGCGCGCTGCTGCGCGGACGCCGTACTGCTTCCCGCGTCATTCTTTGTCGCCGCATTCGCGCTGACCACGGCCGCGCCGAAAGTCCCGGCAACGCATGCGGCAACGAGCACCGACGCAGCCGCAAGAACGGCCGGCCTGACAGGCAGCTGCCTTAGCATGATGACTGACTCCTCGCTCTCGATCGAACATGAACCTACAGGAATCCCTGCAGATCATCTGTTAAGAGCGTTTCGGTGTCAATAGACGCCGGGAATAATCAGAAACAGACATCCCGGGCAGGCCGGTTATCGTGGAAGAAAAGGCCGGTCAGGGGCCCAGCCATATCTTCCACGTAGTCCGGCCGGGCACGTGCAATGTCGGTGGCAGGTGCTGCTGTGACGGACGGGGAAAAATGAACCCAGCCGGAGGCGGCCGGTCAAGCGCAGGCATCGCAGCAGGCCAACAGTCAAATGGTGGCTGCCGTAGATGAAAGGCGCAGCGAGTGCGCGGCGAATACGTTGCGTCGGTCAGTGAACTTAGGACACGATGCTCAGCCGCCAGCGCTTGCCGTTCCAGAAGCCGGCGAGAGCGCTCGAGGTCGCCCCGCTGGACGGGCCGACCTGGCCGACCGCGACACACTCTGTCGCCGACACGCAGCTGACGCTGCCTAGCGTGCTGCTCTGGCCCGCGGGCGGCGCGGGCAGGAGCACCCCTGTCCAGGCCCCGCCGTTGTAGGACGCGGCCGCCGCCCGGCTGACCACGCTGTTCGCGGTCGTCCCGAAGTCGCCGACGGCGACGCAGCTGCCGGGGACGGCGCACGAGACGGCGGCGAGCACCGGATTGGCCGTGCCCTTCGGCCACGCCACCCGCACCACGGACCATTGCTTGCCGTTCCAGTGCTCAGCGAACGAGGTGAAGGGATACGTCGTGCCGGACACGGCGACCGCGGAGCAGTTCGCCGCCGAGGCGCATGACACGCCGCCAAGCACTGGCATGCCTGCCGGGACGGCCGCCTTCATCCGCGTGAACGCCGTGCCGTTCCAGGACTGGAACAGCAGCGAGCCGCCCCGCGCGGTGTAGTACTCGCCCGCCGCGACGCAGCGCGCGGCCGACGCGCAGGAGACGGCGCTCAGGGTCGCGCTCACCGCGCCCGCGGGCAGGGACACCGTGCGCATGGTCCACGTCGTGCCATGCAGGCTCTCGGCGAACGGTTGCACCTCGCCGAGGTTTAGCGGATACAGCTCGCCGACCGCGACACAATCGCGCACCGCCCCGCACGACACGCTCGCCGCATACGTCCCGTACCCTCCAGGCAATGTGGACGGCGTCCAGGCCTTTCCGTTCCAGGTTTCCACGAGCGTGTAGACGATGGGCTGCATGCCGTAGCGTCCGACGGCGACACAGTAAGCGGCGGACGGGCACGACACGCTGAGCAGGTAGCCCTCGCTGCTTCCTCTGGGCAGCGGCACGGCGGTCTTCCGCCACGTCGCGCCATCCCACAGCAGCGCGAGCGGGCCGGACCCGTCGGCGCCGACGGCCATGCAGTATCTCGCCGACACGCACGAGACGCCAGAAAGCGCTTGCGCAGGCGCGGCCGCGGCCGCCGAGGCCGGTGTCACCGAGGCGGGGTTCGCCGAGGCGGCGGGGTTCGCCGAGGCGGCGCTCGCCGGGCCGATTGCGCCGGACATGGCCGCGACCGCGACAAGCCCGGCGATGACGATCTTCCGCACCATGTCCACTCCTTCCGCACGGGACTGCCGGGAGGTTCAGCCCGCGGCGGCCTGGCCGCCGAGCAGCACGCGGGTGAGCTGGCTGCGGCTGGCCAGCAGCTGGTCAAGCGCGGTCGTCAGGTGCTCGCCGGTCACCCGGATCGCCCCGGTCGCCCCCGCACCGTCGCCCGCACCGTCGCCCGGACCCTTGCCCGCGCCGTCCGCCTCGGCGGCGAGCAGCGCCGCCTTGCGCAGCAGCTCCTTGAGGAACGGCGCGGTCACCCCCTCGGTGCGGGCGATGACCGCGTCCAGGTCGACGCCGTCGAGCTCGAGGTTCCCCTGGTACAGCCGGATCAGCGCGCGGCGCGCGGCGGCGTCGGGCAGCGGCAGCTCGGCGGCCAGGTCGACGCGTCCGGGACGCTCGGCGAGCGCGGGTTCGAGCAGGTCGGCCCGGTTCGTGGTGAGCAGGAACGTGACGTCGGCCGCCGAATTGAGTCCTTCCATCTCGTTGAGCAGCTGGAACAGCAGCGGGTGCTCGCCGTCGCGAGCGGTGCGCTCTTCCGCGATCAGGTCCACGTCCTCCACGACCACGATCGCGGGCTGCAGCGTCCTGGCGACCGAGCAGGCCTCCGTGATCCGGCCCAGCGCCCGGCCGGAGATGACGATGACGGTCACGTCCGGCAGCATGCTGAGCAGGTAGCTGACCGTATGCGTCTTGCCGGTTCCCGGCGCGCCGTGCAGCAGGATGCCCCGCTTGAGGTGCTGGCCGCTGGCGAGCAGCCGTCCCGAGTGCGTGGCGATGCCGACCACCTGCCGCTCGATCTCCGCGAGCAGCGCGTCGGGCAGCACGATCTGGTCGCGGCGGACATCCGGCCGGGTCAGGAAGTTCAGCGGCGTGGTGTTGCCGGTCAGGCCGAACATCTCGGGGCCGAAGCTGATCACCTGACCGCGGAACACGCTGCGTTCGGACCCGAGCCGCCTGATCTCGCTCAGCACATGGTCCACCTTGTCCTGTGCGGTCCCCACGATCTGCAGGTTCACTTCGGCGCTCCCGCTGGACGAGGTCGGCAGGAACATGATCGCCAGCCGGTCGTCACCCTCGCGCACCAGGTAGATGCCGTTGCTGATGCACGCGCGCGTCTGGCCGCCAGGGCCGCACGGCAGCGCGGTGGTGAGCGGGGCGCCGACCCCGGCCGAGCCGTACAAGCTGTTCAGGCCGGCCTGAATGAAATCGCCGATCGTGGCATCGCTGTACCGCAGCTGCCCGACACCGGTGATCCCGACGACCTCGTGCGTCCTGCCGGGATCCGCCGCGAGCCAGGCGTCCACGCCGACCTGCAGGTTGACGTGCTCGTAGAGCGGGTAGCTGCTGGCCACCGTCGGCAGGCGCGCCGCGTCGGGACCGAGGTGCTCGAGCAGCACCCGCCGCAGCGCCTGGTCTTCCGTGCGCGCCACCCGCACCGCCCGGCCGACGAGCTTGCGCGCCAGCCGTCCCACGTCGGCCAGCTCCGGCCGGTCCTCCGTCCCCGTCATGGCAGCAGCCTAAAAGCTGCGCACGCGGATAAAAAGCAATTATCCCAAACCGGCAGCGGCGGGCGCGAATGCTGCATACTCGGCTGTATGGAAGACCTCTTCGCCTTCCAGGCATTGCGGATTAAGCAGCCGGGGAAACTGCTGCCCAGCCGGGCGCGCTATCAGATCTTCAACGACCAGCGGGAGCTGATCGCCGTCGCCACAGAAATCCAGGGTCATGGCCGGCTGAAGCTGCTGCGCGATTCGATGATCGATGTCCGCGCGTTCGCGATCACCACGCCCGACGGCGTGCCGGTCCTGTCGCTGGTCAAGCAGGCCACCACCTTCAGCACCGAAGTCCAGGGGCCCGACGGCCAGCTGATCGGCCGGATCCGCACCGAGGGCACCCGGCGCCACTACACCCTGCTCGACCACGAGGGCCAGACCCTGGGCCAGGCGGTCGGCGACCTCGGGCTCAAGCGCTTTTCCGTGACCGCCGCCGAAGGCGGCACGTTCGCCCGAGTGCACAAGACCTGGGCCGGGTTCAGGAAGGAAATGCTCACCTCGTCGGACCACTACAAGGTCGAGTTCACCGGCGGCCCGGTCTCGCGGCTTGCCCGCACCCTCACCGTCATGATCCCGATCGTGCTTGACCTGACCTCCTACGAGCCCATGTGACAGCGGCGGGCGCCGAAGCTATCAGCTCACCCGCACCTCGCGCACCACCCGCGCGTGCTCCCGCATCGTCTGCGTGCCGTCGGCGCCCGGCTGCCTGCCGAACCCGCAGTACATCGCGACCCCGAAATCGGGCAGGTACCTGGACGCCGTGGCGACCCGCCGCCGCAGCCCCGCCACCCCGTCGACCGGCAGCACGATCCCCAGGTAGACGCGGGCGTCGCCGGGCTGGAGGTCCACCAGCGGCCGGAAGAACGAGCGGTCCTCGCTGCGCAGGTAGCGCGGCCCCGTCAGGTGCAGCCAGTCCACGGTCCGCCCGGACTCGGCGACCGCGAAGTTCGCCATCCGCACCATCAGCCCCATGTCCCGCGCCTCGTACATCGGCCACTCGGGAAACGTCCCGTAGCACAGATGGTATCCGACGAGGGCCTCCTCGGGAATCAGCCGCGTCAGCCGGGTCACCGGCCCCGCGAACCGCTCCCACGCGCCCTCGCCTGTCCACGCGAGCACCCCCTCGATGTCCTGCGTCTCGTACGCCATGTCCCACTGGATCGCCAGGTCAGCGGCCGGTATCGCGGCGAGAAGCCGCCGCAGCTCGCGGGCCACGAGGTCCTCGAACGCGCGCTCGGCGACCGGGTAATCGCGGGCGAAGTCGGCCTTGAACCCGTTCAGCGCGCTGGACGGGAACGGCAGCCCCACCTGGAACCGCAGGCCCGCCGCAATCACCCCTTGCGCGCGCAGCGCGCTGAACACCGCGTAGGACGCGATCGCGTCGTCGATGCGCGGCCAGGAATCGAAGCGCAGCTCGCTGACTCCCGGCCTGATCCCGAACACCGGGGTCTCATACGCGTGCCGCGGCAGCCCCGTGGGAGATTCGGTCTCCGCGACGGTCACCACGCCCTCGTTCGGGCGAACGAGCCTTTCCCGCTCGTAGCTGACCCAGCCCGCCCGCGGCCCGGTCTCGCCGTCGGGCAGCGCGAACACCAGGTCACCGAAGAACCCCGCCGCCGACCGCAGCGCCGCCTCGGTCGAATCCGAGGGCAGGCTCCCCACCAGCAACAGCTCACTGCTGACCCGCCGCACCATCGCAGCTCCTTCCTTCAGTCCGAACGGTCCCGGCCGGCTCTCCAGGCCCAGCTTTACACCGCACGGCCGGGGAAGCCAGCAAGCCGGCCGATCACCATCTGCGACACGCAGGAGCCGTTGCTGTGAAGTCGATGAATATCCGCGGCGCGGCTGCCATAATTGACTCGAACAGGGCATCTATTCATGGGGCGGAGGCAGCACATGGTCAAAACGACCAAGGCCCGGCAAGACGGTATGATCCGTGTCACTTTCACGCTTCCCGACGGGGAGCCGAGCGGGTCCGTGTCCGTGGTCGGTGATTTCAACCAGTGGGATCCCTTCGCCCATCCGCTCCGCCGGCGGTCGAACCGCACCCGCAGCGCCTCGGTGACGGTCCCGCCGGGAAGCACGCTGCGCTTCCGCTACCTCGCCGAGGGCGGGGTCTGGTTCGACGACGAGACGGTCCCCACCGGAGACAACCAGGACGCGACAATAACCGTCTGATCCCATGTGAAGCGACCCCGGTCAGGTTTTTCCGCAGGGGGATTTCTCACCGCGCAGGCGCTTCGATAGCCGCCTGAGCCGCGGGCCCGGTCACCAGGTCTCCCAGCGGTCCCCGCGCGGTTCCGGCGGCGGCCAGTGGCTGCCGAACCGTTCCCGGTAGTACCGCGCCTCTGCCCAGGCCTGGCGGACCTTGCGCTGCATGCGCTCCTGACTGTGCGACATGGCGGCCGCGCAGTAGATCATCGCCAGCAGGGCGCCGGCCGCCACTCCCAGGGCCATGCACGCGAACCCGAAGAGCAGGTATGTGATCATGTACCTAAAGTGCCGAAATTTAACTGACCGTAATCGGACGCGGACGCCGGGACCCGTCTGAAACCGTCGAATCCCGTCCGGCCTGGTCATAGAGGGGGCGCCGGCCAAGCGGTAGCTATGATGAGGGTGCTAACAACTGTGAGTGAAGGATGGATGACTTCCCGTCAGCAGCGCAGATGGAGTCGTTTGCCGCTGCCCTCCGCGCGCTGATCACACCGGGCGTCTACGCCGCCGAGCTCGAAACCTCCCCGTTGCTCGACCTGCCAGCGGTCGAGGCGCGGGCGGGTCCGGATGCGCCAAGGACCGTGCGTGCGCAGGCTTTCATCGAATTGCTCCAGAACGTGATCAACCTCCGCTTGAGCACCACCGACCGGCAGGCGGCGAGCATCCTGTTTGGCATCGGGAACTGGTCAGGAATGCCGGTGCGGGAACGCCACTACGAGGTGGCGAAGCTGCGGAACAAACGCTGGACCTGGGAGCGGAACTACCGCAAGGAGCCGCTGACCCGCGACCTGCTGACGGTCCTGCGTGCCCTGATCAGGGAGGACGGCGCCCCGTCCGAGGCGGCGGCCCCGGCCGCGACCGAACCCGCGGCGGCCGCCCAGGAATCCCGCCACGACGCCGAGGCCGAGTCCGAGGCGGAGTTCCACCTGCGCCGCCTGGGCAGGCGGCGGACCGCCTACCCGCTCGACATGAGCCTGGAGCAGCTGCAGCAGGCAGGGCTCATCGTCCCGGTCAAGCTGGGCAGGTACCACGAGCGGCAGGCCTCTCACCAGTCCGCGCACCTGGACGACATCGTCCGCTGCCTTGACGACGGCAGCTCCGCGCTGCTGCTCGGCGAGCCGGGCGCCGGCAAGACGCTCGCCATGTACCAGCTGGCCACCGCCTGTACCGAGGCGGGGATGACGTCCATCCCTGTCCGTGCCAGGGACACCGCCGAGGTGCTGGCGAGGGAAGGATGGGCGGGTATCGCCGGACCAGCCGCCTCGCGGGTCGTCGTCCTGCTCGACGGCCTCGACGAGGCCGTCGAGCTCATCGACCAGAACAGGGAGCAGTTCGCCGCCGACCTGAACAAACTGCTCTCGGCCGGACCTTACGTCGTGTCGTCTCGCGTCCGCGAGTACGAGGAGCTGATATCCGGCGGGTTCCCCGACCCGGGGTTCGACGTGGTCTACGTCATCGAGCCGTGGACGCTGGAAACCGAATTCCGCGAGTACCTGTCGCGGCTGGCGCGGGCCGGCCTGCTGACCGAGCCGACCTTGTACGAGGCCGTCGTCGGCTCGGACGACCTGGCCAGGCTGGTGAGCCGGCCCCTGTACGCGCGGATGCTCACGTTCGTGGGCGAGCAGGCGGCCCGCGGGCTGCGGGACCAGGTGTCCCTGTACGGCGAGTACCTGACCAAGCTGTCGCGGGTCACCGACTACTCGCTGGAAAGCCAGGGCGTGCCCGCCGGCTGCGCGCTGCGGCTGTGGCAGTCAGCCGCCTGGATCATCTACGCCAGCGGCGGCGCGGCGGACGACGTGATACCGCTGGCCGACGTGGAGCAGAAGCTGCCCGGCCTGCTGCCGCGCCCGTACACCAGGCGGGTCCTCGATCAGATCATCGAGCGCGGCAGCTCGCACGGCCGGGAGACCGGGGAGTTCATCCACTACTCCTTCTACGAATACCTCGTCGCGCGCGAGGCGTACGACCGCATCCTGCGCAACCCCGGCCCCGATGATCTCGCCGAGATACTGAAAGGCGACTTCCCGCGCGAGATAAGGCACTATCTCATCGGCCAGCTGCGGGTCAGCAACGACACGAACCTGAGGGAGACCCTGCTCGGCTCGTACACGTCCGTCCGCCGGATCGTCAACATATCCGACCGGGACCGGCTCGCGGTCTGCAACTTGCTCATCTACCTGATCTCGCGGGTCTTCGAATCGTGCGAGGAATGGCTGCGCGGGCTGCTGGCGGAAGAGGACGACGTGTTCCTGCGGCACAGCATCCTGTGGGCGATGTGCCACGTCGGCTCCGGGTGGGCGTTGCGCGAGTTCTTCGGCGAGCTCGCCGCCGAGCCGGCCGCCCGCAGCGAGTGCCGCGGCTACCTGCTCTACTACTACGGTGACATTCCCCAGGGCGAGGGGCCGCCGTACCACGACGATCCGCCGTTCGCGGCAGAGTGCTCCCTCACTTACCGCAGGGTCATGGACATGTTCGGGCACGACGACTTCACCGCCGCCGTGGCGCCGGAACGCTGCTTTATCGACATGTACACATTGCTCGACATTCTCGTCGTCCGCGGCATCGCGCTCGAGCCAGCGGACAAGAGCGTGACCAGCAAGATACTGCAGAGCATGCGGGCAGCCGAGCTGCCCGCCGCACTGCTGACCCGGCTCGCGAAGCTCGCGGCACGCGCGGGGCTCGCCGAGTAGGGTGCTGGGGTGGGCGCACCGGGAGCTGGCGGGAACGGCGGGGATGTGCGGGATTTCGGGGACGACGGCCAGCTTGCGCGCCTGGTCGAGCGCGCCGCCGCGCTGCGGCAGGTGGTGGCGGGGGAGGCCGGCGGCCTGGCGGCGATCGGCCGGATCCTCGGGTCGCGGCGTGACCTGACGCGCGCCGACCGGGAGATGCTGCTCGGCTGGCAGGACGACGCGGTGCGCGGGGTCTTCGAGGTGCGCGCGGCCGCGGTGACCGCCGGCCGGCCGGCGATCACCGCCAGCCTGGTGGACGACCTGGAGTACCGCGTCTACGGCCTGTCCGCCCGCCTCGCGGCGGGCATGTTCCTGTCCGGCACGCTGCTCCCCGTGACGGCCGACGGGACCGCGTGGCTCACCTCGGGGACCGAGACGACTCACCCCGCCTCCGCCGCCCCGCGGGTCGCGCGGCTGGCGATCGACATGGCCACCAGGGAACCTGACCTGGTGTTCCGCAACCCGGAGAAGGTCAGGCAGGGCTGGGAGCACATGCGCAGGGACCGCGAGGAGTTCCTGGCGTTCTTCGGCGCCGACGAGCTCGTGCTGCCCACGCTTGAGGCGGAGGGGCGGCTGAACGCCTACTACAAGCGGCGCAGGGACGCCGCGCTCGCCGCGCGCGGCCGGCACCGCGCGGTCTCGGAAAGCGGGGAGACGACGTTCGTCATGCCGCCTGGCTTCTTCGAGTTCGACACGGTGGGGATCATCTACGACGACGTCGACGGGTTCGTCGTGGTGCCCGAGTACGGGATGCTGCGGGCCCTGTTCGCCGACCCCGCCCTGGCGGCGGACCGGGCGCACGCCGACGTGCTGCGCGCGTACCTGCGCGAGGACACGATCCCGCCGCTGCCGCTGCGCCGGCTGGCGGCGGCGTACCCGCACAACGCGGACGCCGTGTTCCGCCGGGTGCTGGGGAACCGGAGTTTCACGTGGAGCGAGCACGGCGACCGGCTGCTGCGCAAGCGCAAGCCCGGCTACTACGAGAGCGGCCCGCTGCCGGGCGTCGCGGTGCTCAGCGACCGGGTGCTCGAGCTGGCCCGCCTGCGCAAGGGGCGTATGTGACTGCTGATGTTACGGGGCGGCGCCCCGGGGCGGGCGCGGGCGGTTACGGGGCTTGCGGCGGCACGAAGTCGGGGTCGGGTTCGGCGAAGGAGTCCACGACGGCGAGGTAGCAGAACGCGGCAAGCGACCACGGCGCCGGCCGGCCGTCCAGGCCCGGTCCCTGGATCGGCGCGTTGAGCAGGCCGTCCACGTAAGCCGCGCCAGGGGTGTCGGTGAGGGTCGCCTGCACCTGCACATTGCGCAGCGCCAGGCTCTGCACGAGCAGCCCGCCGGCGAGGATCATCTGCTCAGGAGAGCGCGCGGGGTCGCGCATCCGCAGTCCGAGCAGGCCGGCCAGGTAGCCGAACAGGGTGAGCATCGAGCTACGGGACCGCGACTGGGCGTCCTCGAGGGCGTCGGCGATCTTCCGCCGGGCCTCGTCGCTGCGGGTCGAGCCCAGCGTGGCGACCAGCGCGGTGTGCAGCCGCCAGGCGGGGCTTTCGCTCAGCGCCTGGTAGTTGCGCGCCGTCGCGAGGCGGATAACCTCACACAGCAGCGCCCGCCGCCCGTCCGCCGTCGCCAGCAGGTGCTTGTTGTCCGACAGCACCCTTTCGACGACGGCGTACGTCTCGGGGTCGAAGACGGCGTCATCGTTGAACCAGCTCCCCGGGCCTGCCAGGTAGCACAGCAGGTCGTCGATGTAGCCCTCCTTGTATGGCCACATCCGGTACACAGAACTGCGCGGCACCCGCGCCCGCTGGATCACCTCTTCCAGATGCAAGTGCTCGATGGTCAGCGCGGCGCCCGTCTCAAACACCAGCTCACGCCCTGCCTCAAGCATGCGCTGCCTGACCTCTTCCGCCGGCACACGCTCCGGCCGGACCACCATCGTTGTCTCCCGGTTTCCGTCTAACCGCGTTCAGTCACATAGTACCGACGGAGAGTATCTTTGATCACAAATTGAGACATGAAACTCTATGTACTTACATAGCGTAGATGAGACATTAGACTTAGTGTCTCATAAGACCTGCGGACGGGGGGCATGTCGGCCCTAGGAGGGGGAGGGCCGGGGACAGGCCGGGCGCGGAGCTCCGTCTCCGCGCCCGGCAGGCCTCAGCTCCACCGCCTATCCCCGCAGGTCAGCGTCAGTACGCGACCGTGAACCGCGTCCTGTGGTGCACCGGGGTCTCGATCTCATCGACGAACGCGAGCGCGAAGTCCGCGCCCGAGATGTGCGACCGCCCGGACTCGTCGGTCAGCAGCACGTCCCCGCCCACCCGGTACTTCCCGAGCGGCTCACCGGGGTTGTACGACCCGAACTCGCGCGCCGGCGACACGAAGAACCAGTCGGCGCCCGTGTCGTCCGCCCGCAGCAGCGCGAGCGTCTCCGCGGCGCTGCCCGCCTCGGGCTTGAAGGCGTCGGGGAACTCGGGCGTGTCGATCAGCCGCGGGCCGCCCTCGCTGACCAGCAGCGAGGCCGCGCCGCCGACGACGCCGAGGCGCGTGCCGTGCGCCGTGCACGCCCTGGTCAGCGCGGGGAACGCGTCGATCAGCCGCAAGCCGTCCTCTTGCGGTCCGAACCGCACGGAGACGGCGACGACGTCGGCCTCGGCGGCGGCCTGCTCGACCAGCGCGGCGTCGTGGATATTCCCCCGCCGGAACTCCAGCCCAGGCGCCTTGGGCGCGCCGTCCGGAGCCCCCGACCTGGTCAGCGAGGTCACCGCGAACCCGCGCCGCAGCGCCTCATCCCTGATCGCACTGCCCGCGTACCCGGTCCCGCCGAAGATCACGATCGTCGTCATATGCCCATCCTGTCCCGATTGCTCTCGCTGGCTACAAAGACTATTCAGTACCAGATCGCTATCTCGGCGCCGTCGTCGCCCCGCTGCACCGGCGGGTCGGGCAGCACGCGCGCCGTCCCGGCGGCGACGCGGCGCGCGCTCCACGCCACCGCGGCCGCGTCGAGCAGGTCGTCCTCGGCCGCGCCCGCGACCCGTTCCGGCACGACGATGCCGGCCTGTGCCAGCAGCGCCCGCCGCAGCGCCCGCCCGCCGGGAGAGTGCTTGCTTGCGGCAAGAGGCGCCCCGGCTAGTTCGGCGAAGGAAAGCTCAGGATGCACCTCGCAGAGCCGAATGCGGGACCCCAGCCGGAACCGGTCCGCCTCGAGCAGCCTGGCCCGCAGCCCCCAGGCCTGCGCGGACATGCCGCGGCCAGTGAGCTCCCGGCAGCGCCGGTTCGCCGTCTGGTAGTCGGGCGCGGCCCAGACCGGCCGCGGCGGGATCGCGAACACCGACGCCCCGCGCCTGCCGAGCACGGCGCGCGCCAGCGCGTCGGCGGCGCGCCAGCCGTCCGCGAGCAGCCCGAGCGGCATGTCGACGCCGGCGAGGCCCTCGATGCCCAGCCCGGCCAGGTCCGGCGCCGTCCTGGCGCGCACCGCGGCGCCGGACAGCGTGACCGCGACCCAGCCGCTTTTGCAGGCGTCGATTCCCGTCACGATTGCCATGAAATAACCCATTTATCCCGAACGGACCGTGGCGACTGCCACGGTACCCGCGCCGCGGCCCCTTGACGGGCACACCTCCCCGGCGTACGTTGCGATGAAACGCTGTTCGGCAATGTCGAACGCCTTTCTGATCGGAGTCCGGGGGTCGCTCCCCGGGCCAGCACAGTGAGATAGCTTCGCCAAGGGAGGCGAACCGCATGGCACCACCACCAAGCACTCCGCAGAAGCTCATCGCCGAAGCCATCGGCACCGCGTTCCTCGTCTACGTGGGGGCCGGGTCGGTCGCGGCCACCGGCGTGATCGCCGCCGGCAGCAAGGTCCCGTTCTCGATGGCGCAGCTGGGCATCATCTCGTTCGCGTTCATGCTCGTCATCGTCGGCGCGGTGTACGCGATCGGGCACATCTCCGGTGGCCACATCAACCCGGCGGTCACGCTCTCGCTCGCGGTGACCGGCAAGTTCCCGTGGCGCGAGGTGCCCGGGTACATCGCCGCTCAGGTCGTCGGCGCGATCGCCGGCGCGGCGGCCATCTTCCTCACCCTCGGCCGGGCCGCCGCGGTCGCGGCGGGCGGCGGCGTGACGTCCTACAACTCCGCGACGATGGGGTTCGGGCGGGCGACGCTGATCGAGGCGATCGGCACGTTCATGCTGGTCTTCGTCATCTTCGGGGTGATCGACCACCGCGCGGTGCCCGGCTGGGCGCCGATGGCGATCGGCTCGGTGGTCTTCGCGATCATCATCATCCTCGGGCCGGCGACCGGGGCCGCGATCAACCCCGCGCGTTATCTTGGTGCCGTCTTCATGCAGGACGCGTTCGGCGGGTCGGTGCACTGGGGACAGGTCCCCGCCTACCTGATCGGCGAGGTCGTCGGCGGCGTCCTCGGCGGGCTCGCCTACGTCGGCATCGCGCGGGTCCGCGCGGACGCGGCGCTGACCAGCCTGGCGCCCGAGGTGCCAGGGGACGAAGACAGGTCGGAACAGCGAGTCAGCGGAGCGACGTCATGAAAAAGCTCATCAACTCTGCCGACACCGTGGTCACGGACGCGCTGGCCGGGGTGGCCGCCGCGCACCCGGGCCTGGCGGTGGACGTCGAGAACAAGGTGATCCTGCGCGCCGGGGGGCCGAAGGCCGGCAAGGTCGGCCTGGTGTCAGGCGGCGGTTCCGGCCACGAGCCGCTGCACGGCGGGTTCGT
>NZ_JASIAL010000337.1:0-9757 GCF_030042015.1 Trebonia sp. | reverse complement strand
GGCCTGATCATCGCCCGCAGCTCAAGCAGTGCCCGGCTCTCCAGCGCCGCATCCAGCTCGGCAGGCGAGTACGCCGCCCCGAGCCGGCTCCACGCCACCAGGTCGGCGCTCGGCGCGATCGCCGACACCGGATCGAGCTGCAGCAGCGTCAGCCGCCGCACCGCATCGAGCAGCCCGGCGGGCCGCACGCTGTCAAGCAGCTGCGCCCGCACCGCGATCCGCCGCGCGTCGTCACGCGAAAGCTCGTGAACGCTCATCCCACGAGGCTAAGCGACCGCGCCGATCACCTGCCAGTGGGACTGCGAATTGCAGCCGCCTCCGACGATGAAATTAAGCGGCCAAAGTAACGCCGCGAATATGTCCCGGAGAATCTGGTACCGAAACCCCGATCGTGCGATTTCCGAATCCTTATCATTCACGAGTTGGCCGGATCCTGGCGAGCCTGCAGGATAAGCAGGGCGCGTTCGCGGCGCGCCCGTCCGGCGGGCGGACGGCCGGCCTTTACTGGGCGGCCCGTTCCTGTTAAGCAGAAGCAGGCCACGACCAAGCCCTGAACCTACCGCGCACTACCGCAGGGGGGCGGATTTCTCGCTAGCAATCCGGATCCACGTAAAGGAGGCACGATGGGTTTGCCGCGATCGTTTAAACGGTCTAACGAGCGCAAGCGCTCCCCGGCATTTCTTACCGCCCTGGCGGTGGTCATCTCCTCAACCGCGGCGCTTGCGGCCCCGGCCACAGCAGCCGACGCGAGCGCACAAACCACAGCTGCCGAACTGGCCCTTGCGCGCAGCGTGGCGGACGTGCCGACGCTTTCGGGCCAGGACGACTCTGACATGGCGAACCTGGCGGTGATTCCGGCCAGGATGTCCTGTTCACAGCTCGCCAAGACCACGAAGGTCAACGGCCAGAGCATCCACATCGTGGAGTACCAGACGGCCAGCGCGTCCCCGGGCTCACCCAAGTACTGCGCGATCACGGGGCACATCAATACGTACATCGGGTTCGAGATCCTGCTGCCGATCAGCACCTGGCGGCAGCGGTATCTGCAGGTCGGGTGCGGCGGCCTGTGCGGCAGCATCTCGATCGCTCCGGATGAGACCACCGGGTACAAGCCGCTGGCGGACGGCTACTTCGTCCTGGCCGCCGAGGACGACGGGCACAACGGCAACGGCACCAGCTGGTACGGCAACCCGCAGCAGCGCGTCGACTTCGCGTACTTGTCCTACCACGACGTGGCGTTGGTTTCGAAGGGGCTGGCCGAGAAGTTCTACGGCATCGGGCCCAGGTACTCGTACTTCGATGGCTGCTCTCAGGGCGGTCATGAGGCGCTCGGTGAGATCCAGCGCTATCCGACCGACTTCAACGGCGTCCTGGCCGGAGCTCCGGCGTCGATCATGACGGAGCTCAACTCCGTCCTGCACGAGTACACCTTCGAGGCCAACTACACCAAGGCTGACTACTCCGGGTCGACGATCCTGGACCAGCCAGAGGCGGATATCGTCCTGAACGCCGCGCTGAAGGCGTGCTACCCGAAGGTCGGGCTGATGCTCGACTACCGGGCCTGCGAGCAGAAGTTCAACCTCAACTCGGTTAAGTGCTCGGCAACCCTGAAGACGAACTGCCTGACGGCGGCACAGATCGCGGTGGTGAGGAAGGTCCAGGACGGGCCGGTGGATTCCCAGGGACAGCTCCTGTATCCGGGCGGGTATTCACTCGGCAGCGAGTTCGACTGGAGCAACCCGACGAGCGCCAACCTTCCGCTGACGCCAGGCGGGACGGTGACCCCGGCCACGTTCATCACGGCCTGGCTGCAGTACTTCGCGTTCGAGACCGACATCGGCTCGAAGGGCGTCACGGATGAGCCGTTCACGAAGGCCTATTTCGACAAGCTCGAGAAGCTCGCGCCGTTCTGGGACGCGACCGATCCCGACCTGCAGCCGTTCGAGAAGGCCGGCGGCAAGCTGATCCTGTGGCAGGGCGAGGCCGACTGGTCGATCCCGACGGTCACGTCGATCGCCTATTACCAGGCCGTGCTGCAGGCGATGGGTGGCCTCACCGCTACCCAACGGTTCGCCCGTTACTACCTGCTGCCGGGCGTCGGTCACTGCGGCGGCAACGGCCCCGACACCTATAACGGTCTCGGCGCCGTGGTGGCGTGGACGGAGAGGCACGTTGCCCCGCAGGCCCTGGTGGCCACGGAGTACGCGCCTTCGACTTCTTCCTCCCCGCCCCCCTCCTCGCCGGCCAGCGATCTGACCGACGCCGTTCCGCCACTGGGCGGTCCCGCCACGACCGCGGAGGTACGGCAACTCCCGCTGTTCCCGTATCCGGAGCTGCCGGCATACAAGGGGTACGGGAATGTCGGCGACGCCTCGAGCTACATGGGCAGGGTCAGCCAAGCGCTGCAGCAGCCCACACCGTGGCTCGGCAAATTCGACACCACCATGATCTGGTGCAACAACAAGGGCTTGGACTGCAGGGCGACCTAGCCGAATCACGTGGGCCCCGCTCGTGCGCAACGAGCGGGGCCCGCTCCCTCAGCAGGATCGATGAGGCGGGTGCGAGCAGTAGTGCGGATGAGTCCCCTGGTGCGTAGGCCTGCTGGATTATCTGGGAGCATCCGGGCTTCTGGGAGGATCGGGTGCATCCCTGCCCCCCTCTTCCTCCCGCGAACCCCTTATCCTCCCGGACAAAGTTAAGACACCCGGCCCGGGAAGCACGATCTGCGGCACCCGCGAGGCAGATGGGACAGGCCGGGCAGCTAGCGCACCCCGGGCACGCAATGGCGGGGCCGGGGAACACGTGCCCCCATCCCCGGCGCGCTCCAAGCGGGGTGCGTGTGGCACAGGCCCCTTCTACCGGGGCCGAGGGGACACGAGCCCCGTTACCCGGGCGCTCGCCACGGCCCGTTTAGTCGCCGATGTAGCTCATGACGTGCTTGATGCGGGTGTAGTCCTCCAAGCCGTACATGGACAGGTCCTTGCCGTAGCCAGAGTGCTTGAAGCCGCCGTGCGGCATCTCGGCGACGATCGGGATGTGGGTGTTGATCCACACCGCGCCGAAGTCCAGGCCGCGCGCCATCCGCATCGCGCGGCCGTGGTCCCTGGTCCAGACGCTGGATGCCAGCCCGTAGCGGACCCCGTTGGCCCAGCTCAGCGCCTCCGCCTCGTCGCTGAACCGCTGCACGGTGATGACCGGGCCGAAGATCTCGTCCTGGATCATCTCGTCGTCCTGCCGCAGCCCGGATACGACCGTCGGCTCGAACAGGTACCCCGGGCCGGCGATCGCACGGCCGCCGGCCTCGACCGTCGCGTGCGACGGGACGCGCTCGAGGAATCCGCTGACCCGGGCGAGCTGGTTCGGGTTGTTCAGCGGGCCGTAGTAGGCGTCTGCCACGTCAAGGCCGCCGGTGACGGTGCCGCGGGCCTGTTCGGCCAGCGCGGCGGTCAGGTCGGCGGAGACGCCGGGCCCGGCCAGCACGCGGGTCGCCGCGGTGCAGTCCTGGCCCGCGTTGAAGTAGCCGGCCCCGGCGATCGCCTCGGCAGCGGCCGCGACATTGGCGTCGTCGAAGACGACAACCGGCGCCTTGCCGCCGAGCTCGAGGTGGACGCGTTTGAGGTCGTCGGCGGCGGCGCGCGCGACCTCGATGCCAGCACGCACGCTGCCGGTGATCGAGACCATCGAGGGGATCTTGTTCCTGACCAGCTCACGGCCGGTGTCCCGGTCGCCGCAGACCACGTTGAAGACGCCGGGCGGGAAGAACTCGCTGGCGATTTCGGCCAGCAGGAGCGTGGAGGCCGGCGTGGTGTCGGACGGCTTGAGCACGACCGTGTTGCCCGCGGCGAGCGCCGGGCCGATCTTCCACACCGCCATCATCAGCGGGTAGTTCCAGGGCGTGACCTGGGCGCACACGCCGATCGGCTCCCGCCGGATCATCGAGGTGTGGTCCTTCATGTACTCGCCTGCGGACCGGCCTTCGAGTACCCGCGCGGTGCCGGCGAAGAACCGCAGCTGGTCCACCGACGGGGGCAGCTCCTCCGACAGGGTGAGCGCCACCGGCTTGCCGGTGTTCTTGCACTCGACCTGGGTGATCTGCTCCGCCCGGGCATCTACCGCGTCGGCGAACTTCAGCATGGCCAGGCTGCGCTCGGCGGGGGTGGAGTCCCGCCAGGTCTCGAACGCGGCCGCGGCGGCCTGCAGGGCGTCGTCGACGTCGGCGGCCGACGAGACGGGCGCCTGGGCGTAGGCCTCGCCGGTGCTGGGGTCGACGACGTCGCTGTAGTTCCCGTCCCGCGGGTCGGTGTACTTGCCGTTCACGAAGTTACGCAATGGTGCCTGCGTCATCCCCTGCCTCCTCTGGGCCGCACGAGCTCGCACGCGGCGCGATCTCACCCTGTGCGATGAGCTTCGCAGAGTTGCATTGCTGTGACAAGTGAATCAGTAGCAATCTGAGCAAAAATCTACGAAATCAGTTGACATCGCGGCCGAACGTGACACGATGAAGTTCTACCGGTACCCCGCTCACCGGCGACCGACGCTCCCGAAGGATGTGATCGCATGGCCCACGGCGCGCGCGGCGGTCCTGCTGGAACGATCGTCATCGACGATATCTCCAAGCGGATCATCGAGCAGCTGCAGGCCGACGGACGGCAGTCCTACGCGGCGATCGGCAAGGCGGTCGGGCTGTCCGAGGCCGCCGTCAGGCAGCGAGTGCAGCGCCTGCAGGAGACGGGCGTCATGCAGATCGTCGCCGTGACCGATCCGCTGATGCTCGGCTTCCGCCGCCAGGCGATGATCGGGCTCAAGTGCGGCGGCGACCTCGAGAAGGTCGCGGACGACCTGGCGAGCATGGACGAGATCGACTACGTGGTGATCACCGCGGGGTCGTTTGACCTGCTCCTCGAGGTCGTGTGCGAGGACGATGACCACCTGCTGGAGATTTTGAGCCGGGTGCGCGGGGTACCGTCCGTTACATCCACAGAGACGCTCGTCTACCTGAAGCTACGCAAGCAGACCTACACATGGGGAACACGATGACTTTCGACCTGCAGGAAGCTGCGAAGCAACACCTGTGGCTGCACTTCACCCGGATGTCGGCCTACGGGGATGGCGACATCCCGGTAATCGTGCGCGGCTCGGGAGCCTATGTGTACGACGACCACGGCAAGCGGTACCTGGACGGGCTGTCGGGCCTTTTCGTGACGATGGCCGGCCACGGCCGCACCGAGCTGGCCGAGGCCGCGTCCAAGCAGGCCTCAGAGCTCGCCTACTTCCCGCTGTGGTCCTACGCGCACCCGGCGGCGGTCATGCTGGCGGAGCGGCTGGCTTCGCTGGCACCCGGGGACCTGAACCGGGTGTTCTTCACCACGTCGGGCTCCGAGGCCGTCGAGTCGGCGTGGAAGCTCGCCAAGCAGTACTTCAAGCTGCGCGGCGAGCACGGCCGCTACAAGGTGCTCAGCCGGGACATCGCCTACCACGGGACGTCCATGGGAGCGCTGGCCGTCACGGGCCTGGCGGACATCAAGGCCGCCTTCGAGCCGCTGCCGCCGGGCGGCGTCCGGGTGCCGAACACGAACTTCTACCGGGCACCGTCCTTCGCCTCCGCCAGCGAGGAGGAGTTCGGGATCTGGGCCGCGGACGAGATAGAGCGCGCCATCCTGCGGGAGGGCCCCGACTCGGTCGCTTGCGTGTTCCTTGAGCCGGTGCAGAACTCCGGTGGCTGCTTCCCGCCGCCGCCCGGCTACTTCCAGCGGGTGCGCTCGATCTGTGACACCTACGGGGTGCTGCTGGTGTCGGACGAGGTGATCTGCGCCTTCGGCCGGCTCGGCTACTACTTCGGCTCCGAGCGGTACGGGTACGTGCCAGACATCATCACCTTCGCCAAGGGCGCGACCTCCGGGTACTCGCCGCTTGGCGGGATGATCGTCCGCGACCACCTGATGGAGCCGTTCCTGTCCGGCCACGCCACGTTCCTGCACGGCATCACGTTCGCCGGGCACCCGGTCTCCGCCGCGGTCGCGCTGGCGAACCTGGACGTCTTCGAGCGCGAGGACCTGCTCGGGAACGTGCGCGCGAACGAGGGCGCGTTCCGCGCCACCCTGGAGAAGCTCTTCGACCTGCCGATCGTCGGCGACGTCCGCGGCGCCGGCTACTTCTACGGCATCGAGCTTGTCAAGGACAAGGCCACGAAGGAGACCTTCGACGACGACGAGTGCGAACGGCTGCTGCGCGGCTTCCTGTCGCACGCGCTGTTCGACGCCGGCCTGGTGTGCCGCGCCGACGACCGCGGCGACCCGGTGATCCAGCTGGCGCCGCCGCTGATCTGCACCCAGGAGCACTTCGACACGATCGAGCAGATCCTGCGTTCGGTGCTGACGGAGGCGTGGACGCGGGTCTGATGCGCCACCGGCCTGGGCCTCGACCCCGCCTTGACCCCGCCTCCCTGGGCCACAGCAGCCCCTTGCGTCCACTTCGCACACTCCTTGCATGGACAAATCGCCCATAACGGACCGCTAAATGGTCACGGAGTGTGCAAAGTCGCAGCCGCGGGGCTGCCGGGCGGCGGCGAATCCGCCCCGCGGCGTGAGCGGCTGGGTCCGGGCTTCGGCGCCGTAAGCGTGGTCCCGGCAGATACGCGGGAACGGTCACGTGAACGTGAACCTCGCCGCGTCGACGGTCGACGGCGCCTGCGTCTTCTTCTTGTTGACGTACGTGAAGCGGTCTCCCTTGTTGTACGCCGAGTACTGCGAGGCGGCCACCGACATCGAGATGTCGACCGTGCGCGCCGACAGGGCCGGCAGCGTCACCGTGCACACCGTGAGGGACTTGCAGTGCGCGGTCAAGAGGTACGTCTTCAGGTGGGTCAGCGGGCCGGTGACGATCTTGGCGATGTCCGCTCCCGGTATCGCCAGGAAACCGGAGCCGTGCAGGGTCACGGTGATCGACTTCCCGGCCGTGCCGGTCTTCGGGGAGACGCCGGTGACCTTCGGGTACCTGTTGGCCGTGGGAGCGAGCGTACGGCACATCATCGAGGCGAGGCCCGACCAGTAGGCGCTGGCCTGCAGGTTTGACGTGAAGCCCATCACCAGCGGAACCCCGAGTCCGCTGGCCATGTCGTAGCCGCGAGTGGCCGGGTACAGGCCGCCGGTGTAGCCGGAGATCGTGTAGTCGTTGTTGCCGCTGGTCACGTCGCTGATGACCGCAGGGACCTGGCTGGCGCTCGCCGGGTACGCCAGGGCCTCCTGCGCGGCGACGGTCTTGTACAGCGTCTGAGGCAGCAGGCCCGCGTCTCCCGTCTTCCAGTCCACGCAGTAAGGCGAGGCGTCGATGAGGGCGGCGATGGCCGCCATGACCGTTGTCGACGCGCTGGTCCCGCCCCAGCCGCCTACCCAGGCGCCGTCGAAGTAGATGACGTAACCGCTGTAGGGGTCCGCGTCGGCGGATATGTCGGGCACCTGCCGCACCAGCCCCTTCGCGTTGGTGCCCGCGGTGGTCCCCTTGCAGGACGAGTTGGACTCCGAATAGGTGGGGTTGTCCAGGCCAGGGATGGTGGACTGGTACTGGTAGGAGGGCATGCACCACACCGTGGACAGGCCGCCGCCGGCGGCGCCGCTGCCGCCCTCGGTGACGGGTATCGACTCGTTGAACACGGTCTCAGGCGACAGCGGGGCGTCACTGGCGACATGCGTGCCGCCGACCGCGACGACGTACGGCGAGCTGGCCGGCGAGTCGACGGCCAGGGTGGTCGCGTCCGTCGTGCCGCCGTAACAGTCCGTGGAGCCGGCGTCCCCCGCCGCCGCGACGATCGTCTTGCCTTCGGCATCCGCTTGCTCGATGGCCGTCGAGATCTCGCTGATCTGCGTACTGCTGAAGTCCGGTTCGCACAATCCCCACGACACGTTCAGCACCTTGTCGTCACCGGTGTTCACGAACGTGTTGAACATGTCGAAGAAGTCGCTGATCGTGTTGGGCACCTGGTAGACGTCGATGACCGAGTCTGGCGCCAGGCTCGCGATCTGCTCGATGTCCAGCGCCGCTTCCCCCGTTCCTGCGCCAGTGCCGACACCGCCGTCGATCGCCCGCCAGTGGACGGTGGTGTGGATCTTGTAGCAGGCCTCGTACGCGCTGATGTCGCTGGCCAGGTTCGGCTCGAACTCGGCCACCGCCACGTGCACGCCCTGCCCGAGGTCGCCTATCGTGTACAGCGCCGCGAGCCCGTAGTGCTCGGCGATCTGGTTGGCGGTGTAGGAACCGTACTTCACCGCCTCGTCGCCGGCGGCCAGGCAGGGCTGCGGGCCCTCAAGAGCCGGCACCGCCGCCGCCGGCTTGGCGGCCGGCGCGGCCGGCGCGGTCACGTGCTCGGCCATGTCCTGCAGCTGGTACAGGTCGTCAAGCCCGAGCACGCCGGACACCAGCGGCGCGACGACCGCCCCCACATGCGGCGCGGTCGCGTTCGCGTAGGCTATCCGGCCTCCTGACAGCCGGTAGCTCAGCAGGCGTATCCCGAACGCCTGCTCCACCTGGGCCGCGGTCGCGGTGACCGGGATCGCGAGCCGGTTGGGCTCGACCTGCCCCGGGGTCAGGCCCGCCGCCCGAAGCGCGTTCTCCACCTCTGCCAGTTGCCCAAGCGTCGGGCCGAACATCGCGCCGATCTGCGCGGACGTCAGGAAGTCGCGGAAGTACGGCGAGTTCTGGTTCGACAGGCCGTTCAGCAGCGCCTCAAGACCCGCCTGATCCCGCATGGTCAGTGTGACGTCCAGGTGCATCGTCTGCTGCGCCGGGACGGCGCCAAGCAGCGTCGCGCCAAGCGGCAGGCGGGGCGCGGCACTGGCCGTCAGGGCCAGCGGCGCGCCGAAGCTGGCGGCGGCGGGTGCGGCCGCCGAGGGCGCGGCGCCCGCGAGGGCGCCGACCAGTCCGATAACACCCGCGGAAAGCGCCAGGATTGGCTTGCCGAGTAGCCGCACGACCCGCTCCTTTATGCTTGTTGCCTTTGGCGATGAGAATTAGCCAGAGTTAAGAGACGGAGACGGAGCCGCTGCCGGTGATGTTGAGGATCCCCAGACAGCTGCCGCCGGAATTGCCGACCATCCAGTCCTGGTCGGTGTCGACGCTGGCGGTGTACGACCCATGCGCCCCAACCGAGGTTACGTAGTCGACGCCGTCGCTAGAGTTAATTTCATAGACGCCGATACTGGCCGAACTGTTGTTGTAGAAAATGAATGACGCAGGCGTACCACCCGGAATGGACCCGATCGACCCGAGGTTCGAGCAGTTGAAGTAGCTGGCGCCGGACCATGTGGAAATCGACTGCGATGGCGGCGCAGGCGTCGGCTTGGGTGCGGGCGACGGTGTCGTCGGTGCAGGGGCCGGCGGCGTCGTCGGCGCCGGGGGGGCCGTGGTCGGCGCCGGGGGCGCGGTCGTCGGTGTCGGTGTCGGGGAGTGCGTTGGCTTCGGCTTCTTGCCGCCGCCGATGTTGCGCCCGAGCCCGCTCGCGCCCGTGTTCGTCGGCTTGGGCGTCGGGGTCGGGGTCGGCGACGGTTTCTTCGCCTGTCCCGAGCTGGGCAGCAGGGACGGCGACGGACCCGAGTTGGGGTTCTTCGACCCCGCCGAGGACAGGCCGAACCCTAGCGCGACCCCGGCCACGACGATGACCGCGGCCGCGGCGGCCGCGATCAGGCGCCACCGCCGCCGAGGCCGGCCGCCGAGGGGAACGACTGGTCCGCCCGACCCCGGACCGCCGGCCGCGGGAGCGCCGCCG
>NZ_JASIAL010000336.1:0-6417 GCF_030042015.1 Trebonia sp. | reverse complement strand
ATCTGAGGTCAGCCGCCACGCCCGGCCGCCCGCTGCCGGGGCGAGCCATACGTCGTCTTCGGCGACGAAGGTGAGGAGATCACCGTGAATATGCGGGAAACGAAGGTAACCGGGTGATGTCACGCGCTTCATCCTACGGGGAAGAAGTGCCTTCTTGCCCGGGGGGACGACCCCCCGGGACCCCCCGGCTGCGCCTTAACGGCGCACGTGCTCCGGGGGGACTGCGGCCCGATAGCGCCGCCTGCCCGGGGGGACGACCCCCCGGGACCCCCCGGCCGCGCCTTAACGGCGCACGTGCTCCGGGGGGACTGCGGGTGGGGGTGCCTACAACAACCAGCCGCGCTCCTGGGCTAGGCGCAGGGCTTCTGTCCGGTTGCGGGCGCCGGTCTTCTGGATGCAGGCGGACAGGTAGTTGCGCACCGTGCCCTCGGACAGGTAGAGGGTGGCGGCGATCTCGGCGATCGTCGCGCCGTCGCGGCTGGCCGCGAGGACGTCCCGCTCGCGTGGCGTGAGCGGGCTCGCGCCCTCGGTCAGCGCGGCCGCGGCGAGGTCCGGGTCGATGACCTTCTGCCCGTTCCTGACCTGCCTGATCGTCCGCGCGAGCTTGTCCGCAGGCGAGTCCTTCACGATGAACCCTGACACGCCGGACTCCATCGCGCGGCGCAGGTAGCCCGGGCGGCCGAACGTGGTGAGGATGACGATCTTGATGTCCGGGGACTGCTTCCGCAGCGCCGCCGCGGCCGCCAGGCCGTCCATGCCGGGCATCTCGATGTCCAGCAGGGCCACATCGGGCTTGGCGTCCTTCGCGGCGCTCGTCACCTCGTCGCCGCGGCCGACCTGGGCGACCACCTCGATGTCGTCCTCGAACGACAGCAGCGCCGTGAGCGCCTCGCGGATCATCGCCTGGTCCTCGGCGAGCAGGACCCGGATCGGGTTCACGATGTCACGGTAGCGCCGCTGCGGTCGGGAACCGAAGCGATGACGGTGAAGCCGCGGGCCGGGCCGGGAACGATCTCGAGCTCGCCGCCGACGGCGGCAAGCCGTTCGGACATGCCGCGCAGTCCGGTGCCCGCGGCGTCCCCGGCGTGGCCATGACCGTCGTCGTGGACGTCCAGGGCGAGGATGCCGGAGCGGTGGGTGAGACCGACGTGGCAGTTCTTCGCTCCCGAGTGGCGGACCACGTTGGTAACCGCCTCACGCAGGCACCAGGCCAGGGCCGCCTCCGCGTCGGGGTCGAACGTGCCGGACAGCAGCGTGAGGTCCGCGTCGTCGTGCGGCGTGATCCCGGCCGCTTCGAGGGCGGTGCGCGCGGTGATGATCTCAACCGCGAGCGTCGGCCGCCGGTAGCCGCTGATGGCCTCGCGGATGTCGTGCAGGGTCTGCCTGCTGACGCTCGCGACCTGTTCGATCTCGTCGCGCACCCGGTCCCGGTCGGGGCCTTCAGGCAGCCGCCGCAGCAGCCGTGCGGCGAGCTCGGACTTGAGCGTGATCATCGACAGCGACTGCCCCGTCAGGTCGTGCATGTCACGGGCCAGCCGCAGCCGCTCCTCGCTCGCGGCCAGCTGCGCCACGGTCTCCCTGGCCTGCCGCAGTTCGTTCGTCACCTCGGCCAGCCTGCGCAGGCCGATCACGGCCAGGCCGACAAACACGACGGGCAGCAGGTTGAGCACGAAGTCCGTCGTGTCGACGTGCCCGGTCAGGCAGAAGATCGCGTACGCCACGCCGCACCCGATGACCGCCCGCACCGCCCAGCGGCGGCTGGGGACCAGCAGGCCGGACGCGGAGGACACGAAGATCCACAGCGTGCTTGCCCCGGTACCCGCGTACAGCACGCAGGCGGCCGCCGCGAGCGCGGCCAGGGCGGCCACGCTGAACACCGCGCGCGGCAGGGGGTGCGGCCAGCTGGGGACGTAGCTCAGGTAGATGGCGCAGAACGCCACCACGATCGCCAGCCCGCCGCCCGTGTACAGCGCGCTGTGGTGATGGCCGAACAAGGTGGTCACCGGCTGGATGAGGTAGACGAGCCAGACCGCGGTGAACAGCATGCCGATGACGCGCGCGGCCCTGCTGTTGTCGCCAGGACCGAAGCGCGTGCCGGTACCGGGATCAGCCATATCCGCTGCCTCTCTCGCCTTTAATCATGCTAGGCCCGGCTGTGCTCCGCGGCCGCGCCCGCGGGCGCGGCCCGCAGAGCCGCGCTGCTCAGACCGCCTCGGCGGTCGCCCGCACCGCCAGCACGGCGAAGGCGACGAAGCCCACTAGCCAGATCAGGATGACGGCGATGTTGGCGATCGAGATGGTCCCGTTGGCGAGCACGTCCGTGCTGATCGCGATGATCCGGTAGGTCGGCGTGATCTCGCCGAACTTGCGCAGGCCGCCGCTGAGGGGGAACCACAGGCCGCCGAAGATCGTGAAGAAGAAGTACACGAGCATCGCGACCGGCTGCACCGAGTCCGGCCGCAGCATGTAGCCCAGGGCCACCGCGAGCGCGGCGAAGATCAGCGTGCCGAGCCAGATGGCGACCGCGATCGCGATCCACTTCCAGATCGGCATCATCACGCCGCCGTAGAACCGGCCGAGCAGCAGCACGACCACGATCGACGGAACCGTGGTCGCCATTGAGGCGAGGATCTTCGCGACCACGTAGGCGTTCGCGGGCAGCGGGGTCAGCCGGAGCTGCCTGATCCAGCCGTCCTTGCGCTCCTGCGAGATGCGGATCATGTTGTTGTTGAAGGCTCCGGCGAACGCGCCGAACGAGGCCATGCCCACCATGTAGAAGGCCTTGAACGGTACGCCGTAGACGGTAGCCGCCTGCTTGGCGAAGATCAGGTACAGCATGACCGGAAGGGCGACGGTGAAGATCAGGTAGCGCTTGTTCCGGCGCACCCGGTTGACCTCGGCCGTCGCCAGCGACAACGTGCCCCTCATGTCAGATCGTCTCCCTGTTTCCCTGTTGGCGGAAACCAGCCGGCACGGGGTCGGCCGGGGTCGCCGGGTCGCCCGCCCTGTCGTCTTCCGCCGTGATCGCGATGAAGGCCTGCTCGAGGCCGAGGCTGCCCACTTCGAGCTCGCGCGGCCGGTAGCCGGCGTCGAGCAGCGCGTACAGCGTGTCGTCGGAATCGGTGGTCTGGATCTGCACCAGGTCGTTCCTGACCTCCAGGTTCACCAGCCCGGGCAGGCCGAGCAGGAACGGCTCGTCCACCTGGTTCAGGCGGAAGGACATCCGCTTGGCCCCGGCCTTTTCCTTGATCTCGGCCGGGGTGCCGTCGGCGAGCAGCCGTCCCCTGTTGATCACGAGGATGCGGTCGGCGGCCTGGTCGGCCTCTTCCAGGTAGTGCGTGGCGAACAGCAGCGTCTTGCCCTCGGCGACCTCGGCCTTCATGTTCGCCCAGAACAGCTGGCGGGTCTCCACGTCCATCGCCGTCGTGGGCTCGTCGAGCACGATCAGCTCGCAGTCGCCCGCGATCGCGAGCGCGAACCGCACGCGCTGCGTCTGGCCGCCGGACAGCCGGTCGACCCGCTGGCCGGCGAGCTCGGCGATGCCCGCGCGCTTCATCGTGACCTCCGGCGGTATCGGCCGCGGGTGGAACCCCGCCACCAGCGTCACCAGCTCGCCGACCGTGATCTCCGGCATCAGCCCGCCGGACTGCAGCATGGCACCGACCCGGCCGGACTTGACCGCGTGGTAGGGGTCGCTGCCGAACATCGCGATCTTGCCCGATGTCGGCTTGCGGAGCGCGAGCAGCATGTCCAGCGAGGTGGACTTGCCGGCGCCGTTCGGGCCGAGGAGGGCGACGGTCTCGCCCGGCCGCAGGTCAAGGCTGAGCCCGTCGACCGCCTTGAGGCTCCCGTAGTGCTTGCTTACGTTCTCGAACGAGACGATCGGTCCCGTTCCGCTGTGGCTCATCAGTGGTCCCCTTGGGTGGGTGGCTGTGGCTATGGCGTACGTCCGCCACCCATACCACCATCGGCTGCGCGCGGCCGGTAGTGCGCTCCCTCAGCACTCCGTCATGACATGTGTCATCGGTGTCAGCGGCCGACGGCGTAGCCCTGCATGCCGCGCGGGTTGGCCGCGGCGTACAGCATGCCGCCGCGGCGGGCCACCGCGCTGATCCGGCCCAGCGACCACGGCGGCTGCACCACGACGTCGTGCCCGCGCTCGCGCAGCTCCCCGATGACCGGCTCGCCGGCGCGCTCTTCCACGTCCAGCGCCCTCGGGTACGCCTCGCGCGGGTAGAACGAGGACGGCATGTGCCGTGAGTGGAACGCCGGGAAGTCGATCGCCTGCTGCAGGTTCATCCCAAAGTGCACGTGGCTGAGGAAGAAGGCGAGCGTCCACTGGTCCTGCTGGTCCCCGCCCGGGGTGCCGAACGCCAGGTACGGCTCGCCGTCGCGCAGCGCCAGCGTGGGCGTCAGCGTGGTCCGCGGTCGCTTGCCCGGCGCGAGCGTGGCGGGCAGGCCCGGGGTGAGCGAGAACATCTGCGCACGGGTGCCGAGGCAGAAGCCGAGCTCGGGAATGACGGGCGAGGACTGCAGCCAGCCGCCGCTCGGCGTGGCGGTGACCAGGTTGCCCCACCGGTCGGCCACGTCGAGGTGGCAGGTGTCGCCGCGCCGCGCCTGCGCGCTGGCGGATCTGGCGAGCGGCTCGCCGGTCGCCGGATCCAGGGCGGGGTCCCCGCTCCCCCGCGGGCCCGCCCCGCCTCTTGCTGTTATCCCGAACGGTGCCGTGGCGAATGCCGGCAGCGCCGGTTCTCTTCCGCCGGGCCGGCCTGGCAGCAGCTGCGCGCTCGCGGTGTCGCCGACGAGCTTGCGGCGCTCGTCGTTATACGCTTGTGACAGCAGATCGTCCAGGGGCACATCGGCGAAGTCCGGGTCTCCGTACCACGCTTCCCGGTCAGCAAACGCGAGCTTCGCGCACTCCGTCACCGTGTGGATGTACTCCGCGCCGCCCGGCTCCATCCGGTCCAGGTCGAAGCCGTCGAGCAGGGCGAGCTGCTGCAGGAACACCGGTCCCTGGCCCCAGGGGCCGGTCTTGCAGACGGTGAATCCGCGGTAGTCGTAGGTGACTGGAGCCTCAAGGCGGGCGTGCCAGGTCGCCAGGTCCTGCGCGGTGAGGAACCCGCGGTGCCGCTCCCCCGTCACGTCCATCACCTCGGTGGCCGCGAACCGGCCGACCGCCTCGGCCACGAAACCGTCGTACCAGGCGCGCCGCGCCGCCTCGATCTGCTCGTCCCGGTCGCTGCTGGCCGCCTCGGCCTCGTCAAGGATCGCCTTGTACGTGGCGGCGAGCGCGGGATTGGCGAACCTGCTGCCCGGCGCAGGCACGCCGCCGCCTGGCAGGTACACCTGCGCGGAGCTGGTCCAGTGCTCGCGGAACAGGTCGGCCACGCTGGCGATGCCCCAGCTGATAGCGGGCACGAGCGGGTACCCGGACTCGGCGTAGCCGATCGCGTAGCCGAGCACGTCGCGCAGCCGCAGCCGCCCGTACTCGCGCAGCAGGAGCAGCCACGCGCCGAGCGCGCCAGGCACGCACGCGGCCAGCAGCCCGCTGCCCGGCACCAGGTCCAGGCCGAGCGCCGTGTAGGCCTGCGTGGTGGCGCCGGCCGGGGCGGTGCCCTGCCCGCAGACCGCGAACGTCTCACCGCGGCCCGCGTCGTAGCCGATCACCGGCACCTCGCCGCCCGGGCCGCACAGGTGCGGCTCGACGACCTGCAGCACGAAACCGGCCGCGACCGCGGCGTCGAAGGCGTTGCCGTCCTTTTCCAGGACCGCCATGCCGGCCGCCGAGGCGAGCCAGTGCGTGGACGCCACCATGCCGAACGTGCCCGCGAGCTCCGGCCTGGTGGTGAACTCCGGGATGTCGGCCATAACGAACACTGTAGCGTTGCCTCGCATGGACGACCTTGACCCGCGGCTGCGCGCGGTCTGCGACCTCAACGTCGCGGAGATGCGTGAGTACAGCGGCCGGCACGAGTACGACGGCATTCCGCAGGACCTGTCGCCGGCCGCCGTGGCGGCCGGGCTTGCCCGGCTGGCCGCGGCCCGCGAGACGGGCCGAGCACAGGCCGATCCGCACGACGAGGCGCACCTGCGCGCGGCCGAAGACCTGCAGCGGGTGGTCTACGGCGACCTTGAGCTGCACCGCCGCAACCCGCTGCACCACCTGTTGGAGCTCGACCTTTCCTGCTACGACAAGGACTACGCGCCGCGCGAGCAGCGGGACGCGGCCCGCGCCGCGCACCTGGCCGCCTGGCCGCGGGTGATCGACGCGGCGGTCAAGGCTCTCGACCGGCTGTCCGCGCCGGTGGCTGAGTCGCTGCTCGGCGGCATCCGGGGCCTGGCCGCCGGCATCCCCGCCGATGCGGACCCGAATGCCCAGCACGCCGCGCGCGCCGCGCACGCCCGGCTGGTCGCCCA
>NZ_JASIAL010000335.1:0-12223 GCF_030042015.1 Trebonia sp. | reverse complement strand
GGCCCGGCGGCCAGCGCCCGGCCCAGGCCGGCGAGCGCGCCGACCTGCCCGGCGAGCTCGGCTACCCCCGCGCCGAGCTCGTCCATGCTGGCCATCACCGCGTCGCCGCGGTCGAGCTGCGCGTTCGCCCGGTCGACCGCCGCGTTGGCGCGGGCGAGCACCGCCTGCTGGCCTGCGCGCGTCTCGCGCACCAGCGTGGCCGCGTCGCCGAGCACCCGCGTCAGGCGCACGGCCAGGTACACCCCCGCGCCGGCGAGCACGGCGAAACTCACCGCCGCGATCAGCGCGGCGACACCGGTCAGGCTCATGCTGGCTCTCCCGCGACGTCTGGCCCCGTGGTCATTCCCCGTCCCCTTCGCTGGCATCGCCACCGCCGGGCCCGCCACCTGATTCAGCACGCAGGATCTCGCGAATCAGCCGGGACCGTTCGGAAAAGCGGTTTTCCATGCCGTGGTCAGTGGGCTCGTAGTAAGTACGGCCAGTCACCACGTCGGGCGCGTACTGCTGCGCCGCGATGCCCTCGGGCAGGTCGTGCGGGTACACGTACCCGTCGCCGTGCCCGAGGCGCTTGGCCCCAGCGTAGTGCGCGTCGCGCAGGTGCGCTGGCACCGCCCCGATCAGTCCGGCCCGCACGTCCGCCTGGGCGGCGCCGATCGCCTTGACCACGGCGTTGGACTTCGGTGCCAGCGACAGGTGGATCACCGCCTGCGCCAGGTTGATCCGCGCCTCTGGCAGGCCGACGAACTCGACCGCGTGGGCGGCCGCGACGGCCGTCTGCAGCGCGGTCGGGTCGGCCATCCCGATGTCCTCGCTCGCGTGCACGATCAGCCGCCTGGCGATGAACCGCGGGTCCTCCCCCGCCTCGATCATCCGCGCGAGGTAGTGCAGCGCGGCGTCCGCGTCGCTGCCCCTGATCGACTTGATGAACGCGCTGATCACGTCGTAGTGCTGGTCCCCGTCACGGTCGTAGCGGACCGCGGCCCGGTCGACGGCGCGCTCCAGGGCCTGGGTGTCGATGGCCGCCGAGCCGAGGGCGGCCGCCTCCAGGTAGGAGAGCGCCCGCCGCCCGTCGCCGCCGGCGAGCCGGACCAGGTGCTCTCGGGCGTCGTCCGCGAGCGTGACGTTCCCGGCCAGGCCGCGCTCGTCGGCGAGGGCGCGGGTGACCAGCTCGCGGATGTCGTCATCGGAAAGGGGCAGCAGGGTCAGCAGCAGCGAGCGCGACAGCAGCGGGGAGACCACGGAGAACGACGGGTTCTCCGTGGTGGCGCCGATGAAGCTCACCCAGCGGTTCTCGACGGCAGGCAGCAGCGCGTCCTGCTGGGTCTTGCTGAACCGGTGCACCTCGTCGATGAACAGCAGGGTCTGCCTGCCGGACAGGCCGAGCTCGCGCCTGGCCGCGTCGACCGCCGCGCGCACGTCCTTCACGCCCGCGGTCACCGCGGAAAGCTCGGTGAACTTCCTGCTCGTGACTTGGCTGACCACGTACGCGAGCGTGGTCTTGCCGGTGCCAGGCGGGCCCCACAGCAGCAGCGACATCGGCGCGTCGTTGTCGATGAGCTTGCGGAACGCCGTGCCCGCGGCGGTCAGGTGCGGCTGGCCGACCACCTCATCCAGCGTCCGCGGCCGCATCCGGACGGCGAGCGGCGCGGCCTGCCTGGTCGCGCGTTCCTCCGCCTCATCGAACAAACTGTCCACGAACTGAGCCTACTGCGCAGGAAGCCTCTCATAGTCATGCTCGTTATGCTGCGGCGCTGCCGTCCGGCGCCGGGTGGCGGCGCAGTCAGCAGAGCACGGCTGCGGGGATCCCCGCCAGCCGTGGTTCGCCAGCACGGCGGCGGTCATGGCCGCGGTCTCGCAGGTCTGGTGCCTGACGTGCTTCCAGCCGAATCGCAGAGTCTGCTTGCGCAGGGTGGCCGCGTGGTTGTCACGCTCGCGGTCGGTCCACCGGTCCTCTTGCGGGTGCGTGGACGCGCCGTCGAGTTCGACGAGCACCCCGTAGTCCTGGTAACAGCGGTCACGGAAGCCTTTGCTGCCGTCCAGCTTGGTGTAGGGCGTCTGACGCGCCGCCTTGGGGAGGCCGTGAGCTTTCTCGACGTCACGGTCGTAGTGGTACTCAAGCAGCGAGTGCGTGCCGTGCGCCGCCTCGGTGATGAGCGCGTCCACGTCGCTTCGCCAGCGCAGCCGCCCGCGCAGCCGCGCGGTCGCGCGGAGCCTTCCCTCGCCGGTCAGCCGCCTGCCGAACGCGCGGGTGACCAGCGCGCACACCTCGTCGAACGTCCCGGCCTTGTCGATGAGGTCAAGCAGGGTGTCGTCGACGAGTGTCTGCGGCAGGACGCCGGGCGGGAAGCGCTGGCCGACGACCGTGCGCCGCGATGTGGAGATCCTCAGGCCCTCATATGGGGCAACTCGACGGGTGCGCGGCACCGAGAGGTGGACCAACGGTGCGGGCTTGTCGAGGAGCCGCTGGAGTTCGGCCGCGGTCTCGTGGCTAAGCACCGCGTCCGGGCCGGCGTACAGCACCGCCGCCCACAACCGGGCCTCGCGGGACACCGGGCCGCTGAACGTGACGTACACGCCAGGGTAGACGCGCTGCCATCGCCCTGTCGCGACCCGGTGGTCGATCGCGCCGTCCGACAGACCCGACCTGTGGGCCTGGGCCCGCGTAACAACTCCTGCCTGGTACCTCAGGAGTACCTCAAAGGGGACGTCCACGCCTCTTAGCATGCGTGGCGGTACCGACAAAACCGGCTCTGATCGATTAACGGGAAAGATCCTCCGACCCCCAGGTCCGAGGATCTTTCCCGTTGTCTGCGGAGGGTGGCTCAGGCGCCGGGCGGGGGGGCGGGCTTGGCGTCTATGCCGGCTTCCCGGCGCTGGGCGGGGGTTATCGGGGTGGGGGCGCCGGTCAGCGGGTCGGCGCCGCTGGCGGCCTTGGGGAAGGCGATCACGTCGCGGATCGTCTCCGCGCCCGCGAGCAGCATCACCACGCGGTCCCAGCCGAAGGCTATGCCGCCGTGCGGCGGCGGCCCGTACTTGAACGCGTCAAGGAGGAACCCGAACTGCGACCGCGCCTCCTGCGGCGACAGCCCGATCACGTCGAAGACGGCCTGCTGCATCGCCGGGCGGTGGATACGGATCGACCCGCCGCCGATCTCGTATCCGTTGCACACGATGTCGTAGGCGTCCGCCAGCGCCGCACCGGGCTGGTCGGCGAACTTGTCGGCCCATTCGGGCAGCGGGGCGGTGAACGGGTGGTGCACCGGCGTCCAGCCGCCCTCGTCGGTCTCCTCGAACATCGGCGCGTCGACAACCCAAAGGAACGACCACGCGGACTCGTCGACGAGGCCGCAGCGGCGGCCGATCTCCAGCCGCGCCGCGCCGAGCAGCTCCTGGGACGCCGCGGCGGCGCCCGCCGCGAAGAACACGGCATCCCCCGGCGTCGCGCCCACGGCCGCCGCCAGGCCGGCGCGCTCGGCGTCGGACAGGTTCTTCGCCACGGGCCCGCCGACGGAGCCGTCGCCGCCGATCAGCACGTAGGCCAGGCCGCGGGCGCCGCGCGACTTGGCCCAGTCCTGCCACCCGTCAAGCTCGCGCCGGGTCTGCGACGCCCCGCCCGGCATCACGACCGCGCCCACGTACGGCGCCTGGAACACCCGGAACTCCGTGCCGGCGAAGTGCTTGGTCAGGTCGGTCAGCTCGACGGCGAACCGCAGGTCCGGCTTGTCCGAGCCGTACCTGGCCATCGCGTCGGCGTATGTCATCCGCGGCAGCGGCCGCGGCACCCGGTAGCCGGCGAGCTGCTCCCACAAGGTGACCACGATGTCCTCGGCGACCGCGATCACGTCCTCGCGGGTCACGAACGACATCTCCAGGTCGATCTGGGTGAACTCCGGCTGCCGGTCCTTGCGGAAGTCCTCGTCGCGGAAGCAGCGCGCGAGCTGGTAATACCGCTCGAGCCCGCCGACCATCAGCAGCTGCTTGAACAGCTGCGGCGACTGCGGCAGCGCGTACCAGTTGCCGGGGCGCAGCCGGACCGGGACGAGGAAGTCGCGGGCGCCTTCGGGCGTCGACCGGGTCAGGTACGGCGTCTCGACGTTCACGAACCGGTGGTCGCGCATCACGTCGCCGAGCAGGTAGGCCGCCTGGGAGCGGACGCGCAGCGCCCGCGCGGTCTCCTCGCGCCTGATGTCCAGGTAGCGGTACCTGATCCGGACGTCCTCGCTGACGTCGGCGTCGCCCTCGACGGGGAACGGCAGCGGGTCCGCCTCGCTGAGCACCTCCACGGTCTGCGCGTCCACCTCGACCGCGCCGGTGGCGAGCTCGGGGTTCTCGTTGCCGGCCGGGCGCACCCGCACCTCGCCGGTCACCCGGATGCAGAACTCCGCCCGCAGCTCGTGGGCGGTCGCCTCCTCGCCGCGCCACACGATCTGCACGATGCCGCTGGCGTCCCGCAGGTCGACGAACACCACGCCGCCGTGGTCGCGCCGCCGCGCCACCCAGCCCGCCAGTACGACCTGCTCCCCCGCGTGCTCGGCGCGCAGGGTCCCGGCCTCATGCGTCCTGATCACGATGACAACCTCTCAATCAGCCACGCCGTAGCCTCGCTCGCCGGCACGTCGCGCTGCTCGCCGTTTTCAAGATCTTTCATCCGAACGGTGCCGTGGCTTCTCTCCGCCTCCCCGATCAGCGCCGCGTACCGGGCGCCGGAGTGGTCGGCGGCTCTCATCGCGCCCTTCAGCGCCCGCGTGCCGAACGCCATGTCGGCCCGCACCCCGGCCCGGCGCAGCGCGGTGACCAGGGTCAGCACGTCCCGGTGAGTTCGCTCGCCGAGCGGCACGCCGAACACCTGGCAGCCGGTGCCCGGGTGGGCAGCGGCCGCGCCTCGTTCGGACTCGATGGCCAGCACGATGCGGTCAAGGCCGACCGCGAACCCGATGCCAGGCAGCGGCGGCCCGCCGATGTCCTCAGAAAGCCCGTCGTACCTGCCGCCGCCGCCGACGCCGGACTGGGCGCCGAGCAGCGCGTGGTCGAACTCGTACGTCGTCCGGTTGTAGTAGTCGAGGCCGCGGACCAGGCGCGGCGCGTCCGTGAACGGGATGCCCAGGCCGGTGAGCAGGCCGCGGACCACCTCGTGGTGCGCGGCGCAGGCCTCGCACAGGTAGTCGGTCATCACCGGGGCGTTCGCCAGCTGCGCGCGCACCTGCGGCCGCTTGTCGTCGAGCACCCGCAGCGGGTTCAGCTCGATCCGCTCCCTGGTCTCGGCGTCCAGGTCGAGCGCGCGCAGGAACTTCTGCAGCGCCTCGCGGTAGACGGGGCGGCACACCTTGTCGCCGAGGGAGTTGAGCAGCAGCGTCAGCCGGGTGATGCCGAGCGCGGCGTAGGCGTCCCAGGCGACCGCGATCGTCTCGGCGTCCACGGCCGGGTCCTCGGTCCCGATCGCCTCAAGGTCGAACTGGTAGAACTGCCGGTACCGGCCGGACTGCGGGCGCTCGTAGCGGAACGCCGGCCCGGCCGTCCACACCTTCACCGGCAGCGCGCCCTTGTGCAGGTTGTGCTCGAGCACCGAGCGGACCACGCCCGCGGTGAACTCGGGGCGCAGCGTCAGCTCGCGCCCGCCGCGGTCTTCGAAGGAGTACATCTCCTTGCGCACCACGTCGCTTGACTCGCCGACCCCGCGGACGAACAGCGCGGTGTCCTCGAACACCGCCGTCTCCAGGTAGCCGTAGCACGCGAGGCGCGCCGAGCCGGCGAACGCCTCGCGGGCCGCCTCGAGTGTGGCGCTGCGCGGCGGCACGTATTCTGAGACCCCCTTGGGGGCCTGGAAAGACACGGTCAAAGCCCCCTTCGGGCTGGCTGAAGTCCGGTGAGGAAGGGATTGGTCCTGCGCTCGGCGCCGATGGTGGTCTGCGGGCCGTGCCCGGGCAGCACGAGCGTGTCGTCTGGCAGCGTGAGGGTCCGCGCGAGGCTGCGCAGCATCGCGTTGTCGTCGCCGCCTGGCAGGTCGGTGCGGCCGATCGAGCCGGCGAACAGCAGGTCGCCGCTGAACAGCGTGTTGCTGTTATCGGCGCGGATGGGGGCGGCGGGGGCGGCGGGGGCGGCGGCGGGGGCGGATGCGCGGCCGGGGTGGTCGGGGGGGGCGCCGATGCGGAAGGTTACCGAGCCGGGCGTGTGGCCGGGGACGTGGCCCACGGTGAACTCGCAGCCGCCCAGGGTCAGCGTCTCGCCGTCGGCGAGTTCCCGCACGTCGTCGGGCTCGGTGAACGTGATCCCGCCGAACAGCTGCTGGCCGACGGACAGCGCCAGGCCCTTGGCCGGGTCGGCGAGCAGCGCGCGGTCGTCCGGGTGAACGTAGGCGGGTATGCCCCTGGCGCCGCAGACCGGTGCGACCGACCACACATGATCTATGTGACCGTGCGTCAGGAGCACCGCGATAGGCTTCAGCCGGTAGCGGGCGAGAAGTTCCCCGATCTGGCCCTCGGCGTCCTGCCCCGGGTCGACGATCACGCACTGCTCGCCGGGGGCCGGCGCGACCAGGTAGCAGTTGGCGGCGAACACACCCGCGGGAAACCCAGTGACTAGCACGCAGACAGGCTACCGACTCGGCAGACAGTGCAGCGAACCGATAACGACAGTACCGCTTCTCATGGTGGCCAGGTACGATTCGCGAACGATCGTGCGGTTACGTCACCAAAGGCGGACGTTACCTGTGTAATCGCCAGACAGGTCGGATAGTGGAGGTCAAGATCCGTGGCGGGCAAGAAGGAGCGGGACCGCAGGCGCGCTCGCGAGCGTTATGAGCGCAGGCGCCAACAGCACCTGCAGCGGCGGAACAAGGTCCGCCAGTGGACCGGGATCGGGCTCGCCGTGGCCCTCGTCCTCGGGCTGGCCATAGGCCTATCGGTGGCGTTCGTGGGCGGCGGGTCGCCTAAGGCGTCCGCGTCGGCTAAGGCTACCGGGTCGAAGTCCGCCTCGCCGTCGGCCACCCCGACGGCGTCGACGATCGCCGAGCCCGCGCACCACTGTACCTACACCAAGGCCGGGACCGCCGCCAAGAAGGTCAGCCTGCCGCCGGCCACGCCGGACTACACGGCCTCCTACACCGCGACGATCAACACCAACCGCGGGAAAATCGATATCGACCTGCTGAACTCGAAGGCGACCTGCACGGTCAACTCGTTCGTCCACCTGGCCGAGGCCGGCTTCTGGAATGACAGCCAGTGCCACCGGGTGAGCGACAGCGACGAGATTTACATGCTGCAGTGCGGGGACCCGCTTGCGAAGGCCACCACGAAGCTGACCTGCTCGGAGGCGGCTAACGCGCCTGGCAGCGGCACGCCCGGGTACGAATTCGCCAGCGAAAACCTGACGGGGGCGACGTACAAGGCTGGAACGGTCGCGATGGCCAACACCGGTGCGGCGGACTCCAATGGCAGCCAGTTCTTCCTTGTGTTCAAGGCCAGTGACCTAGAGCCCGATTACACCCCGTTCGGGACAATTACCTCGGGCCTGGATATCCTGCAGAAAGTGGCGGCAGCGGGAACTACGTGTACCTATGCCGACGTAGGCGGCGGCGCGCCTAAGGAGAAGGTCATCATCGAGAGCGTGACGATCAAGAAGAAGACCTGAGCAAAGCACCACACATCGCCCTCATGACTGGGGCGGCAGAGAACCAGGAGGTTCGCCCGTGACCACCGCCAACGATCCCTGGGGTCGGGTAGACGCCGACGGGACGGTCTACGTGCGTACCGCCGATGGCGAGCGGGTGATCGGCTCGTGGGCGGCGGGGAGCCCGGAAGAGGCGCTCGTGTTCTTCCGGCGCAAATTCCTGTCGCTGGAGACCGAGGTCGCGCTCATCGAGCAGCGGATCGCCGCGACCGAGATCGCCCCCGCCCAGGCTCAGTCGACCGTGCAGCGGCTGCTGCACAGCGTCGGGGAGGCCAACGCGCTCGGCGACCTGGACGGGCTGCGGACGCGCCTGGAGGCGCTGACGACCGCGGTCGACCAGCGCCGCGAGGAGGTCAAGGCCGCCCGCGAGCACGCGCGCAGCGAGGCCCGCGAGGTCAAGGAGCGGATCGTCGAGGAGGCCGAGCGGATCGCCGCCGAGGCCACGCACTGGAAGGCCAGCGGCGAGCGGATGGCCGAGCTGCTCGAGGAGTGGAAGGCCGCGCCACACGCCGACCGCGCCGTCGAGGCGGTGCTGTGGAAGCGGCTGTCCGCGGCGCGCAACGCGTTCACCAAGCGGCGCAAGTCCTACTTCGCCTCGCTTGAGGCGGAGCGGGACGCGGTGCGGGCCCGCAAGGAGAAGCTGGTCGAGGAGGCCGAGGCGCTGTCGTCCTCGACCGACTGGGGCCAGACCACCAGCGCCTACCGCGAGCTGATGCGCCAGTGGAAGGAAGCGGGCCGCGCCGGGCGCGACGCCGAGGCCGACCTGTGGAAGCGGTTCCGCGACGCCCAGGACAAGTTCTTCGCCGCACGGACCGAGGTGTTCGCCGCCAAGGAAAGCGAACTGCGCTCGCACGCCTCGGTAAAAGAGCAGCTGCTCGCGGAGGCGCAGGCGCTGCTGCCGGTCAGCGACCTGCGGGCCGCGCGGGCCGCGCTGCGGTCCATCCAGGAGCGCTGGGAGCAGGCCGGCCCGGTGCCGCGCGAGTCGCGGGAGCAGCTCGAGGCCGGGCTGCGCCGGGTGGAGGAGACGATCCGGCGGGCGGAGGAAACCCAGTGGCGGCGCTCGAACCCCGAGGCGCTGGCGCGCGCCGAGGGGACGGTGGCGCAGCTGCGTTCGGCGATCTCGTCGCTGGAAGCGCAGCTGTCGCGGGCCCGCGAGCGCGGGGACACGGCCGGTATCCGCAAGACCTCCGAGGCGCTGGCGGCACGGCGGTCCTGGCTGGAGGAGGCCGAGCGAACGCTGGCGGAGTTCACCAGCTGAGGCCTGGCTCCCGCTCAGTTGGTCATGCGGTAGACGTCGTAGACGCCGTCCACGCCGCGGACCGCGCGCAGCAGGTCGCCCAGGTGCTTGGGATCGCCCATCTCGAAGCTGAACCGGCTGATCGCCACCCGGTCCCGCGTTGTGGTCACCGACGCCGACAGGATGTTGACGTGATGGTCGGAGAGCACCCTGGTCACGTCGGACAGCAGCCTGGTCCTGTCCAGCGCCTCCACCTGGATGGCGACAAGGAAAATCGAGGCGTCGGACGGCGCCCAGTGCACCGTGACCGTCCGCTCCTTCTGGGTCTCGGTGAGGTGGGCGAGGTTCACGCAGTCCACCCGGTGCACAGAAACGCCGTGGCCGTGGGTGACGAACCCCTGGATCTGGTCGCCGGGCACCGGCGTGCAGCACTTGGATAGCCGCACCCAGACGTCCGTCACGCCCTCGACCTCCACGCCGGAGTCGGTGGCGGTCTGCGACCGCGCCGCCCGCGCCACCCGCGCCGGGGTGGTGGCCTCGGCGAGGTCCTCCTCCGCGCCGGCCAGCCGGCCGACCAGGTGCACCAGCTTGGCCACCACCGACTGGGCGCTGATGCGGCCCTCGCCGACCGCCGCGTACAGCCCGGACAGGTCCGGGTAGCGCAGCTCCCTGGCCAGCGTCAGCAGCGTGTCCGCGCTCATCAGGCGCTGCAGCGGCAGCTCCTGCTTGCGCATGACCTTGGCGATCTGGTCCTTGCCTGCCTCCACGGCCGCTTCGCGGCGCTCCTTGGAGAACCAGCCGCGAATCTTGTTGCGGGCGCGGGCGCTCTTGACGAAGTTGAGCCAGTCCCTGTTCGGCCCGGCCTCCTGCGCCTTGGACGTGAAGATCTCCACGGTGTCGCCGTTGTCGAGCGTGGACTCAAGCGCCACCAGCCGGCCGTTCACGCGGGCACCGATGCACCGGTGCCCGACCTCGGTGTGGATCGCGTAGGCGAAGTCGACCGGGGTGGCATCCTGCGGCAGCGCGATCACCTCGCCGCGCGGGGTGAACACGTAGACCTCGTTGCCCGCCAGGTCGAACCGCAGCGAGTCGAGGAACTCCTCGGGGTCCTCGGTCTCGCGCTGCCAGTCGACGAGCTGGCGCAGCCAGGACATCTCCGTGGTCTCGTCGTTGCCCTTCCTCGCCCCGCCTGCGGCCTTGCCGTCTTTGCTGCCGCGGCCGGCGCCTGAGAACATCTCCTCCTTGTACTTCCAGTGCGCCGCCACGCCGTACTCGGCCCGCTTGTGCATGTCCCAGGTGCGGATCTGCAGCTCGACGGGCTTGCCGCCAGGGCCGATGACCGTCGTGTGCAGCGACTGGTACATGTTGAACTTCGGCATCGCGATGTAGTCCTTGAACCGGCCGGGGACCGGGTTCCAGCGCGCGTGGATCGTGCCGAGCGTCGCGTAGCAGTCCCGCACCGAGTCGACCAGGACCCTGATGCCGACCAGGTCGTAGATGTCGTCGAAGCCGACGCCGTGGGCGATCATCTTCTGGTAGATCGAGTAGTAGTGCTTCGGGCGGCCGGTCACCGTGCCCTTGATCTTCGCGTCCCGCATGTCCTCGTACAGGTCGGCGATGACCTCCTGCAAGAACACGTCCCGGCGCGGCGCCCGCTGCAAGACCAGCCTGGCGATCTCGTCGTACCGCTTGGGGTACAGCGTGGCGAAGGCGAGATCCTCAAGCTCCCACTTGATCGTGTTCATGCCCAGCCGGTGCGCGAGCGGGGCGAAGATCTCCAGCGTCTCGAGGGACTTGCGCTCCTGCCTCTCCCGCGACACGTGGCGCAGCGTCCGCATGTTGTGCAGCCGGTCGGCGAGCTTGATCACCAGCACCCGGATGTCCCGCGACATCGCGACGACCATCTTGCGCACGGTCTCTGACTCGGCGGAGTCGCCGTACTTGACCTTGTCCAGCTTGGTCACGCCGTCCACGAGCGCGGCGACGTCCTCGCCGAATTCGCCGCGCAGCTCCACGAGCGTGTACGGGGTGTCCTCGACGGTGTCGTGCAGCAGCGCCGCGCAGATCGTCTCGGTGTTCAGGCCGAGCTCGGCGAGGATCGTCGCGACCGCGAGCGGGTGCGTGATGTACGGGTCGCCGCTCTTGCGCTTCTGGTCCCTGTGCCAGTAGGCCGCCACCTCATAGGCACGCTCTACCATCCGGACGTCAGCCTTGGGGTGCGTGGCACGGATGGTCTTGATGAGCGGTTCGAGTACAGGGTTCACACCGGACCCCCGCTGGGCTCCGAGCCTCGCGAGGCGGCGGCGGACGCCGACGCCTGGCGGGGCTTGCTGCGGCTGCGCTGGCGACACCGGCTCCTTGCGCTCGGCGCGCTCGCCGCGCTCGGGGCCGTCAGGGCGCTCGGGGCCGTCAGGGCGCTCAGGGCGGTCGGATGGCTCCTGCCCGGCGGGCTCCTGGCGCGCGGGCACGCCGGGCAGCGGCGCGGTCGCCGTCGCCTGGTCCGTGTCGCCGTGGGCCTCGTCGCGAAGCTCCACCGTATCCCCGATCCGGGCAGCCTCGGCGCCGGCCGTGGCGGTTGTGATCACATCACCGGCCACTCGCGCTCCTCGCATCTGCCGAGCCATCAGTCTACTTACTAGTGTGAACTCCGGGGCAGACACCAGACATTCCGCACGGTCTCAGACAGTGAGGAGCGCTCGCACGTCCAGGCCGGAGAGGACGGAGCGACCGCCAAGGAACGACAGCTCCATCAGCACCGAGATCCCCGCGACCTCGGCGCCCGACTGCCCGATGAGGCTGGCCGTGGCCCGCGCGGTACCGCCGGTGGCCAGCACGTCGTCCACGATCAGCACCCGCTCCCCTGGCAGGAACGCGTCCTGGTGCACCTCCAGGGTCGCGCTGCCGTACTCGAGCTGGTACTCCTGGGCGAACGTCGCCGAGGGCAGCTTGCCCTTCTTGCGCACCGGCACGAACCCGGCCCCGGTCCGGTACGCCACCGGGGCCGCGAGGATGAACCCGCGCGCCTCGATGCCGGCCACCTTGTCCACCGGGCCGAAGGAGTCCGCCAGGGCGTCGACGACGGCGATGAACGCCGCCGGCTCGCCGAGCAGCGGGGTGATGTCCTTGAACAGCACGCCCGGCTGCGGGTAGTCGGGCACGTCGCGGATGTGCGACGTGATCAGGTTCGCGATGATTGTCTGCGCCTGGGCCACCGCAGCGCTACCGCCTCTTCTTCCTGGCGCCAGGGCGGCGCTGGGCGCTGCCGCCGCGGCGCGGCTGCTGCCGGCTTGTGGCCGGCCGCGGCCCGTCCCCGACCCGCCG
>NZ_JASIAL010000046.1:0-6205 GCF_030042015.1 Trebonia sp. | reverse complement strand
GTCGGCGACCGGGCGGCCTGCCCTGGGCGCGGTTACCTCGTCCAGGCGGGACAGCCGGTCCTCGTCCAGGTCCCGGAGCCGACCGTCAGTTGGTGAGCCAGCTCGGCAGGTCGCTGACGTGGTTTCCCGCCCACTGCGCGGCATCGGTGACGCCGTCGCCGACCGAGTGGACCACGTGGTTGATCGTCTTCTTGTTGTGATCGACGCCCCATTGGACGAGGGCGCCGACGCCGACGCCGACAACGGCCAAGGCCGCCACGAGTCCGACGCCCGCCACAGCCTCTGGCAGGAGCGCGGCCACGACAGGGACCGCCACGAGGGCCGCGATGTTGCCGGCGTTGTCTTCGACCCCGGCGAGTGCGCCGTGCTTGCGGATAGAGTCACGGACCTGCCATGCCGTTATCACTATCGCCGCGATGAAGGCTGCCCGCCCGGCCAGATCGGCGTAGCCGTCGAACTTGCCGGCCACCGCGACGGCACGTTCACCGGCGTCGAACGCGTCGTCCGCGGCGGCTTCCACGGCTCGGCTGCCGTCCTCCGCCGCTGTCATCTCCAGCCGCACCCCTTCGTCGAGAGCGGCTTTCGCGGTGGTATCGATGCTGTGCGCCACGATCGTCATGCCGTCGGCCAGCAGGCTGAGCGGGTTCGTGAGGTACCCACTGAGGTACTGCCCAGCCGTCCACACGCTGACGTCGACCGCGAGGATATTGAAGTCGCCCAGGGCCTCGAGCACCGACTCCAGGGCGGTCACCAGGTCATCGACCGCGGCGGTGACGTCGTTCCACATCGCGCCGATGTCGCGATCGGAGTCCTGCAGGCACTGCCGCAGCGACAGCTGGGTGCCGTCGGGCATGTGCTCGAAGCCCCAGGGCAGCAGGAAGTGCTCGGCGCCGTCAAGCAGGGTCAGCCCGCAGCCGCACCAGTACTGCTCTAGCTGGTAGGCCCGGCGGAGCAGGTCGGCGAGCCGCTCGCCGAACTCGATGATCGCCGCGGCGGCGGACCTGGCGCTGGCGATCAGGTCCGCGTACCGGGCGCGCCTGGCGCCCCAGTCCTGCGTAAAGGCGTCCGCCACGGGCCCGGCCCAGGTCTGCCGAAGCCCGGAGCCGCCGGCCCGGTCGGCGGTGTCGAGGTCGCTGTCCAGCTGGTCCATCAGCGTGCTGATCGTGTACCCGGCGTGCAGCCACCCGTCCGGGTCGCCGGCGAGCCCGAGGCTGCCCATCAGGACGTGCCCCCGGGAACCAGCCACGCCGCCAGCGCCCGTTCCGTGTTCTCGTAGGTGGCGGCGGTGGCGGACAGATGCCCGGCGACGTCGCCGAGCTCGGCGCCCGCCCGGCCAAGAGCGCCGCCGAGCTCGGCGAGGACCCGGTCAAGCAGCCCCGGGGCGCTGCCGGGCGCGGCGGCGCCCGGCGTGCCGGCGATCTGCCCGCCTGCCTGCCCGAACGACCCGGCGGCCTGGTCCAGCTGTGACGCGCCCCAGTTCAGCGCGCCGAAGTCGACCCCGAGCTGGGTCATCTCCCGTGCTCCCCGTCGGCATCGGCACCACCCCTGGCCTGCCCCGCGGCGGCCAGCGCGGCCACGTCCCACGGCGGGCCGTCGGCACGCCACCGGGCCTCCTGGCTCAGCGGCAGGTTCACCACGGGACCAGGCAGCCGCTGGTCGCGCAGGTCGGCCATGAGCGCGCCGATCCGGACCGCCAGCCACGGCTGATGCTCGCCGCAGCACTCGACCAGGCGGTCAAGGTCGGTATACGCGAGCACGCACCCCACTCCGCCCACCTGGTGCATCAGGTAGGCAGGCCCCCGCGAGTCGGGCAGCGGGCAGGCGAGGACGAACAGGACCGCTTCGTCCATTACGACCACTGGCTGCGCAGCGCGTCTTCCTGCTCGTCGTACACCTGGCCGGTGTTGCGCAGGCAGGAGCCGATCTCGTCAAGGACCGTCTTGGTCTGCTGCTGCGTGGTCTTCCACTCTTCGTACGTGTGCTGGAACGCCGCCGCCGCCGGCCCCGTCCAGGTGCTGGCAAGGTCGGCCATCTGCGCGGTCAGCACGGACAGCTGCGACTCGATCTCGCCCGCCGTCCGCTGAATCTGCGCCGCCTTATCGGCGACGTCGCCAGTGGATACTGTGATGTTATACGGCACGGCTTAATTCCCCTCCAGTAAACCAGTCGGCGGCGCGACCGCGCTGCGCGGAAATTCCCGCGCGGCGGAATCCCGCTCGGTAATTCCCGCTGTGAAGGTGACGCGCGATTAAGCGCCCCGGATGGCAGCGCGGCCAACCGTAATCAAACCGAGACCCCCGGCAGGCTCGCGAGGGCGAAGGCCAGTGTGCCACCGTCCGCTGGCGGCCGGCGCCCGGAGCGCGATCCCCGGACAAGGTCGGACACCCGCCAGCCGTGAACGAGACCGAGCGGTCGTCGGGCTGTTCCGGCCCCTCATCCAGCCAAGCGAGCTGTCGAACCGCGGCTGGGACGCTGTCGTTGTAGCTGTTCAGCTCGGGTGCAAGTGCGTAAATCGAATCTCCGGCCGACCAGGAGTCCCTGCCACGCCCCCGCTCGTGGGGTATGCCTCATGATCATGGGTCAGAAGGGGCCCTATACGACCCCATTTGACCCATGATCATCCTACATGCCGGTTTCCGGGAGGTCGTATGCTTGCTGAATCAGCTACCTGTCGTTCGCGGGCATCGGCCTGGTCGACCCGATCCTGCCCATGATCTCCACCTTCGCGGCGAACTCGCGCCACACTTGCGGCCCGAACGCGAGCACCGCGCCCGCGCGGTCCTTAGTGTCGCGCACCAGGACGGCACCGGGCACGGCGCCCGCCTCTACGCAGTCGCCGCCGTTAGTTCCGCTGTAGCTTGATTTGCGCCAGGTTGCGGCGCTGTCTTGGTCCATTCCTCTGCAACCCTCTCGATCAGCGCCAAGGATTCGCTTCCCTTGTACGCTTCGGTCCGCAACGTATCGAACATCAGCGCCATGTCGGCAGCGGTGCCGGGGTCCTCTAGTGTCTGCCCGTCCGCTGCGGTCTCCAGGTACACGATAGTGCGGTGATCTTGCGTCTCGGCGATGGCGAACGCCCCGTGCAGGCCGGGATGCGCCCCGATACGCGATATCACCTGAATGGTGATGTTGGGCCGCTCCGCCAGCTCCACCAGGTGCAAGAGCTGTTCACGCATGATCTTCGGGCTGCCGATCTCGCGACGCAACACGTTTTCGTCCAGCAGCACCCAGATCACAGGCGGCAACGGCACGGTGCGGTCCAGGATCACCTGCCGTTTCAGCCGCCCGGCAACCCGCTCGCTGATCTCTTCGGCGGTGGCATTCGGATGCTTGGACAGCACCGCCCGCGCCTAGTCCTCCGTCTGGAGAAGGCCAGGCAGCAGCGTGTGCTGGAACAGCCGCAGCTCCACCGCCTCGGCCTCATACGGCTGGAACGGCCGGAACCCGGCGGAGAACGGCACCCCGTGCAGCCGTTCTTCTATCCGCTCGAATATCCCCGGCAGCCCGAACGCCGCGTCTAGCCGCCTGGCCTGGTCCGGGGTCGGCGCGCGGTACATCGTCTCGATGTTGGCGATCGTCGAACCCGTATAGCCGATCTGCCGACCTAGCTCATCGCGGGACAAGCCCGCGTGCTCGCGCATGGCCTTGAGCTGGTCAGCGAACAAACGCCGGTCGGGGTCTTCGCGGTCTTCACGCCCGGGAGCGCTCACGTCACACGTCCTCACGCGATCAGGGTCTGTAACACAGCTGCGGGTGAACCTTCCAGCACGCTACGCCGCCGCGTGACGATTGTCCCGCGTCCCCGGGCCGGTGGCCATTCCTCCCGGTCCGGGGCCGCCCCGGAAAGGAGGAGGCATGCCGGGCATCGCGGAGACGGACGCCTTCGCGCGGCTGCGATGGGACTGGGGCAGCGCCTACGACTTCGCGCGTGACGACAACCCGGTCAACCCGCAGCCGTACACCGCAGTCCGCAAGGACGGTAAAGGCACGCTGACGGCAGCAGACCCCGACACACTGCGGGACGCGGTATTGGGGGACTACCTCGCACGCAGCGTCCCCCGCGAGGCCGCGTCGTGATCGTCTTCCTGTGGGACGCTGGCAACGCCCACGGCGTGACCGACGACGAGTCCCGGGCACGCCAGGCCGCCGGGGCATGCCTCATCAGCGGTCAGGCGACCACCGCCCGGGTCGAACGTGCCGTCACCGTCCTGGGGATCTGCACGCTGACCACCTGCTACCAGCGGACCGGCGACGGCTGGTCAGCACGCCGTCGCGACGGGCGGATCACCCGCTGGCAGAAGTTTGACCCGGCGGCGTCGTGAACCGGGCGGACGCAAAGCGGATCAAGACCCGGCTCAAGGAGCGCTACCCCGGCAGCGAGGTCACCGTGGACCGCGAGCCCGGCGGGCTGCGCATCCAGATGCGCACCGGCCCCGCCTCCACCATCATCGCGGTCACCGGCGACGAGCCCAGCGCAATCCTCGCAGCCCTGACCGAACCTGCCGAACCAGACAGCTGACAGCACCAAGCCCCGCTCCGGCTCGCAAGCGCATCACCGTCATCACTGGCTTCACGGCATGGGCCGTAACTGGCTGACTGAGTGGGACGCTCATCCCGCGGAGCGGTTCAGCCTAGGTGGCTGGCCAGGAAGGCGAGCGACGGGGGTTCCTGCGCGGTGAAGAAGGCGACGTCGTGGCAGCCGGTGGCGAAGTCCACGACGGCCCCCGCCGGCAGCGCGCGGGCCAGTGCCCGCACGCCGGGGTAGAACGGGTCGGCGTAGCCCGCCGCGACGCGGACCGGCAGGTGCGCGAGCGCCGCGGCGTGCGTGACCGCGTCGTCGGCGGCGAAGTCGGCCGCCGAGGCGTAGGCCCCGGCGTTCGCCGCCCGCGCCTGCTGGTAACTGGTCCAGATCGCCGGGCTGATCGCGGCCACGGCGGCCACCAGCGCCGGGTGCTTCTCGGCGAGCAGCAGGGCGCCGTAGCCGCCCATCGAGATGCCCATCGCGCCGATCCGGTGCGGCGGACGGCCAAGGCCACGCCGCCGGCACATCGGGATGAGCTCGCCGGTCAGCATCGCCATCGGGTCGTCGCCCGGATGCGCGTTCCAGTAAGCGTTCCCGCCGTCCACGGTGACGATCGCCATCGGGGCCAGCGGCGCGCCGCCCGCTCGCAGCGCGAGCGCCCGGGCAGGCGACATGCCGGACACCGCGTCGGCGTGGTCGCCGCCGTAGCCGTGCAGCATCACCACGAGCGGCAGCCGGTCGCCTGGCCGGTGTCCCGGCGGGTAGGCGATCGTGTACCCCACGGTCCGGTGCCGCGCGGCCGAGTAGAACGTCCCCGACTGCGCGGGGCCCGGCGGCGCGTACGGCGCCAGGTCGGCGGCCGGCACCGAGCACGCGCCGTCGATCGCGTCGAGCACGCTCTTGCCCGGCAGCACGCCATGGTCGACGAGCTCGACGCCGGCGGCGCCGGCCGCCGCCACGGCGGCCACCGAGGCGAGGGTGTAGCGCAGGAAGAGGCGGCGGGGTGCGTTCTGGATACGCGAGGGTGACACCGGTCAGCCCCTCGCGGACCCGGGCCCGAGCGCGACCCTGGCCGTGCGCGCCGCCTGCCGCGCGACCGCCAGCGCCAGCGCCATCACCGCGACGCCGGCCACGTCGACAAGGCCCGCGTGGAACAGGCTGCGCTGCCCGCCGGTCGCGACCCAGCAGGAACAGCCGGCGAGGAAGACGGCCATGACCGCGCACGCCGCGGCGGCCAGGCGGGTCTCGAAGGCGAGCAGGCGGGGCGGGAGTTCGGTGCGGCGCACGAGCGTCGCGGCGGCGGCCACCGCGCACGCCAGCGCGAGCGGGCTGACCGCCATCCACGCCAGCTCGGCGCCGGGGAAGGCGGCGAGCGCGCCGGGGTGCGCCCAGTAGGCCGAGACCGACAGCGACATGGCCCACTCGAACGCGGCCAGCCCGGCCGGGACCAGGCCATGGTGGCCGCCGGTGCCCGGCCAGCCGTTCCCGAAGTGGCGGGCGCCGGTGAACAGGACCGTCGCCGCGACAGCGAGAACCGCCGACGGGACGGCCAGGCGCCCGCGCGGCCGGCGGTGCACGGCGCTGACCGCCACGGCGCACAGCACCGGGAGCAGGGCCAGGGCAGCCAGGGCGAGGAAGGCGAGCATCGCCGCGGACGTCACGACCGTGGCCACCGTCGCGGGG
>NZ_JASIAL010000334.1:0-5975 GCF_030042015.1 Trebonia sp. | reverse complement strand
TCCAGGCGAACCGGAAGGTGCCGGTCTCCAGCTCCCTGGACAGCACCGGTGCGCCGGCGAACGCCCCGATCAGCGCGGGCACCGCCTGCAGCAGGGTCGCGATGAGCTGGGCCGTCGGCCAGTCGGCCATGAAGTAGCCGGCCAGGTTCCCGCAGGCCCCTGAGCCTGCGGGCCGGCAGGCGACCGCGGCGGCGTAGTCGTGGTGCACCTGAAGGCCGTTCAGCCACACCCACAGCGCCAGCCCGCCAAGCAGCACGGCCACCCCGGCCAGCGCGAGGCGGTGCTGCCGCCAGGTGACCCAGGCCATCCGCCGCCACGGCAGCGGCCGCGGACTCGCGTCCTGCTGCGGACGGGCGGCCGCGGTCAGCGCGGTCATCGCGTCACCCCCGAGGGCTCGCCAGTTCCAGATGACAAAGCCGGGTCGCGGGCCGGACCGGGCAGCGCCGCGGCGCCGGGCTCGCGCAGGTAGGCCAGCGCGAGTTCCTCCAGGCCGACCGGGTGCGCCTCCCAGCCCGGCGGGACCGGATCGTCCGCGGTGGCGCGGACCAGCATGTGGGCCTGCGCCGCGCCGCGGCGGACATGCACCACCGGCCGTGCGGTATACCTATCCGCCTCGGCGGCGGGGCCGGTCAGCACGCGGTGGCTGGCGAGCAGGTCGTCGACCTCCCCGGACACCTGCACCCGGCCCCGCGACAGCACGACCAGGTAGTCGGCGACCCGCTCAAGCTCGGCGAGCACGTGCGAGGACAGCACCACCGACACGCCGTCGTCGACCGCCGCCGTCAGCACAACCGCCATGAAGTCGTGCCTGGCAATCGGGTCCAGCATCGCCACCGGCTCGTCAAGCACCAGCAGCCGCGGGCGGCGGGCCAGCGCCAGGGTCAGCGCGAGCTGCGCCTGCTGGCCGCCGGACAGCCTCCCGGCCTTCCGCTTCAGCGGGATGCCCAGCTCGCCCAGCCGGGCCTTCGCGTAGTCCTGGTCGAAACGCCGGCACAGGTTGCGGGTCAGGTGCAGCAGGTCGGCGGCCGACAGGTTCTTGTACAGCGGGGTGTCCTGCGCGACGAACGCGATGCCATCAAGCGCGCCAGCAGACCCGGCGGGCCAGCCGCCCAGCACGGTGACACGGCCCGCGGACGGCGCCGCCAGGCCGACCGCCAGGTTCAGCAGCGTGGTCTTGCCCGCTCCGTTCGGGCCGACAAGCGCGGCCACGTGCCCGGCCGGGATCGCCAGCGAGCACTCGCGCAGCGCCCACGTGCTGCCGTACCGCTTGCCCAGGCCGCTGGTCTCGATCACGTTCACGCGACGCCCTCCGTTCCGCCGCTGGCCGCGCCGCCGCGGGTGCGCGACCAGGTGCGGCGCTCATAGCCCTGCTCCCCCCGGCCCTGTTCACCCGGGGGGGCGACCCCCCGGACCCCCCGGAAGTCTCGCAGCGCGCTGGTGAACAGCGCCACGATCCCGTCCTCGTCAAGCCCGGCCCCGTCCGCGGCGGCCAGCCAGCCCGTCAGCGACCGGCGCAGCGCGGTCAGCTCTGGCAGCGCGACCTGGCTCAGCGTGGCCTGGATGAACGTGCCCTGGCCCGGACGCCCGGTCGCCAGGCCCTTGGTCTCCAGGTCGCGGTAGGCCTTCAGCACCGTGTTCGGGTTGATGGCCAGCGCGGCCACCACGTCCCTGACCTTCGGCAGCTGGTCGCCGGGCTGGAGGTAGCCAAGCCGCAGCGCGTGCTCGACCTGCTGCACCAACTGCAGGTAGGTTGGCACGCCCGAGGCCGCGTCCAGCCGGAACTCGATCGGCGAGCCCGGCCCGCGCTGCCCGGGGGCGGGCGGCGCCGCTGTCCCGCCGCCCGGCTCATCGCTGATCCCTTTATCTATACTCATAGGACAAAGATACAGATAGCCGTGCTGTTGTCAACCGGCGCGTGCCGCGCGTCCGCCGCCGTGAGCGTTCGGGCGGCGGAGAAAGTACGCTAGAGGCGTGGTGAGCACCCCGGAACTGGCCCCTGACGGACGGCGGATGCTCCGCCTCGAGGCACGCAACAGCCAGACGCCGATCGAACGCAAGCCGCCGTGGATCAAGACCCGGGTGCGCACCGGGCCTGCGTACACCGAGCTGAAGAGCCTCGTCCGGGCCGAGGGCCTGCACACGGTCTGTGAGGAAGCCGGCTGCCCGAACATCTTCGAATGCTGGGAGGACCGCGAGGCGACGTTCCTCATCGGCGGCGACCAGTGCACGCGGCGCTGCGACTTCTGCCAGATCGACACGGGCAAGCCGCTGCCGCTCGACACCGACGAGCCGCGCCGGGTCGCGGAGTCGGTCGCGGCGATGGGCCTGAAGTACGCGACGGTCACCGGGGTGGCCCGCGACGACCTGCCGGACGGCGGGGCCTGGCTGTACGCGCAGACCGCGCGGGAGATCCACGCGGCCGTGCCCGGCTGCGGGGTCGAGCTGCTCGTGCCGGACTTCGACGCCGAACCCGCGCGGCTGGCCGAGGTGTTCGGCGCGCGGCCGGAGGTGTTCGCGCACAACCTGGAGACGGTGCCGCGGGTGTTTCGCCGGATCCGGCCAGGCTTCAGGTACGACCGGTCGCTGGCCGTGCTGCGGGCCGCGCGCGACGCCGGGCTCGTCACGAAGTCCAACCTGATCCTGGGGCTCGGCGAGACGCGCGAGGAGATCGCCCCCGCGATGGCCGACCTGCGCGCGGCCGGCTGTGACCTGCTGACGATCACCCAGTACCTGCGGCCGTCGCTGCGCCACCACCCGGTGGAGCGCTGGGTAAGGCCGGAGGAGTTCGCCGAACTGCGGGAGCAGGCCCTGTCGATGGGCTTCGCCGGCGTGCTGTCCGGCCCGCTCGTGCGCTCCTCCTACCGGGCGGGACGGCTGTACGCCCAGGCGATCGAGCAGCGTGCCGCGGCGACCGCGTAGCGGTGCCCGGCAGCTTCGCTGAGCCGGCCGGCCCGGACGAGGCCGCCGACAGGGACTTCGTCAGCTACTGGCGGGACTGGCCGGCCGCCGCCGAGCCGGTCACGTTCGCGGACGTCAGGCCGACGGGCCGGTTCCGCATCCAGGGTCACGTCATGCAGGCCGAGGACATCCTCCCTGGATGGGTTGCTGGACACGGCGGAGCGGCCGCCGTCATGGGACGACGTCAGCTACGTGCTCACGGGCACAGGACGGATCCCGCTGGACGCCGCGGACCGCGAGTTTCCCGGCCAGGGGGCGGCGGGCTTCCCCGCGTTCGGCTAGCCGCTCCAGGGGCGAGGACCGGGGCTGGAGAGCCGGCCGGGATCGTTCGGGATGATGGTTTATGAACTTCCCGTATGCTGCGGGGTGTTGATAGGCGTGCTGAGGAAAGGCTGAGCCGGTGGTTGACAAATACAACGCTGACGACCTCGCGAAGGCCGGGCGCCTGAAGCAGATACGGATGGTCGCCAGCCTGGTCAACCAGCAGAACCGCAAGGCGTTGCCAATCGTCTTCGGCAGCGCCGTCGGCATCATCGCGGTGTTCGTGCTGGTCGGCCTGCTCACCGGGTTCGCGGCCTACCTGATCCCGCTCGGCGTGCTGCTCGGGCTGCTGGCGGGCATGATCTTGTTCGGCCGGTTCGCGCAGTCCGCCCAGTACTCGGCGATCGAGGGACAGCCGGGGGCCGCCGCGGCGGTGCTGCAGAGCATGCGCGGCAACTGGACGGTCACCCCGGCGGTCACCGCCAACAGGAACATGGACGTGGTGCACCGCGCGGTCGGCCGGCCGGGCGTCATCCTGGTCGGCGAGGGCGCCCCGTCCCGGCTGGCGGGCCTGATCGCCGCCGAGCGGAAGAAGACCGCCAGGGTCGCGCACGATGTGCCGATCTTCGACTTCCAGGTCGGCGACGGCGAGGGCCAGATCCCGGTCAGGCAGCTGCAGCGCAAGATCACGCGGCTGCCGCGCAACCTGCGCCCGGCCGCGGTCAGCGACCTCAACTACCGGCTCAAGGCGCTGCAGCCCTCGCTGCAGATGCCGAAGGCGCCGCTGCCGAAGGGCGTCAGGCAGCCGAAGATGCCGCGCCCGCGCGTGCGGTAGCCGGGGCCCCCTTCCCGGGCCAGCGCTACATGCGGACGACGATCGTGTCCGCGGCGCGGTCGTGCAGGCCGCGCAGGTCCCTGTCGCACAGCAGCGGCGGCACCACGAAGAGCAGCAGCGCCGTGCGGACCAGCGCCCAGCCGAAGCCGGGCCGGTCGCCGTTGGTCCTGATGACCCGGATGTTGAGCAGCCGCTTGCCGATCGTGAGCCCGCTGATCGCGGTGAGCAGGTAGACCTCGACACCGAACACGAGCAGCGTCCAGTACAGCGTGGTGAAGTAGCGCGGGTCGCTCGCGCCGCTCACGATCTGGTGCCTGGTCACGGCGGAGACGATCAGCTCGCACAGCACCCAGTCGATGACCAGCGCGGCCAGCCGCCTGCCCATCGGGGCGACCGACATCGGCCCCTGGTTCGGCAGGCCGAAGCGCTTGCCCGGGGAGTTCGGCGTATTATCGGCCGAAACGGCACCCGGCGCGGCTGCCCGCCTGCCGGGGGCGGGGGCAACGGATCGTTTAGCGGACACAGGACTACGGTATCCGCATCGGTATCCTTCGCGTGCGGCCGCTCCGCCCTGGCGAGCGGATCGCGGCAGGTCTTACGGGGCTGCGTCTCATGCGTAACACCAGTGAAACATCGCGGATACTGCGCGGAAATTGCGGACAGCTAGCGTCCGAAGCGCGTCCACGACGAAAAAATCGAGATATACCTACCTATGCGCGCCCGTTCAGGGAGGGTTGATGTTCAGCACTGCTGAAGAGATCCTCAGCTTCATCGCTGAGGAGAAGGTGGAGTTCGTTGACGTCAGGTTCTGTGACCTGCCGGGGACGATGCAGCACTTCACCGTTCCGGCCGAGTCGTTCAGCGCGAGCGTCTTCACCGACGGCCTCATGTTCGACGGTTCGTCCATCCGCGGGTTCCAGCAGATCCACGAGTCGGACATGCTCCTGCTGCCGGACCCCGCCACTGCGGTGCTCGACCCGTTCCGGCAGCACAAGACGCTGAACCTCACGTTCTTCGTGCACGACCCGCTGACCGGTGCCCCGTACTCCCGCGACCCGCGGAACATCGCGCGCAAGGCGCAGGACTACCTGATCGGCACCGGGATCGGGGACACCTCGTACTTCGGCCCCGAGGCGGAGTTCTACATCTTCGACTCGGCCCGCTTCGCGACCGGCCCGAACGAGGGGTACTACCACATAGACTCGGTCGAGGGCGCCTGGAACACAGGCCGGGACGAGGCTGGCGCCAACCTCGCGTACAAGCCGCGGTACAAGGGCGGGTACTTCCCGATCCCGCCCATGGATCACTTCGTTGACCTCCGGTCGGAGATGGCGCGCAACCTGATCGCCAGCGGCATCATGGTCGAGATGCAGCACCACGAGGTCGGGACCGGCGGACAGGCCGAGATCAACATGCGCTTCAACCCGCTGCTTGTGCAGGCCGACAAGCTGATGCTGTTCAAGTACATCATCAAATCGACCGCGATCGCGCACGGCAAGACCGTGACGTTCATGCCGAAGCCGCTGTTCGGCGACAACGGCAACGGGATGCACTGCCACCAGTCCATCTGGAAGGACGGCGCGCCGCTGTTCTACGACGAGGTGGGCTACGCGGGCCTGTCGGACACCGGCCGGTACTACATCGGCGGGCTGCTCCTGCACGCGCCGTCGCTGCTGGCCTTCACGAACCCGACCGCGAACTCCTACCACCGGCTCGTCCCCGGCTTCGAGGCCCCCGTCAACCTGGTCTACTCGCAGCGCAACCGCTCGGCCTGCGCGCGGATCCCGATCACCGGCACGAACCCGAAGGCCAAGCGCGTCGAGTTCCGGGTTCCCGACCCGTCCTGCAACCCGTACCTCGCGTTCGCCGCGATGCTGATGGCGGGCCTGGACGGCATCAAGAACAAGGTCGAGCCGCCGGA
>NZ_JASIAL010000333.1:0-8330 GCF_030042015.1 Trebonia sp. | reverse complement strand
TCGGCGGCGAGCCGGAACCCCAGGCCGAACTCGGCGTTGTCCTCGAACAGCGAGTTCGACCAGGCCGGCCCCTGCCCGGCCGCGTTGTGCGTCCACGGGGTCGTCGGCAGGTTGCCGCCGTAGATCGACGAGCACCCGGTCGCGTTGGCCACCATCAGCCGGTCGCCGAACAGCTGGGACAACAGCCGCAGGTACGGGGTCTCGCCGCAGCCCGCGCACGCGAGGGAGAACTCGAACAGCGGCTGCAGGAACTGCGTACCGCGCACGGTGCCGAAGTCCACCCGGGACCTGTCCACCACCGGCAGCGTCTCGAAGAACGCGACGTCCCGCCGTGTCTTCTGCGGCGAGGCAGGTTCGAGGTTGATCGCCTTGTGCACCGGAGAACCGGGCGTGGAGACCGGGCACGCCTCGACGCACAGCCCGCAGCCGGTGCAGTCCTCGGCGTACACCTGCAGCGTGAACCGCGCGTCCGGCAGCCCGCGCGCGTCGAGCGACGCGGAGGCGAACCCGTCGGGCGCTGGCCCGTCGCGCCCGGCGGGCCCGTCGAGCAGCGCAGCCGGGTAGAACGTGGACCTGATCACGGCGTGCGGGCAGACGAACGAGCAGTTGCCGCACTGGATGCACAGGTCCGGGTCCCACACCGCCACGAGCTCGGAGATGTTGCGCTTTTCGTACTTCGTCGTGCCGCTGGGGAAGGTGCCGTCCACGGGCAGCGCGCTGACCGGCAGCTCGTCGCCGTGCCCGGCCATCATCGCGGCGGTGACCGTGCGCACGAACTCCGGCGCGTCCGCGGGCACTGGGCCGGGAACGTCGGCGACCGCGGTGACCACGGACGGCACAGGCACCTCGTGCAGCGCGGCCAGCGCCGCGTCCACCGCCGCGTTGTTGCGCGCCACCACGTCGGCGCCCCGCCGCCCGTAGGTCTTGGCGATCGACTCCTTGATCGCCGCGATCGCCGCCTCCCGCGGCAGCACGCCGGAAATCGCGAAGAAGCAGGTCTGCAGGACCGTGTTGACCCGCCCGCCCAGCCCTTCGGCCCGGGCGACCCCGCTGGCGTCGACCGCCCACAGGGACAGCTTCTTCGCCACGATCGCCGCCTGGGCCGAACGGGGCAGCGAGTCCCAGACCGCATCGGCCGGGCGCGGCGTGTTCAGCAGCACGACCGCGCCAGGCGCCGCCCGGGAGAGCACCTCGTCCCTGCCGATCAGCTTCTCCTGGTGCACGCCGACGAACCCGGCCGTGCCGGGGCTGATCAGGTACGGCGCGTGGATCGGGGCCGGCCCGAACCGCAGGTGCGACACCGTCTCCGACCCGGACTTCTTGGAGTCGTAGACGAAGTAGCCCTGCGCCTCAAGGCCAGATCCGCCGAGGATCTTGATGCTGTTCTTGTTCGCCCCGACCGTGCCGTCCGAGCCGAGGCCGAAGAACACCGCCCGCACCGTCTGCGGCGGCTCGATGTCCAGCGACGGGTCGTAGGGCAGGCTCAGCCCAGAGACGTCGTCGGTGATCCCGACCGTGAACCGCGGCCGCGGCCGCTCAAGCGACAGCTCGGCGAAGATCCCGGCCACCATCGCCGGGGTGAACTCCTTCGAGCCGAGCCCGTACCGCCCGCCGGCCACCACGGGCAGCCAGGCCCGGGCGCCCGACGACACGCCCTCGGCCAGCGCGGCGACCACGTCCAGGTACAGCGGCTCGCCGAGCGAGCCTGGCTCCTTGGTCCGGTCGAGCACCGCGACGCGCTGCACGGTTTGCGGCAGCGCGGCGAGGAACGCCCCGGCCGGGAACGGCCGGTACAGCCGGATCCGCACGACCCCCACGCGCTCGCCGCGCGCGGCCAGGTACGCCGCGGTCTCGGCGGCGGTCTCCGCCCCCGAGCCCATCACCACGACCACCCGCTCGGCCTCGGGGTGGCCGTGGTACTGCGCCAGCCGGTAGTGGCGATCCCGGCCGGCGCGGGCGCCCAGCGCGTCCATCGCCGCCTGGACGGCGCCGGGTACCCGCGCGTAGAAGGGGTTGACGGTCTCCCGTCCCTGGAAATACGTGTCCGGGTTCTGCGCGGTGCCGCGGATGAACGGCCGGTCAGGCGACAGCGCCCGCGCCCGGTGCTCGCGCACGCTGGACTCGGGCACGAGCGCGCGCAGGTCGTCGTCGGACAGCAGGTCAACGGTGTTGAGCTCGTGTGAGGTGCGGAACCCGTCGAAGAAGTGCACGAACGGCACCCGCGTCGCCAGCGAGGCGGCCTGCGCGACGACCGCCAGGTCGTGCGCCTCCTGCGGGGAGGCCGACGCGAGCAGCGCGAACCCGGTGGAGCGGACCGCCATCACGTCGGAGTGGTCGCCGAAGATCGACAGCCCCTGCGCGGCCAGCGAGCGGGCCGCCACGTGGAACACCGCCGGGGTCAGCTCCCCGGCGATCTTGTACATGTTCGGGATCATCAGCAGCAGGCCCTGCGAGGCGGTGAACGTCGTGGTCAGCGCCCCGGTCTGCAGCGAGCCGTGCGCCGCGCCGGCGGCGCCGCCCTCGCTTTGCATCTCGACGACCGTGGGCACGCTCCCCCACACGTTGCGCCTGCCCGCGGCCGACCACTCGTCGGCCATCTCGGCCATGACCGAGGACGGCGTGATCGGGTAGATGCAGCAGATCTCGTTGAGCCGGTAGGCCGCCGAGACCGCCGCCTCGTTGCCGTCGATCGTCACCCGGGTCATCGCTGCTCCTCCGCAACCATGGAGATCGCCGCCACCGGGCACTGTTCGGCGCACACGCCGCACCCGGTGCAGCGGTCGTAGTCGAAGCGGTACCGGTGCCCGGGGCCGAGCTTGATCACCGCGTCCTCCGGGCAGGAGCCGAGGCAGCCATCGCACTCAAAGCAGTTCCCGCACGACAGGCAGCGGCCGGCCTCGAAGACCGCCGCCTCCGCCGTGAGCCCGCTCATCACCTCGCCGAAATCGGCTACACGAGAAGCCACGGATCGTTCGGACTCATGCCTGGTTGGATCGTCCGCGAAATACCACGGGTGCAAGAGCGGGTAGTCCGCGACGGGATGCCTGCCCGGCCTGGCCTCGACGGCGCCGCGCAGGTACGCGTCGATGTAGCGGGCGGCCTTCTTGCCGTGCCCGGTGCCGACCGTGACCGTCCGCTCCGCGGGCACCATGTCCCCGCCGGCGAAGACGCCCGGGCAGCCGGTCATCATCTGCGGCGACACCTCGACGGTGCCGTCCGCGCGGAACCGCACGCCGGGCACCGCGGCCAGGAACCCGGTGTCGGCGTCCTGGCCGAGCGCCAGGATCAGCGTGTCCGCCCGCAGCGTCTCGCACCGGCCGGTCGGCCGCGGGTACCCGGTCTCGTCGAGCTCCATGACCTCGACGGTCATCTCCGGGCCCTCGAAGTCGGTGATCGTGCGGAGCCAGTTGATGCGGACGCCCTCCTGCTCGGCGGCCGCGGCCTCCTCCTCGTGCGCCGGCATCCGCGCCCGCGTCCTGCGGTAGACGATCAGCGCCTCGTCCGCGCCGAGCCTGCGGGCCGTGCGGGCCGCGTCCATCGCGGTGTTGCCGCCGCCGTAGACGGCGACCCGCCGGCCGAGGACCGGCTGGCCGCCCGCGGCGACCTCGCGCAGGAACGGAACCGCGTCGATGATCCGGCTGGCGTCGCGCGCCGGGATCTCCGCGTGCTTGGACAGGTGGGCGCCGACCGCGACGAACACCGCGTCGAACCCGCTTCTTTCCGCGTCGAGGTCGGTGACCCGGTGGTTCACCGTGAGCCGCACGCCGAGCGACTCGATCCGCGCGATGTCCGCGGCGAGCACGTCACGGGGCAGCCGGTAGGCGGGAATGCCGTAGCGCATCATCCCGCCCGGCTCCGCGCCGGCGTCGCGCACCTCGACCTGGTGCCCGCGGCGGGCGAGATGAAAGGCGGCCGACAGCCCGCTGGGGCCCGCGCCAATCACCAGGACCCGCTTCCCGCTTGGCTCTCCTGTTCTCCCGAACGACCAGTGGCTTCGCGTGGCAAGGTCACCGAGGAACCGCTCGACGGCGTGGATCGAGACGGCGGAGTCAAGCTGCAGCCGGTTGCACACGTCCTCGCACGGGTGATAGCACACCCGGCCGTGTATCGCGGGCAGCGGGTTGTCGCCGGTGAGGATCCGCCACGCCTGCTCGTAGTCCTTGTCCCGCACCGCCGCGAGCCACGCCTGGATGTTCTCCCCGGCGGGGCACGCGTTGTTGCACGGCGGGAGCAGGTCGACGTAGACCGGCCTGCGCGTGCGCACCGGCCCGGCGGCGGGCGCGCCGTGCAGCAGGTCAGGCAGCGGGGTCAGGTCTCGTGCGGCGCTCATGTCTCAACCGTGCCGCCTGGACCCCTCCCCCGGGTAGGGAAGAAGGTCCCGGCAACCTGGGCCTTCCCCCGGGCGGGGCAGTCCAAGCCAGGTGCCGGCTAGCCGGGTTACTGCTTGCGGCCGACCCCGCCGTAGTTGGCCAGCTCCCGGCCGGTGCCCCCGTCCCCGGTTCCCGGCCGCCAGCGGTGCAGTTGCACCACACCGGGCGCCACCAGGTCCAGGCCGTCGAAGAAGCGGCTGACCTGCGCGTGGCTGCGCGCCGTGACCGGGGCGGCCCCCTGCTGGTTGTAGCCCCGCATGGACTGGTTGATCTCGTCGGTGACGTCGCTCGCCGGGTGCGCGATCGCCAGGTAGCTGCCCGCGGGCACGGCGGCAAGCAGCCGCGTCACGATCGCGGCCGGGTCGTCCTCATCGGGTATGCAGTGCAGGACCCCGAGCAGCATGAGCGCGACCGGCCTGCTGAAATCGAGGACGCCGGCCGCCTGCTCCAGGATCGCGCCGGTGTCCCGCAGGTCGGCGTCAATGTAGGCGGTCGCGCCCTCGGGGGTGCTGGCCAGCAGGGTCTTGGCGTGCAGGAGCACGATCGGGTCGTTGTCCACGTAGACGACCCGCGCCTGCGGCGCCGCCCGCTGGGCGACCTCGTGCGTGTTGTTCCCCGACGGCAGGCCGGTCCCGATGTCGAGGAACTGCCTGATGCCCGCCTCGGTGACCAGGTAGTGCACCGCCCGGCCGAGAAACGCCCGCTGCGCGCGGACGCTGACGAGCACGTCGGGGAACGTCGCGATGACCTGCTCGGCGGCTGCCCGGTCGGCCGCGAAGTTGTCCTTGCCGCCCAGCCAGTAGTCGTAGACCCGGGCGATGTGCGGCACGCTCGTGTCGAGCGAGACGCCCTCCCCCGCTGGGTCAGGCTTGTCAGTCACTTGCCCTGCCTTCCCGCGCTGTGCCCGCAAATGCCGTTCGTGGCAAGCCTAGCGCTGCGGCTGTTCGTCGAGCTCGGCCAGGCGCCACGCGCCGACCGCTCGCGCGTAGCCGCTCAGGCGTGACCCGCTCAGGCGTGCCGGGTAAGCGGCGGGTGGGCCTGGCGCCGCCCGTTAGCTAGGCTCGTAGGCTGTGCGAACCTTCCCGCTGCTGGTGGCGACCGACCTGGACGGGACGATCATCCGCGGCGACGGGACCATCTCGGCGCGGACGGTCGCGGCGTTCGGACGGGTCGAGGAGGCGGGGGCGCGGTTCGTGCTCGTCACCGGGCGCCCGCCGCGGGTGATGGCGCCGATCGCGGCGACGTTCGGGCAGCGGGGCACGGCGATCTGCTCCAACGGGGCGCTGACCTACGACATGCGCTCGGACACGGTCACGGCCGGGCGGCTGATCCCGCCGCAGACGCTTGCCCTGGCGGCGCGGGCGCTGCGCGCCGCGGTCCCCGGCATCGGCATCGCGGTCGAGTATCCGGACGGGCGGGCCGCCGACGACGTCTTCCAGGCCATCACGTTCGCCGTTGACACGTCCATCCCCCGGCCGGGCGACGCGCTGCTCTTCGCCAGGCCCGGGGCGAAACTGCTCGGCCGCCACCTCGGATACAGCCCGGACGAGCTGCTCGCGCTGGCCGCCCCGGTGCTCGACGGGCTGGTCAGCGTCTCGCACTCCAACGCCAAGGGCCTGATCGAGGCGGCCGCGGTCGGGGTGAGCAAGGCCACGGCGGTCGCCGAACTCGCGGCGTCCTACGGGGTCGGGCCGTCGTCGGTGGTGGCGTTCGGGGACATGCCGAACGACCTGCCGCTGCTGTGCTGGGCCGGCACCTCCTGCGCGGTCGCCAACGCGCACCCCGACGTGCTCGCCGCCGCCACGTGTGTCATCGGCAGCAACGACGACGACGGCGTGGCGGAGTTCCTTGAGCGCCTGTACCCGTAGCGGCACCGATCGCCGTGACTTCCGCGGGAAATCCCGTGCTTGACCACACCGAAAAAGACACGGTCCGACACGCCAAGCTGACATAATTCTTTCGCGCTGCACGGCCTTCACCTCGACAAACTGTGGCGAGATCTCCCAGGACGGTGCTCACGAAATGATCCGGATAAGGATAAGAAAGGCGCAGCTATCGGCGGCGATAGTGCTGGGGGCGGCAGCGGTCCTGACCCCGACCGCGGCCGTAGCGACCTCCGCCTCAGCCTCTGCTTCCACTGCTCCCGGCCCGAACACGCCCGAACAGGTGGCGACGGGCATCAACGTATCGGATTTGCCAGGTGTGACGGTCTACCCGGGCGTCCCTGCCGGCACCCCGGAGACCGTGTCGTTCATTCTGCGCGAGCAGAATGTGTCCGCGCTGGAAAGCCAGGTTGAATCCGGCGTCAAGAATTACCTGTCGGTCAGCCAGTTCGCCAGCACCTACGGCCAGAGCCAGGCCAATATCTCCGCGCTGACCAGCTACCTGGCGTCCTTCGGCATCAGCACCGACGTGTACGCCGACGACGTCGACGTGGTGGCCACAGGGACCGCGGGCGAGTTCGACCAGGCGCTGTCGGTCACGCAGAACTGGTACCAGGTACCCCAGCAGCCCGGCAGCGGCGGGCTCGGGCCGATCCCGGCGCAGACGGTGTACGGCAACGCGCAGGCGCCGCTGCTGCCGTACCGGCTCGCGAATTTCGTGCTGGCGATCCTCGGGCTGACGAACTACGGCCCGTACAAGAGCCAGGCGGTACACGTGGACACCAGCCTGCTCACTCCGCAGAAGGGCAGCTCCAACTACTGCCTGGCGCTGACCGGCGATCCCGCCGATTGCAACCTGCCGCAGAATTTCGCCGCCGACTACGGGCTCGACGGCCTGTACGCGGCCGGCGCCGACGGCTCCGGGCAGACCCTCGCGATCGTCACGCTGGCCGCGCTTGACCCCGGCCCGCCTGGCTACCAGTGGGCGCCGGACTACTTCTGGTCCGACATCGCGAAAATTCCGCGCACTGGCAGCCTGACGGTGGACAACATCGACGGCGGGCCGGGCGCGCCCAGCGACGCCTCCGGCTCGGGCGAGACCGACCTGGACGTCGAGCAGTCCGGAGGCGTCGCACCTGGCGCGAACGTGATCGTCTACCAGGCGCCCAACACCGACTACGGGTTCGCCGACGCGTTCTTCACCGCGGCCAGCCAGAACATCGCCGCCAGCATCTCCACGAGCTGGGGCGAGTCGGAGACCTACCTGCTCGCGTCGATCCTGGCAGGCCAGGAGGCCGCGACGTACGTGGCCGCGTTCGACGAGGCCTTCCTGGAGATGGCCGTGCAGGGGCAGTCCGGCTTCGACGCCGCCGGTGACGACGGGGCTTACGACGCCACCGGGGACATCGGCACCACCAACCTGTCGGTCGACACGCCGGCGGACAGCCCCTACATCACCGCGGGCGGCGGGACCACGCTGCCGTGGTCCGGCCCGGTCACCGGCCCGGACGGCAGCGCGACCGTGACCGTGCCCGCGCAGCGCACCTGGGGCTGGGACTACCTGTGGCAGGCGATGGCGAAGGTCAACGGCGTATCGCTGGCCGATGCCGCGCAGACCGCGGTCATCGGCGGCGGCGGCGGGTTCGCGGCGCTCGAGCCGATCCCGTCCTACCAGCAGGGAGTGGCGGGTATCGACAGCTTCCACGCCGTGCAGTACCTGACGCCGACCGACTACCAGACGATCGTCGACGGGCTGGTCGAGCCCACCGCGTTCGCGTTCAACCCCACGCCAACCGTGACCACGGGCAGCGGCACCGGCCGCAACGTCCCCGACCTGTCCGTTGACGCGGACCCGTTCACCGGGTACCTGCTGTACGAGCCGTCGTTCGCGGCGATAGACGAGCCGGTGCTGCAGGGCGGCTGGGGCGGCACGAGCTTCGTGGCGCCGCAGCTGAATGGCTCCACCGCGGTCATCGACTCCTACCTCGGCCACCGGGTCGGGTTCTGGAACCCGTACATCTACGCCGCCGCGGTCAGCGGGGATTCCCCGTTCACCCCGCTGAGCTCGGCGAGCACC
>NZ_JASIAL010000007.1:0-33910 GCF_030042015.1 Trebonia sp. | reverse complement strand
CCAGCGCCGCGATCCCGCTGGCCGGCCACACCCGCTTGGCCACCGCGGCGCCGTGGACGAGCGCCGCGTTGAGCCCGCCGCCCGGCTCGTCGCCGACCACGCGGGCGCCGAGCGCGGCAAGCCGGGGACCCGCGACGAGATCGCTGGTCACCACCAGCACGTGCGCGACATCGGGGCAGTCAAGAACCGCGCAGACGGTGTCGGAGGCCAGGGCCAGCGCAAGCTCGGAGCGCCGCGCTCCCGCCAGGACGGCGAGCCTGGACTTGGCGCGGGCTAGTACCTTGACTGGCAGCACCACCGTCCAGGTGAACAGGGCAGACTCGGTCATGCAGGTGACCACCAGCAGATTTTGGAGCATGACGTGCTGAACCAGACCATGGGAAGGCCTCCCCGATGAGCAAGCCGTACTCGCCCACATGGCGGGTGATCTCCGTCATCGTGCTGCGACCGCTGCTGCAACTGCTGATCAGGAACAAGTGGGCGGGCCGGCAGAACATTCCCAGGACAGGCGGCATCATCCTGGCGCCAAACCACCTGTCCTACGCGGACTGGGGGACGGACGCCCTGTTCTTCTACCGGTGCGGGCGGTACCCGACCTACCTGATCAAGGCGGAGGCATTCCAGGTCAAGGGCATCGGCCCGTTCCTGCGCAAGGCCGGCCAGCTTCCGGTGAACCGCGGCCGGGCGGACGCGGCGCTGGTGCTTCGGGATGCGGAGAAGGCGCTGGCGGCCGGCGCCGCCGTGGTGATCTACCCGGAGGCGACGGCGACGCGAGACCCGGACCTGTGGCCGATGGTGGCCAAGACCGGGGCCGCCAGGCTCGCGCTGGCCACCGGTGCCCCGGTGATCCCCGTCGCGCACTGGGGCACCCAAGACATCCTCCCTTACGGCAGCAAGAAGGTCCGGCTGTTCCCGCGCAAGACCGTGCGCACGGTAGCCGGCCCGCCGGTCGACCTGTCGCAGTGGGCCGGGCAGCAGAGCTCCGCGCGGGCGCTGCGCGCCGCCACCGCCGCGATCATGGCGGATGTGACGGCCCTCGTCGGGCAGCTGCGCGGGCAGCAGCCGCCCGCCGTACCTTACGACCCCTCCGCGCTATCCCGAACGGGCCGGGCCGGCTCTTCGGCACGCCCGCTATCGCCCGGCAACGGGACAGCCGCGGACGGGACAGGGGCGGACGGGACAGGGGCGGGCGAAGCGGTCGCGGGGCAGAGCGAAGCCGGCCAGGCGTGAAGGCGGCGGTCATGGGCGCCGGCTCGTGGGGCACCACGTTCGCGCAGGTGCTCTGCGACGCCGGGACACCCTCTGTGCTGTGGGCGCGCAACGCGAGGGTGGCCGCCTCGGTGACTGCCGAGCACGGGAACCCCGGGTACCTGCCGGGGATCTCGCTGCCGCAGGCGCTGACCGCGACCACCGACCCGGCGGCCGCGCTCGGCGGCGCGGACCTGGTGGTGTTCGCGGTCCCCGCGCAGACGCTGCGGCCCTGCCTGGCGTCGTGGGCACCGCTGATCCCGCATAACGCGCTGCTCGTCAGCCTGCTGAAGGGAATCGAGCTCGGCACCTGCAAGCGGATGAGCGAGGTCATCGTGGAGGTGCTGGGCGTCCCGCCGGCGCGGGTGGCCGTCGTCTCCGGGCCCAACCTCGCGCGTGAGATCGCCGAGCGCCAGGTCGCGGCGACCGTGGTCGCCTGCTGCGAGGAGTCAGGCGCCCGGCTGCTGCAACGGTCCTGCCACACCGGCTACTTCCGGCCGTACTGGAGCACCGACGTGACAGGATGCGAACTTGGCGGCGCGGTGAAGAACGTCATCGCGCTCGCGGTGGGGATCGCGGTCGCGCTCGGCCTCGGCGACAACACCAAGGCCGCCCTGATCACCCGCGGGCTGGCCGAGATCGCCCGGCTCGGCGAGGCACTGGGCGCCGACCCGCGGACGTTCGCGGGCCTGGCCGGGATGGGCGACCTGGTCGCGACGTGCAGCTCGCCGCTATCAAGGAACCGGACGTTCGGCCAGCACCTGGGCAGCGGCATGACCGCGGCGCAGGCGCTGGCGGTAACCAGGCAGACCGCGGAAGGCGTCACGTCCCACGCCCCCGTGCTCGAACTGGCACGCAAGCACGGGGTGGAAATGCCGATCACCGAGGTGGTCGCCGCGGTGATCGCCGGCGACCTTCCGGTCGGGGAGGCGGCGGCAGTGCTAGCGTCACGTTCAGCCAAACCGGAATGGTACGGAGCCTGAGCCGTGGAGATAGCCCGCAGGCAGCTCGGGGAAAATACCAGGGCGGTGCACCTGCCGCCGCCGCCCGAGCCCGCGCAGCGGCCGTTCGGCACGCCGGTGTACCGGACCGCGGCGTTCGCCTTCGGCACCGCGGACGAGTACGCGGCCGTGCTGAACGACCACATGACCGGATACAGCTACAGCCGGATCGACAACCCGACCGTGGACGCGTTCGCGCGCGCGATCGCGGCCCTCGAGGGGGCGAACCTGCCGCGCTGGCCGGCCGCGCAGGCGTTCGCGTCGGGCATGGCGGCCATTTGCGGCGTCTTCTGGACGTTCGCGCGGGCGGGCGCGCACGTGGTGGCGCCCACCGCGATGCACGGGGAAACCTACAGCCTGCTGCGCACGGTGCTCGCGCGGTTCGGGGTGGAAACCGATTTCGTCGATATATCCGATCCGTACGCGGTTCGCGCCGCGATGCGGCCGTCAACCCGGATCGTCTACGCAGAGACGATCGCCGACCCGACGACGATGGTCGCCGACGTGCGGCTGCTCGCCGACATCGCGCGGGGCAGCGGGGCGCTGCTCGTCGTCGACTCGACGCTGGCGCCGCCCGTCGTGTGCCGCCCCCTGGAGCACGGCGCGGACCTCGTGGTGCACTCGGCGACCAAGTACATCGGCGGCCACTCCGACGTCACCGGCGGCGTGGTCACCGGGCAGCTCGAGCTGATCAGGCAGATCCGCGCGACGCGGATCGACACCGGGGGCGCGCTCTCCCCCGACGACGCATTCCTGCTCCGCCGCGGCCTGGAGACGCTGCCGGTCCGGGTGCGCAGGCAGTGCTCGACCGCGTCGGTGTTCGCGGCGACGCTGGCCAGGCATCCCGCGGTCGCGTACGTCGACTACCCGGGGCTGGCCACCCACCGCTGCCACGACCTGGCCCGGCGGATGTTCGACGCGGGACCCGAGGGCGTGCGGTTCGGCGCGGTCGTCACCGTCACCCCGTACGGCGGGCGGGAGGCGGGGCTGTCGCTCGTCAGCAAGCTGCGGCTCGCCGCGGCGGCGCCATCCCTCGGCGGGACGCACACCAAGGCGTCGCATGTCGCCTCGACGACCCATCGCCAGCTTGACGACAGGGCGCTCGGCGCGGCAGGCATCGACCCGGGCGCGGTCCGGTTCTCGATCGGCCTCGAGGACGCCGAAGACCTGATAAGCGACGCCTACATCGCGCTGGAGTCCCTGGGACGCTAGCCACTTCGAAAAAATCGCCGACCGATCGCGATTGGCCGGGCGCGGCGGAATGGCAGCCTGCGAACCGCTGGCCGGGGACTACGATCTGGGGGTCGGCTGACGAGAGCGGAGGTGGGCGTATTGAGCGAGCGGCGCAAGATCAGGGTTGCCGTCGTCTTCGGCGGCCGCAGCGCGGAACACTCGGTGTCGTGCGCAAGCGCCGGCCTGGTGCTCGGGGCCATCGACCGCGAGCGGTACGAAGTCGTCCCGATCGGGATCGCGCGTGACGGCCGGTGGGTGCTGACATCCGGTGACCCTGCCCGGCTGGCGCTCACGTCCGGTGACCTGCCGTCGGTGGAGGCCGTCGCCACCCCCGGCGTGTCGGTGGCGCCGCGGGCCGGCTCCGGTGCGGGGATGCTCGCCGTGAGCGGCCCGGCCGAGGTCCCGCCGGACTTCGGCGAGGTCGATGTCGTGCTGCCGCTGCTGCATGGCAGCTACGGCGAGGACGGCACCCTGCAAGGCCTGCTCGAGATGACCGGCATCCGGTACGCCGGGGCTGGCGTGCTCGCCAGCGCGGCGGGCATGGACAAGGAGTACATGAAGATCCTGTTCGCGGCCCGCGGGCTGCCTATCGGGCGGCACGTCGTGGTCAGGGAGCGCGACTGGGGTGCCGGCGCGCCCGCGGCCGAGCGCAAGCGCGTGCTCGACGAGATCGCCGAGCTGGGCTGGCCGGTGTTCGTCAAGCCCGCCCGCGGCGGGTCGAGCATCGGCACCACGCGGGTGACCGGCCCGGCGGACCTCGAGGCGGCCATCGAGGACGCGCGCCAGCATGACCGCAAGGTTCTCGTCGAGGCGGCCATCAAGGGGGCCGAAGTCGAATGCGCCGTGCTCGAGGGTGCCGACGGCGGGCCGCCTGAGGCGAGCCTGCCCGGTCAGGTCGTCATCGACCCGGGTTCGCAGTTCTACGACTTCCATGCGAAGTACCTGGGCGAGCAGACCGGCATGATCATTCCCGCGCCGATACCAGCCGCCGCCGCCGAACGAGTCAGGCAGCTCGCCTGCGCGGCGTTCGACGCCATTTCCTGCGAGGGGCTGGCCCGGGTGGACTTCTTCTACACACCCGCAGGGGGGATCGTGCTCAACGAGATCAACACGATGCCAGGCATGACCCCCGCGTCCGGCTTCCCCAGGATGTGGGCCGCGAGCGGGCTGCCGCTTCCTGAGCTCATCGACCGCATCATCACCACCGCGCTGCGCAAGCCGGCCGGACCGCGCTGACTGCGACCGCGGCCGGGCCGGCCCGGGCAGGTGCGGATGGCGGCGTCCTATCACCGCGCGGTGCGCGGCAGGGGGCAGACGGCGGCGGCAAGGGGTCATCCCCCGCATTACCCGTGCCGCCGCCCGTCGCTCCCCGCGTGCGCCGCTACTTCTTCCTGCCCGACCTCGGGGCCGCCTTCGCTGGTGCCTTCGGGGGGATCGGCTTGGTGCCGTTGACGAGGGCCTTGAAGTCCGCGCCCGGCCGGAACTTGGGCACAGACGACGCGGCCACCTGGATGGGATCCCCGGTGGCCGGGTTACGCGCCGTGCGGGCCGGCCGCTGGCTCTTCTCGAAGACGCCGAATCCCGTGATCGAGACCTTGTCGCCGTTTGCCACGGCCTCCTGGATGGTCTCGAGCACCGCGTTCAGCGCTTCGGTCGCGGACTTCTTGTCCCCCAGGCGACCCGAGATCGCGTCGATCAGATCACGCTTGTTCATTATTCGCTCCTGCGTTTCCCCCTACGGGAGGCCGCGCGGGCTGCTCGCCTGGATCGCGACCCCTGACCAGCCCGAAATTAGGCGATCGAGCTCCGCTACACAATAACCTTGGCAAATATTGCCGCGCGTGTCGGCCCTGGGCAAGAGTTTCCGCGGTCAGAAAAAATGCCCATAACGGGAAAACCTACTCATTAAGTCGTCAGCAATTCGCGCCAACCACGCTTCGCGGCCGTCGGTCCAGTTCAATCTGACTGCTCAGGCTCGTCGGCAGGACCGCGGACCGCGCATGAGGCGCGCGACACGAACCCGGCATTCTGGACAGCCGCCACTCGCCCGCCATGATGCCGTGAATTAACCGCGCGGGATACTTTCCGACCTTTTTCGGCGGGCGAGTATCCCGCCTCTCATGAAAAGCTGGCCGCGGGCTCCGCCGCCTAGGGCGGGACGCAATTTGCCCTATTCGGGTGCAATGGCAAGCGGCTATCGCGACGCTTTAAACGTTGACGGCTTCGCCGGACAAGCCCGGCGAAGCCGTCAACTCGCGCGAATTCGAATCCGGCTTGCATGAGGCTCGTGCGCTGAGTCGCTGATTCGCCGACAGTCAGGGCGAGGGTGCCAAGGACCGCGGGCTCGGTGGCCGGCTGGCGGCGGTACGGCCGCCGTCGACGTTGAGCAGGGCGCCCGATATGTAGCTGGCCTGGTCGCTGGCCAGGTATACGATCGCGTCGGCGATCTCCTCGGGCTTGGCGACATATCCAAGCGGTGACTGCGCGCCGAGCTGGTCAAGGGCATCGCCCATGATGTCGGTGACCGTCTGCGTGCGGGTGGGGCCAGGGCTGACCGCGTTGACCCGTACCCCGGCCGGGCCGAATTCCGCTGCCCAGGACTTGGTGAGCAGGTTCAGGGCGGCCTTGGTCGCGCCGAAGACGGCCAGCCAACGGCCGGCGAGCCCGGGGTCAGCTGACGCCCAAGGGCGAGCAGACCCGTCAGCGGATCGTCGCCGCGGCGGCCAAGCTCATGTTCGATGGCAGCGTCTCCGGAACGACCGTCGAGGATGTGCGGGCTGCCGCCGGGGTGAGCAGCTCGCAGGTCTACCACTGCTTCAAGGACAAAAAGGCGCTGGTCCAGGCCGTCATCGAGTACCAGACCGAGACGATCGTGGGCGGGCAGGAGCCGATGCTGGCGGCGCTGGACAGCCTGGAGGGCCTGCGGGCATGGCGCGACTTCCTGGTCGAGCATCAAGAACCGCTCGACTGCCGCGGCGGCTGCCCGATCGGGTCGCTTGGCAGCGAACTCGCCGAGTCCGACCACCAGGCCCGGGCGAAGGTCTCCGCAGGCTTCGTCCGCTGGGAAGAGGGCATCCGCTCCGGGCTCCTGCTGCTAACCCAGATCGAGCGCAGCACCAAGCCGCTGCAGACCGCCCTGGATGCCATGCTGACGCTGATCGCGCATGAGGCAGCCGCCGCTGCCGCGGACTAAATGGCGACTCGGGGCACTAGAGCGTGGCCGGCAGCCAGGCCGGCCTGGCCGCCTCGAAGGCTGCGATCGCGTCCTCGTGCCGCAACGTCAGGCCGATGTCGTCCAGCCCTTCCAGCAGCCGCCAGCGCGTGTAGTCGTCGATCTCGAACGGCGCCGCGAGCGGCTCGGACAGGCCGCCGCCCGACACGCGCACCTCGCGCCCGGCCAGGTCCACGGTCACCTCGCCAGGGGGCTCGGCCTCGGCCGCGTCCTGGATGAGCGCGACCGTCTTCTCCGGCAGCACCACGGGGAGCAGCCCCGCCTTGGTGGCGTTGGTCCGGAAGATGTCGCCGAAGCGGGGCGAGATCACCGCGCGGAAGCCGTAATCGAGCAGCGCCCAGACCGCGTGCTCCCGCGACGACCCGGTGCCGAAGTCCGTGCTCGCCACGAGGATCGTCGCCCCCGCGTACCTGGGCTGGTTCAGGACGAACGACGGGTCTTCGCGCCAGGCGGCGAACAGCCCGTCGCCGAACCCCTCGCGGGTGACCCGCTTGAGGTACACGGCGGGGATGATCTGGTCGGTGTCCACGTTGGTGCGCCGCAGCGGCACCGCGCGGCCGGTGTGCGTGACGAATCGTTCCATGATGGCTGGCCTTCTCCCGATCGCTAAGCGCTCTGCGTGGCGGCGGTCACAGGTCGGCCGGCGCGGTCAGCCGGCCCGTGACGGCGGTGGCGGCGGCGACGGCAGGCGACACCAGGTGAGTGCGCCCCCCCTTGCCCTGGCGGCCCTCGAAGTTCCTGTTCGAGGTCGAGGCCGAGCGCTCTCCTGGGGCGAGCGTGTCCGGGTTCATGCCCAGGCACATCGAGCAGCCCGCCGACCGCCACTGCGCCCCTGCCTGTGTGAACACGGTGTCGAGCCCTTCCGCCTGGGCCTGCGCGCGGACCTGCATGGAGCCGGGGACGACGAGCATGCGCACGCCGTCGGCGACCTTCCTGCCGCGGATGACGTCCGCGGCGGCCCGCAGGTCCTCGATCCTGCCGTTGGTGCAGGAGCCGACGAACACGGTGTCCACGGCTATCTCGCGCAGCGGCGTACCCGCGGACAGGCCCATGTAGGTGAGGGCACGCTCGGTGGCGCCGGGATCCCGCGTCTCCGCCGGGGCCGGGACGCACCCGCCGAGCGGCAGTGCCTGGCCCGGGTTGGTGCCCCACGTGACGTACGGCGTCAGCGTGGTCGCGTCGACCGTGACCTCATGGCCGAACTCGGCGCCCTCGTCGGTAGGCAGCGACCGCCAGTACCCGACGGCGGCGTCCCAGTCCGCGCCCCGCGGGGCGGACGGGCGGCCCCTGAGGTATTCGAAGGTGGTCTCGTCCGGGGCGATGAGCCCGGCCCGCGCGCCGGCCTCGATCGACATGTTGCACACCGTGAGGCGGCCCTCCATGGACAGCGACCTGATGGCCGCGCCGCGGTACTCGATGACGTACCCCTGGCCGCCGCCGGTCCCGATCTGGGCGATGATCGCGAGGATCAGGTCCTTCGCGCTCACCCCGTCGGGCAGCGCGCCCTCGACGTTGACGGCCATCGTCTTCGGCCGGATCTGCGGCAGCGTCTGGGTCGCGAGCACGTGCTCTACCTCGCTCGTGCCGATGCCGAACGCAAGGGCGCCGAACGCGCCGTGCGTGGAGGTGTGCGAGTCCCCGCAGACGATCGTCATGCCCGGCTGGGTCAGCCCAAGCTGCGGCCCGATCACGTGCACGATGCCCTGCCCGGCGTCCCCCATCGGATGCAGCCTGACCCCGAACTCGGCGGCGTTCTTGCGCAGCGCCTCCACCTGCGTCCTGGACACCGGGTCGGTCACCGGGCTGCCCGGGCCGGACAGCGGCACGCCGGGACCGGTGATCCCGGTCGTCGGGACGTTGTGATCTTCCGTGGCGATCGTCAGGTCGGGCCGCCGGACCTTGCGCCCCGCGGCGCGCAGGCCGTCGAAGGCCTGCGGGCTGGTGACCTCGTGCACCAGGTGCAGGTCGATGTAGAGCAGGTCTGGCTCACCGTGACCGCCGCGCACCACGTGGCCGTCCCAGATCTTCTCCGCGAGCGTGCGAGGACCGCTGCTCATAGGACTACCTCCTTCGCGCTTGCAGTTGGCTGCTCTTTCGAGCTTGCCTCTCAAATGCTGAGACGGCAGTATCAGTACATGGGCAATACTAGTGGTGTCGGCGTGCTGGACAAAGCCGTCTGCGTGCTCGCCGCCGTGGAGAGCGGCCCGGCGAGCCTCGCCCAGCTGGTCAAGGCCACCGGCCTGGCCAGGCCGACAACGCACCGGATTGCCGTCGCCTTGGAGCACCACCGGCTGCTCGCCCGTGACGTCCAGGGCAGGTTCGTCCTCGGCCCGCGGATCACCGAGCTCGCTTCGGCGGCCGGCGAGGACCGGCTGCTGGCGTTCGCGCAGCCGATGCTCGTCCAGCTGCGCGACGTGACGGGCGAGAGCGCCCAGCTCTACCGCAGGCAGGCGGACGTCCGGGTGTGCGTCGCGGCGGCCGAGCGGGCCAGCGGGCTGCGGGACACGGTGCCGGTCGGCGCGGCGCTGCCGATGACCGCGGGCTCGGCCGCCCAGGTGCTGCTCGCCTGGGAGGAGGGCGAGCGGATGCACCGTGGCCTGCGCGGCGCCAAGTTCACCGCCGCCACGCTGGCCAGCGTGCGCAGGCGAGGCTGGGCGGCGAGCGCCGCCGAGCGCGAGCCCGGCGTCGCCTCGGTGTCGGCCCCGGTGCGCGGGACGGGCGGCAAGGTGCTCGCCGCCATCTCGGTCTCCGGTCCGATCGAGCGGCTGACCCGCTCGCCGGGGCGGCTGCACGCGACCGCGGTCGTGGCCGCGGGCGAGAAGATCACCGAATTGCTCCGGGCGGAGGCCCTGCAGCGGTCCTGACGGCGGCAACCAGGGTGGTGAGCCAACAACCGGGAGGACTCGCGGTTGTTGCAGGATCTCGCAAACCAAGCGCACGGCCTTTGGTCCTACCGCTGCGCCAGCCTCCCGCACTACTGTCAAAATCAAGAAGTATCGCGCAGCGCAGCGATTAGGGGTACCCATGATGAGGTCGCGCCAATGAAAGTGGCCGTCGTTAAGGAGAACGCGCCCGGCGAACGGCGCGTCGCCCTCGTCCCGGAGACCGTGCCTCGGCTGACCCAGGCCGGTCTCGACGTGCTTGTGGAGGCGGGCGCCGGTGACGGCGCCTGGTTTCCCGACAGCGCCTACAGCGAGGCAGGGGCGACCATAGTCAAGACGGACGATCTATACCAGGCGGCGGATGTCATCTTGACGGTGACCCGCCCGAACGAGGCCCAGGTCGGCAAGCTCCGCGCGGGCCAGACGGTCTTCGGCATGCTGTCACCGCTCATCGACCCCGAGCTGGCGCGGGAGCTTGCCGGAAAGAACGTGACGGCGGTGTCCCTCGACGGGCTGCCGCGGACGCTGTCCCGCGCCCAGGGCATGGACGCGCTGTCCTCGCAGGCGAACGTGGCCGGCTATAAGGCCGTCCTGGTCGCCGCCACGTCGTACGGCAGGTTCTTCCCGCTGCTGATCACCGCGGCGGGCACGGCCCGCCCGGCGAAGCTGCTCGTGCTCGGCACCGGCGTGGCGGGCCTGCAGGCGATCGGCACCGCGCGACGGCTCGGCGCCCAGGTCAGCGGGTACGACGTCCGGCCGGCCAGCAAAGGCGAGGTCGAGTCGCTCGGCGCCACGTTCATCGAGCTCACGTCCGTGGCCAGCGCCGCGGGCGAGGGCGGCTACGCCCGCGAGCTCACCGAGGACGAGAAAGCGGCCCAGCAGGCCGAGCTCACCAGCCACATCGCGCGGCACGACGTGGTGATCACCACCGCGCAGGTGCCCGGGCGCAGGCCGCCGCTGCTCATCACGGAAGACGCGGTCAAGTCGATGGCCGCGGGCTCGGTGATCGTGGACATGGGCGCCAGCGCGCTTGGCGGCAACGTCGCCGGGTCGGTCGCCGGCGAGACCGTGGTCACCGAGAACGGGGTGACGATAATCGGGGCGCAGAACCTGCCCTCGACGATGCCGACCGCCGCGTCAAGCGCCTACTCACGCAACATCTCGGCGCTGCTGCTGCACATGACATCCGACGGCGTGCTGACGATCGACACCGGCGATGAGATCCAGGCCGGAGTCGTGGTCACGCACGACGGGCAGGTTGTGCATCCGGCGGTAGCGAAGCTGCTCGATGGCGAAGGAGGACGCTGATGTCCACGGCGCTGGTGACTGACCTGACGATCTTCGTGCTGGCCCTGCTCGTCGGCATCGAGGTCATCGGCAAGGTGCCCGCCACCTTGCACACGCCGCTGATGTCCGCGGCGAACTCCATCCACGGCATCGTGCTCGTGGGCGCGCTGCTGATCGGCCTGACCGCGCACACCCCCGTCGGCTACATCCTCGCCTTCGTGGCCGCGTTCTTCGCCGCCGCGAACGTGGTCGGCGGCTACGTGGTCACGGGCCGGATGCTGAAGATGTTCCGCCGCAAGGCCCCGGCCCGCCCCGCGGCGCAGGCGCAGCTGAACGGCCAGTCGCAAGACAGGCCGCAGGAGGTGCACCGGTGAACACCTTCACGACCAACATTCAGCTCATCTACATCCTCGCGGCCGCATGCTTCGTGATCGGCCTGCACCTGATGAACAGCCCGGCCACCGCGCGCCGCGGGAACCAGGTGTCCACGGCCGGCATGATCATCGCCGTCGTGATAACGCTGGTCCTGCTGATCCACGACGGCACGGTCACCGGGGTCGGCTGGACCGTGCTGATCGTCGGCGCGCTGCTCGGCTCCGCGGTTGGCCTGCAGGCGGCCAGGACCGTGCAGATGACCGCGATGCCGCAGCTGGTGTCGATGTTCAACGCGGTCGGCGGCGGCGCCGCCGCGCTGGTAGCCGTGTCCGGTTACATCACCGGCGAGTCCGCGCGCGGCGGGGTCCTCGGCACCACCACGGTCTTCACGGTGCTCGACGTGATCATCGGCTCGGTCACCTTCACCGGCTCGCTGATCGCCGCGGGCAAGCTGCAGGGGATCGTCGACAGCTCACCGGTGGTCATCAAGGGCGGCCGGGCGATCAACGCGGCGCTCGCGGTCGTAGCGGTTGGCTCGGCGGCGTTCATGCTCACCACCGCGAGCCTGCCCGCGCTGCTGATCGTGGTGCTCGCGGCGCTCGCGTTCGGCGTGCTCATGGTGCTCCCGATCGGCGGCGCCGACATGCCGGTTGTCATCTCGCTGCTGAACGCGTTTACCGGAACAGCGGTCGCGATGGCCGGCTTCGTGATCAACAACTGGGCGCTGATCATCGCCGGGGCGCTGGTCGGCGCGTCCGGCGGCATCCTCACCAAGCTCATGGCCGACGCGATGAACCGGTCGCTCGCCAACATCATCCTGGGCGGCTTCGGCACCGGCGACACCGCGGTCGCCGCGGTGGTCACCGGGGACGCGCAGATCCGCTCGATCGCCGCCGACGACGCCGCGATCCAGCTCGCCTACGCGTCGAAGGTGATCATCGTGCCCGGCTACGGTCTCGCGGCGGCCCAGGCGCAGCACGGCGTGGCCGAACTCGCGGCGCTGCTCGAGGACCGCGGCGTCGAGGTGAGCTACGCGATCCACCCGGTCGCGGGGCGGATGCCCGGGCACATGAACGTGCTGCTCGCCGAGGCCAACGTGCCGTATCCGCAGCTCAAGGAGATGGATGAGATCAACCCCGAGTTCGGTCGCGCCGACGTGGCGCTGGTGATCGGCGCCAACGACGTGACCAACCCGGCCGCCCGCCGTCCGGGCACGGCGATCTCGGGCATGCCGATCCTTGACGTGGACCAGGCCAAGTCGATCATCGTGGTCAAGCGCTCCATGGGCCACGGCTACGCCGGCATCGACAACGAGCTGTACACGAACCCGAAGACCAGCATGTATTTCGCCGACGCGAAAAAGGCCGTCGCGGAAATGACCGCGGCCGTCAAGACCCTCGTCGGCTGACTACCGCGAATCCAGGTGGGCCGCCGCGACCCTCCTTGGCACCACCATGCGCCAGGCGTCCGTGACAAGCTCGCGCATCTCTTCTGGGGTGAGCGCCGCCATCCGGGCGTGCACCCAGTGGAAGCGCTGATCGGACAGCCGCGGCATGGCGAACTTGGCGGGCTCAGCGGCGATGAGCGCGGCCCGCTCCTCCTTCGGGAAGCCGAATCCCATGATCTCCTCGTCGGGGGAGATCGAGACGTAGACGATCTTGCCGACCCGGAACTTGATGTGGTCGTGGATCAGGTGCTCTGAAGTCCGCGGCAGCGAAAGCGCCACCGCGCGAACCTCCGCTGCCGTCACCACGGTGCCTTGCTCCCTCTACAGGCCGGAAACGGTCACGTGCGCCGGGTGCTCGACGGTGAACCTGTGCCGGATGACGGCCGCCTGCCCTGGCTCAAGCCGCAGGTTCCAGGTGAGCTCGCCCAGGTCGTCCGTCTCGGCCGGGGCGGGGGCGGTCTCGCGCGAGCGCACCTTGATCTCGCCGTCGGCAGACACCGGGATATGGTCGTGCACGCTCACCCGGGCGATGCCGTCACGGCGGTTTTCCACCGTGATCTCGTAGCCGATGTCGACGGTCACGGTGCCGCCGAGCATCGCCTTGCTGGTGCTGCGGCGGCGCAGCTTGCGCTCGACGCGGATCTGTTCGTCGACGCCGAGCTGGACCTCGAACTCTTCCCCGGCGGCGACGGTGTCAAGGTGGGTCTGCCCGACGAAGCGCGTGCCGTGGAAGATACGCGCCTGCCCGGGCAACAGGAGCAGCGAACCGTTCGTGACGGCGGCCCGCAGGTAGGCTTCCGGGGCGAGCACCGGCACCGTGAGGTAGTCGAACGTCGCGCCGGCGTCGAACTGGGCGACCAGGGTCTTGTGCGGACCGCCGTCGGCGGGCACGGCGAGCGGGCGCGCCACCGTGTAGACGAGCCCGGCGCCCGACTCGCCGTCGCCAGGTTCGGCGGCGAGCGCCTTGGCGGCAGGCATCGCCGCGGCGGCGGGCACCGGCGCCGTTTCCCCGGTTGGCCAGTCACCGGGGGGAGCGGCGGCGGCCATGGGAATCCCCGCCGCCAGCGCGCGCCCCACCACGCGCTCGCGCGGCGGCCGCACGCGGCCCACGTACCACGGGGTCAGCTCGGGCAGCGTCTGGTACAGCCCGCGCCGCGTGGTGGACAGGGCCAGCGCGACCTCGGGCCAGTCTTCCCCGGTCAGCTGGGTGATCTCGGCCAGGTAGGACACCGTCAGCCGCTCGCCGTCGAGCACCAGGTCGTACAACGGGTGCCAGGAAGCCCCGGACACGTGGTAGGACAGCTCCACTTCGGCCTCAGTGGCGGCCCGCCCGTGCCTCGAGGATCACGCAGACCTCGGCGAACTCAACCGGATGACCCGCCCGCTTTTCGGCGGCGGCCAGGCGCTGCTCGGCGGCTTCGAGCTCCCGTTGCGCGGTGCGCTTGCGCGCGCCGATCTCGCGCCGCCGGCTGAGGATGCTGCCGGTGCCCGCGGACAGATGTCCGGCCATCCGCGACAGCTCATCGTAGCCAGCCCGTCCGGTGCTCACCGCCCGCGCCAGCGCGGTGGCCGTGGCATCGGAGAGGTGGCCGAGGAAACCCAGCGCCGCCTGCTCGGCAGCGTCCTCGTCGGCGAGCTCCTGCACCGTGTCGCGCCGCTGCTCGACCTCGGCACGCAGCCGCGCCGTCTCCGCACGGAGCGGGTCGGTGCCGAAGCGGCGCTGTACCTCGACGTTGAGCAGGCCCAGGTCATGGCCGCGCGCGGCGACGCGGACAGACGCCGGGTCCGCGGTCGCCGGGAGGCTGCCGAGCACCACTGGCCGCAGCCCCGGCTGCACGGTCACCAGGCCGGTGCGCACCACGCGGGCACCGTCACGGAACACCGTCACGGCTGTGACCGGCGCGTCGACGCTTGCGTCCGTCATCGGTCTCTCCCGCCAGCCCGCTCGTGAGCCTTACGGCAACCCGGTGCCGTCCCCGTTCCTGTCAGTAAGTTACTCCCGCGCCGCGGTCCTGGCCGCCCAGGCGATGGCGATCTGGCCGGCGAGCGCGATGTTGCCGCGCGCGATGTCCAGGTTGACGGTCACGCTCACGCCGCCGGTGGCGCGCTGCATGTAGTCGAGCAGGAACGGCGTCACCGCCTTGCCGCGGATCCCCGCGGCGCGGGCCGCGGCCAGCGACTCGGCGAGCACCCGGTGGTGCAGCGCCGGATCGAGCTGCCTGTCCGGCGGCAGCGGATTGGCGACGAGCAGCGCGGACGCCTCGCCAAGCAAGTCCGCGGCGGCCATCACGGCGGCGATCTCCTGCGGGCTGTCCAGGCGCCACTCCAGGTCCTGGCCGGAATCCGACACGTAGAACGCGGGGAACCTGTTGGTCCGGTAGCCCGCCACCGCCACCCCCAGCGTCTCGAGCCGTTCCAGCGTCGCCGGGATGTCGAGAATCGACTTCACGCCGGCCGACACCACGGTGATCCTGGTCCTGGACAGCACGGTCAGGTCCGCCGACTCGTCAAGCGAGTCGGCGGAGCCGCGGTGCACGCCGCCCAGGCCGCCGGTGGCGAACACCCGGATCCCGGCCTTCGCCGCGAGCAGGGCGGTCGCCGCCACCGTGGTGCCCGCCGTCCGCTTTCCCGCGATTGCCATCGGCAGGTCGCGGCTGCTCACCTTGACGACCGGTTCGCCGAGCGCGACCCGCTCCAGGTCCGCGTCGTCGAGCCCCGCCTTCGGCACGCCGTCGACGACGGCGATCGTGGCGGGCGTCACCCCGGCCTGCGTGAGCATCGCCTCGAATGAGCGGGCCGCCGTCAGGTTGGCCGGCCGCGGCAGGCCGTGGGAGATGATCGCGGACTCGAGCGCGACCACCGGCCGCCCGGCCGCCAGCGCCGCGCGAACCGGCCCGGATAGCTCGGGCACCGCTGACATAAGCCGACCTTACCTGCGCGGGCGCCGGCTATCGGGGACGGGGCTGGGGGCGTAAGGTGCGAAAAGCGCATGATGCCAGTCCCTGGCCCGCCCCGAGCGGGGCGCGGGCGGACCGCATTGCCGGCGAACGCGAGTGACGCAATGACGAGGGAGGCCCCCGTGACCGAGCGGACCAAGATCACCCTGGACGAGTCGCAGATCCCGACGCGGTGGTACAACGTGATCCCCGACCTGCCCTCGCCGCCGCCCCCGCCGCTGCACCCGGGCACGCTGCAGCCGGTGGGGCCCGACGACCTCGCCCCGCTGTTCCCGATGGAGCTCATCGGCCAGGAAGTGACCGGTGACAGCTACGTTGACATCCCCGCGGAGGTGCTTGACGTCTACCGGCTGTGGCGGCCGACACCGCTGTTCCGCGCGTGGCGGCTGGAGAAGGCGCTGCACACGCCGGCCCGGATCTACTACAAGTACGAGGGCGTGTCCCCGGCCGGGTCGCACAAGCCGAACACCGCGGTCCCGCAGGCGTTCTACAACTCGCGGGAAGGGACTAAACGGCTCACCACCGAGACCGGCGCCGGGCAGTGGGGCAGCGCGCTGGCGTTCGCCTGCGCGCAGTACAACCTGGACTGCGAGATCTGGATGGTGCGGGCGTCCTACGACCAGAAGCCGCACCGGCGCACGCTGATGGAGGTCTACGGCGCGACCGTGCACCCGAGCCCGTCCCGCGCGACCAACGCGGGCCTGAAGGTGCTCGCCGACGACCCGGCATCGCCGGGCAGCCTCGGCATCGCGATCAGCGAGGCGGTCGAGGCCGCGGCAGGCAGCGCCGAGACCAGGTACGCCCTCGGCAGCGTGCTCAACCACGTCCTGATGCACCAGACGGTCATCGGCGAGGAGGCGCTGAAGCAGTTCGCCGCGGCGGGCGAGTCGGCGCCAGACCTGATCGTCGGCTGCACCGGCGGCGGGTCCAACTTCGCCGGGCTGTTCCTGCCGTTCCTGCGCGAGAAGCTGGCCGGCCGCGCCAACCCGGTGATCCGGGCGGTCGAACCGTCCGCCTGCCCGTCGTTCACCCGGGGTATCTACGCCTACGACTTCGGCGACACGGCCGGGTTCACGCCGCTGCTCAAGATGCACACGCTGGGCCACGGCTTCATCCCCGCGCCCGTGCACGCGGGCGGGCTGCGCTATCACGGCATGTCGCCGCTGCTGTCCCACATGTACGAGCTCGGCCTGTTCGAGGCGGTTGCCAAGCCGCAGCGGGAGTGCTTCGCCGCGGCGGTCACGTTCGCGCGCGCCGAGGGCATCCTACCCGCGCCCGAGCCTTCGCACGCGCTCGCTGCCGTCGTCGACGAAGCCAGGCGCTGCGCGGAAACGGGTGAGGAGAAGGTGATCCTCACCGCGCTGTGCGGCCACGGACACTTCGACATGGTGGCCTACGAGCGGTACCTGGCCGGCGAGATGACCGACTTCGAGCTCCCGCAGGACCAGATCGACGCGGCCCTGGCTGGCCTGCCCGCGGCCCCATAGGGCCCGCCAGGGGGATGCGCCGCCGCACGATCGAGGCTGGCCGGCCGGCGGTGCTTGTGTCCTATGCCGCGTTCGTGCTGAGCGGTCTTGGCGCAGGAGCTGGCGGGGTGCTGCTGCCGTCGCAGATGGCCAGTTACGGGGTGGGCCGGGCCACGATCGGGATCGCTTTCTTCACGATCTCCATCGGATTCGCGCTGGCCGGCTTGAGCAACGGCGCGCTGCTCCACCGGTTCGGGGTCCGCACCGCCCTGACGGCCGGCGGCAGCGCGTTCATGCTGGGCGGACTGTACCTGGCCAGCCGCCCGCCGTTCGTCGCGTTCGTGCTGGCGCAGGTGGTCATCGGGTACGGGGTCGGGGTTCTCGAGTCGGTGCTCAACGTCTGCCTCTCGGCCATGCCCGGCGCGACGACGCTGCTCAACCGCCTGCACGCGTTCTGGGGCGTCGGCGCGCTGCTCGGGCCGCTGCTGGCTGCCTGGATCATCGGCTTCGCCCCCTGGACGGTGGTCTGGCTGGTGCTGGCCGGGGCCAGCGTCCCGCTGCTCGCCGGCTTCCTGCTGGCCTACCCGAGGTCCGCCCCTGGCGCCCCTGGCGCCCCGGACGCCCCGGACGCCCCGGTGCCGGGGGCGGCTGAGGCGCCGGTGCCGACCCCCGCCAGCATGCTGGGCGCCGCGCTCAGGGGCCGTGGCGTCCAGCTCGGGGCGGCGATGCTGGCGGTCTACGTCGGCCTGGAGGCCAGCGTGGGCAGCTGGGGCTTCAGCTACCTGGTGCAGGCGCGGGCGCTGCCTGAGTCGATCGCCAGCTACACGATCAGCGGGTACTGGCTGGGGCTGACGCTCGGCCGGTTCCTGATCAGCCCGATCGCCGCACGGGTCGGCGCGACCACGGCCCGGATGATCTACGCGTGCCTGGCCGGCGTCACCGCCGCTGCCGCGCTGGCCTGGCTGTCGCCGGCCGTGCTCGCGTGCGTGGCGCTTGGGCTGCTCGGCTTCCTCCTCGGCCCGGTCTTCCCGACCACGATGGCGGTCGCGCCCCGGCTGACGCAGGCCCGGCTGGTGCCCACCGCCATCGGGGTGATGAACGCGGCCGCCGTGGGCGGCGGCTCCGCGCTGCCCTGGCTGGCGGGCGCGATCGCCCAGAGCGCGGGGATGCGGGTGCTGCTGCCGTTCGCGCTGACCCTCGCGATCGTCCAGTTCGCCGTCTGGCGGCCAATCGCCGGCCGGCTGAGCTGACGAGCGTGGAGTCGGCCGGGATCGTTCGGGATAAATCTGCCGGGGACCGGCGGCGGCGCGAAACTGATGCGGCGAGTGTTCCCAGTGTGCTGGTTGTCATCTCGATGTCCATGCACGCGTCCGTGACGCTCTGGCCGTAGGTCAGCGTCGCCGGGTCGCCCGGCTCCTGGCGTCCCGCCACCAGGAAGCTCTCAAGCATCACCCCGCAGATGCCGCGCTCGCCGCCGGTGATCTGCTCGGCCAGCGCCTGCGCCACGGCCGGCTGACGGCGGTAGTTCTTGCCGCTGTTGCCGTGGCTGGCGTCCACCATCAGGCGCCGTGGCAGCCCGGCCGCCGCGACCAGGTCCAGTGCCTTGGCCACGTGCGAGGACGAGTAGTTGGGGCCGCTGCGGCCGCCGCGCAGGATCACGTGCGTGTCGGCGTTCCCCGCCGTCTTCACCACCGCGGCCGCGCCCGCCTGGGTGACCCCGAAGAACGTGTGCCCGGCCGCCGACGCGCGGCATGCGTCGACCGCGACCTGGACGTCCCCGTCCGTCCCGTTCTTGAACCCGACCGGCATCGAAAGCCCCGACGCGAGCTGCCGGTGCACCTGGCTCTCCGTCGTGCGCGCCCCGATCGCCCCCCAGGTCACGGTGTCGGCGATGTACTGCGGCGTGATCGGGTCCAGCCACTCGCAGCCCACTGGCATGCCCAGGCCAAGGATGTCAAGGAGCAGCCGCCGCGCCGCGCGCAGCCCGCGGTGCACGTCGTGGCTGTCATCCATGCCGGGGTCGTTGATCAGGCCCTTCCACCCGGTCACCGTGCGCGGCTTCTCGAAGTACACGCGCATCACGATGAGCAGGTCGCGTGCGTAGGCGTCGCGGAGCGCCGTCAGGCGCGCGGCGTAGTCGAGGGCGGCCTTCGGGTCGTGCACGGAGCACGGGCCGGTGACCACGAGCAGCCGGCCGTCGGCGCCGTCAAGCACGGCGCGGACCTCGGCCCGGGTGCGCTCGACCGTCTGCGCCTGCCCGTCAAGCAGCGGAAGCTCATCGACAAGCGCGGCCGGCGACAGCAACGGCTCGTAGGCGACGATCCGGGTGTCCCTGACGCGTGACATCGGGGTTCTCCTCCCGGGCGAGCCGCGCCCGCCTCGGCCGGGAGCCAGCTACGCCCTGTTCGCGACGGGCGGCTGCGCCCCCGCCTTCGGCTGGCTCCAGGCGGTGATAAGCGCACGCACGTACGCCTGGCTCCGCCCGGAGCCAGCGTAAAGCGCCAATACCACCGTGACACGCGGTCGATCATACACTGCCGCGATGGCGCCGCCGCGGCGGGCCCGGCGCGGGCGGCGGGGGCGGCGGGGAGCCGATCGCCGGGTGTTGTCCGGATATTGCTCACAAAAATACCGGAAGTTACCATCTGGGCACCGCGGTCAACACCGAGATCGCATTGCACGAGGAGTTCCAGCATGGCGCACCGTCTCCCCAGGTTCCTCCTTTATCCGCTCGCCGCCCTATTGGCGGCACTCGGCCTGCTCGCAGGCTTCGGTTCCGCGGCAGGCGCGAGTACGCACCCCTCGCCCGCCGCGCAGGCCGCGGCGCTGGCACGGGCCGCGATCGGGCAGCTCGTGATCGGGCAGCACGCCACGGACCAGCGCGTGCCCGGCACTGGACGTCAGGTCAACGGCCTGACGAGCGTGGAGAGCACGAACTGGTCGGGCTACGCGGACACGGGCAGTTCGTTCGCGCAGGTGGCCGGCAGCTGGACTGAGCCGTCGGCGTCCTGCAGCAGCAGGACAGAGTCACTGGCCGCGTTCTGGGTCGGCATCGACGGCTACAGCAGCGATTCTGTCGAGCAGGACGGGACGCTCATCGAGTGCTACCGCGGCGCGGCCTACCAGTACACCTGGTGGGAGATGTACCCGGCCAACGACATCCAGGTCGTCGGATCGACGCTCGCGGCGGGCGACGCGATCACCGCGTCCGTCGTGCGCAGCGGCACGAGCTACACGCTCGCGGTGACCGACACCACGCATACGGCCGACAGCTTCAGCACGACGCAGACGTGCTCTCGCTGCGCGAACAGCAGCGCCGAGTGGATCGCCGAGGCGCCGAGCGGCTCAGGCGGCATCTACCCGCTTGCCGACTTCAGCAGTTGGAGCGACAGCGGCTCGACCGTGACGGAAGGCACCACTGCGGGCGTGATCTCCTCGTTCACCGACGACGAGATCACGATGGTGGACAACTCTGGCGCTGTGAAGGCGCTGCCCGGCGCGCTCAACAGCAGCGGCAACGGGTTCTCCGTCACCTGGGAGCGGGCTTCGTAGCCAGCCAGCCCGGTAAGCCGCGGCCTGGGCAGGGAATGCCAGGCCGCGGCTGGCACGGGTTCGCGCGCTAGCGCGTCTGCGTCTGGAGGATGGTCATCGACTCAGCCGGCAACGTGATGCCGGCCGCGACCGTCGCCGCGGCGGTCGTCCCGGTGACGATGGTGGAGTTCGTCGAGTTCTGGTCGCCGGCGCTGTAGCTCCACGTCTGCAGCGTCCCGGACAGCGGCGCGTGGAATGTCACCGTCTCCGCGGAGCTCGTGTTGGTGTTGATGAAGGCCACGGCGTACTTGCCGTCGGGCAGCAGGGACTGGTAGGCGAGGACGTCGGACGGGTCGGAGGTACCCAGGGTGGCGAGCAGCGCGTGCGGCTGTGCCAGCACCGAGGCGAGCAGGTAGCCGTAGTACGGGGTCTCGGCCGCGGGCGGGGAGGACGACGTGAACAACCCGTAGTCCGGGCTGGTGCAGCTGCTGGTGGTGTTGCCGTAGTTGTTCATGTCCCACCAGTCGACGCTCTCCGCGCCGGCCGCGAGCCAGGACAGCACATCACCCGCGGCGAACAGCGCGCCAACCGGAGTGCAGACCGTCGTGGTCTCGTTGTTGGACACGCCGGTCTCGCCGACGACCACCGACGCCCTCGGGTCGTAGGCGTTCAGTTCGGCCCGGATCTCGCCGTACAGCGACGGGATCTGCTGCAGCGCCTGCAGGACCTGCTGGTCGGTCGGGTTGGCGCCGCCGGTGGCGCCGTAGAAGTAGAACGGGTAGTAGTGCGCGTCCACGAAGCTCACGAGCCGGCCGTCCGTCCCGAGCACGGTGTTGTTCCACTCGGAGTTGTCCGGCACGGACGCGCCAGGCACCTCGCTGCCGAACGCCCACGGCACCCCGATTCTCGCCGCCGGGTCCGCCGCCTTCATGGCGACGAGGAACCGCCGTGCGTTGACCGCGTACGAGGTCGCGAGCGTCTGGGTGCCTGCCGCGTTGCCCTCGGTCACCTGCGGGCAGGTCGGGTTCTCGTACACCCCGTCAACCGTGGTGTAGGTGTTCGGCGTGTATCCCTGGTAGTTCTCTGGCGGTCCCGCGAGCTCGTTGTCGACCTCCCAGCAGCCGTAGGTCTCGTTGCCGACCTCCCAGAGCGCGACGCCCTGGCCAGGCGTGTCCGCGGCCTGGGTGACCCAGGCGGCGGCTTCGGCGGGGGTGCCAGAGCCGTAGTTGACCGTCACGAAGCTCTGCGCGCCAATCGCCCTGGCCTGCTGGGAGAACTGGGCGAAGTCGAGTGAGTCGGTTGCTGCGCAGCTGGAGGTGAAGGACGCGGTCGCGTCGTCCGGCAGGCAGTTCTGGATGTTGGTGTTGGTCTGCCAGTCGTAGTAGTCCGCGTACGAGCCGCCCCCGTAGCGGAGCATGGTGATGCCGGCGGCCTGCAGGAGCGGCTGGATAACGTCCACCCCGCCGCCAGCCGACGTGTCCGCGGCGTAGATGTAGTCCCACGGCGCCGTGTTGAGGCCGAGGGGGGCTGCGGAGAGCAGCGCAGGCGCGGTGTCCGCGCTTGCGGCGGGCGCCGCCGCGGTGAACGCGGCGGTCGACAGGACCGCGAGTGCCGCGCAGGCGCTCGCGTACAGCGCCCGCGCTGGCCTGAGCCGAAACGCCATGTGATCGCTCCTTGCTAGTCGGCCTCGACGTAACACATTGTTTTCTTATCCGGTTTAGTTGTGTGTTGCAAGAGGCTTTCACCCGGCGATATAAACTATTAAGAACAACTCGAATAACGCTGTTCTCATTTGTCACGCTAACCACGCTTGCCGCTCCTGCCTGAGCGCGGGTACGGCGCGGCCGGGACATACGCGCGGATGTGGTGCCGCAAACGCGGCAAGCCGCGGCGCCCAGGCGGGTGCGGGGATGTCGGTGCCCGGCCCCGCCCGGCCTAGCTAAGCTGCTCGGCGAAGGCCGGCACGGTCCCGGCGGCTATTGGCGGCGGCAACCTCAAGCGGGACCAACTACTCAATCCGGGCAAATCATCCGGACGGGTGGCACCCGCGGCACCCACAGGACCCCTTGGGTGCCACTTTGCACACTCTGTGACCATTTTCCGGTCCATTATGGGCGATTTGTCCATGCAAGAAGTGTCCAAAGTAACACTTGCCGGACTGGTGGGGCGCGAGGGAAACTCCTGGTGCGCGCTGAGTAGCCCCGACCGGATTCGAACCGGCGTTACCGCCTTGAGAGGGCGGCGTCCTAGGCCTCTAGACGACGGGGCCGAGCGAGCTTCACCTTACCGTCTCGCGGTGAGTCCGCCAACTCGCGCGCGGCCCGCGACCGCGGCGTGAGCCCGGCCCGGGGCGGGAACGCGAACGTGACACGAACGCCACACCAGGGCATCCGTGCCACGTCAAACGCTGGGGTACCAGGACTCGAACCTAGACTAACAGGGCCAGAACCTGTCGGGCTGCCAATTACCCCATACCCCAAGGGCGCGCGAACTCCGGCGCCGCAAGGCGTTCTTCCGTATCGCGCCGCTGCAGTCTACCGGAGAGGGGAGCCGCTAGCCAACGCGGCTACTCCGGCTCGGCGACCATGTGGTCCGGCTCGAACTCGCGCAGCTCGGGAGGCTCGAGCGCCACCGCGACAGGGGACGTGCGGGTGCCGCCCCGGCCGGCGAAGATCGCGCGCACGTCGCGCTTGACCACCTGCTCGGCGTGGCTCAGCTCGTCGATCAAGGTGGCGCGCGCGAGGGCGGAGGCAACGGGATCGTTCGGAGTGGTATCGATGACATCGCCGGCTACGGCCGATCCGTTGGCCCAGACCGCAACCGGGCCGAGCGGCGTGTGCTGCCATTTCTTGTGCAGTTCCGGCACCGCCGACAGCAGCATCCGGGTGTAGTCGTGCTGCGGGTTGCCGAAAACCTTCTCGGTCGCGCCGATCTCGACGATCGCGCCGTGCCGCAAGATGACCGTCCGGTCGCTCACGTAGTTGCCCAGCGACAGGTCGTGGGTGACGAACAAGATCGCGAGCCCGGCTCGCTTGAGCTTGACGAGCAGGTTGAGCACGTCGACCCGGGTGGAGGCGTCGAGCATGCTGATGATCTCGTCGGCCACAAGCACCTTGACCTCAAGCAGCAGCGCGCGGGCGATCAGCAGGCGCTGCTGCTGGCCGCCGGAAAGCTGATGCGGGTACTTGCCGAGCACGTCGCCCGGGTTGAGCGCGACCGCGTCGAGCGCGGCCTCGAGCTTGTCGTCCCAGTCCTTGTCCGGGGTGTGCCTGAAGTACACGTCCCGCACCAGCTGGAACACCCGGTCCGCGCGGTAGATCGGGTTGTAGGAGCTGAACGGGTCCTGGAAGACGCCTTGCACCTGCCGGTAATACTCACGCAGCCCGCGCTGGGAATAGGTGCTGATGTCCTTCCCGTCGTAGATCACCGTGCCGCTGGTGGGCGCCACAAGCCGCAGGATGATCCTGCCGAGCGTCGTCTTGCCGCTGCCGCTCTCGCCGATCAGGGAGATGACCTGGCCCTGATTCAGCTCGAAGCTGACCTTGCGCAGCGCCGGGGTGAACCCGCCGCCCCTGGCCGTGGACCGGAAGAGCTTGGAGACCTTGTCGACCTTCAGCGTGCTCATTTGGCCTGCACCTCACCGCTCACCTTCCAGCACGCCACGCGGTGCCCCGGCTTGACCTCTTCGAACGGAGGGGTATCCGTGCACTTGTCGAAGGCGAACGGGCACCGGTCACGGAAGCGGCACCCGGCGGGGGGGTTGGCCAGCGACGGAGGCCGGCCAGGTATGCCGGTCAGCGTCGTCTGGTCGTGCCGCACGCCGACCTCGGGCAGCGAAGCGATCAGCGCCTGGGTGTAGGGGTGCAGCGGCTCGTTCACGATCGTGTCCGTGCTGGCCTTTTCCGCGAGCCGCCCCGCGTACATGACCGCGATGCTGTCGGCGATCTGCGCCAGGATCGACAGGTCGTGGGTGATCGCGATGACGCTCTTGACGAACCCGCGGTCACGGAACTCAAGCAGCATCTCACCGACCGCGCGCTGCGTGGAGACATCGAGCGCGGAGGTGACCTCGTCGGCGATCAGCAGCGACGGGTTCAGCAGCGTGGACAGCAGGATCGTTACCCGCTGCCGCATGCCGCCGGACAGCTCGAAGGAGTACTTGCTGAGCACGTCCTCCTTCAGGCCGATGAGCGCTATCCGACGGTTCATCTCGGTCAGCACTTCGTGACGGTCGCGCACCTTGTGCGACTTGAGCAGGTCGGTCGTGAGCCTGCTGATCTTCCTGGTCGGCGTCAGGGCGCTCATCGCGTACTGCGGCACGAGCGAGACCTCGGTCATCCGCCGCGGCCGCATGGCCTTGGTGTCCGAGATCGGCAGCTCCTTACCGTCGACCATGACCTTGCCGCCGGTCTGCTTCATCCTGGGGTCCAGGTAGATGAGGGCGTTGCCGAGCGTCGACTTGCCACACCCCGACTCCCCCGCCAGGCCCATGATCTCGCCGTCGGCGAGCGTGAAGCTGACGTTCTCGACGGCTGTCACGTCGCCGCGGCGGCTCCGGTAGGCCACCGAGAGGTTGTCTACGCTGACGCTCACTGTTGCCTCAGCTTCGGGTTGAAGACCTCGTCGAGACCGACGTTTGCGATAAGCAACGCCCAGACCATCGCGGTCAGCACCGCGCCTGGCGGGATGAACCACCACCAGTCGTGGTAGAGCAGGGCAGCGTCATTCTGCGCCTGGTTCATCATCGAGCCGAGCGAGACGACGTCGGTCGGCCCGAGCCCGAGGAAGTCGTAGCTCGCCGCCAGCAGCATTGAGCTGCCGAACAGCAAGATGACGACAAGGAACAGATACGAGGCCATGTTCGGCGCGATGTCCCTGACGATGATTTCCAGCGGGCGCTTGCCTGACAGCTTGGCCAACTCGACGAACTCGCGCGACCGCAGCGTGAACGTCTGCGCCCGGACTGCCCGCGCCACCCACGGCCACGTGGTCAGCCCGATGAACACACCCTCGAACAGCACGCTGCGCGAGTTGAGGTAGGAGCCGATCACGACAAGCAACACCAGCGCCGGGATCATCACGATGATGTTCGTGATCATTTGCAGAACCTCGTCGAGGATGCCGCCGCGCCAGCCCGCGGTGAACCCGAGCGCCATGCCGACGACCGACGCGGACACCGCGCCGAGCGCGCCCACCAGGTAGCTTTCCCGCAGACCGTTGGTGAGTTCGGAGAAGATGTCGTGACCGAGATAATCCGTGCCGAGCCAGTACGTTCCGTCCGGGTGCTGAAGCTGCGCGCCGGTGAAGTCCTGGGGCGAGAACTTCGCGATCATCGGCCCGATGATCGCGAACAGCACGAGCAGCAGCTCAAGGCTAAGGCCGAAGACCAGTTTCTTGTTCCGCAGCCCGTAGTAGAGGAAGTCGCCGCCCCCGCGACCGCCTGTGGCGCCGCCGGCGGCGAGGCCGACGGGGGCGCCCGCGACCGGGGCGATGGGACCAGGGGATTGCAGTAGGTGCGGGACCCTCGCCTCCGGGGCTTCGCTGACCGACTCGCTCATGCCGCCGCTCCCTGCATGCTCAGCCGGGTCCGCGGATCGACGCTGATGTATACGAGGTCGATGACGAAGTTCGCGATCAGGACGCCGAGCACGATGAAGATGAAGATGCCCTGCAGGAGGAAGTAGTCCTGGCTCGTGATCGCGGTGAAGATCAGGTGCCCGAGGCCGGGGTAGTCGAACGCGATCTCGGTCACGATGTTGCCGCCGATGACCACGCCAAGCTGCAGCGCCAGGCCGGAGAGCTGAGGCAGCGACGCGTTACGGTAGGCGTACCTGCGGACCACGCGCTCGCTGGCGCCGAGCGCGCGCAGGTACCGCGAGCTGTCGTTCTCGAGCTCGTAGATGACCAGGTTGCGCATGCCGATGGCCCAGCCGCCCAGGCTCACGATGAACACGGTGAGGAACGGCAGGAACCAGTGGTCGAGCAGGCTCGCGATGAACGTCCAGGACCACGCGGGCAGCAGCGTCTCTGAGTAGGCGCCGGAGGTCGGGAACACGTGCCAGACCACGCCGAGCAGGTACGGCACCACCAGCGCCAGCCACGGGTACGGGATGGCCTGGAACCCGTAGCCGACCGGGAGCACCGTGTTGTCGAGAGCCCTGCGCCGCGCGGCCGCCGCGCCAAGCCGGTTCCCGACGATGTAGGAGAGCACGATCGCGGGGACGAGCAGCGCCAGCGTGTACGGCAGCGCCGCGAAGACGAGCGACGAGACCGAGGCCGGGGCGTCTGAGATGCTGATCCCCATGTTCCCGGTCAGCACGCCCCGCCAGAAGTCCAGGTACTGCTCCCACAGCGGCACGTTGAGGCCGAATGACTGCGCGAACGTCTTGTAGAGCGCCGCGTACGACGCGGAATCCAGGTCAAACCTCGACAGCAGGCCCTGGATGGGATCTCCCGGCATCAGGTGCGGGATGCCCCAGTCGATCGTCACGCCGACGAAGAACGCCAGCACGTAGGTGATCAGTTTCCTGGTGAGATAGCGCCGCACGGGCAGTCTCCCGAAGTGAAGCACGGACCCGCGACCCGCCTTCCGGCCCGCTGAGGCGGGCCGGAAGGCGGGTCGCAAGAGGGACCCGTGCTAGTGACTAATCGGACCGGGATGCGTCGTGGACATCAGGAGGATGTCTGCGGCGTCGGCCTGAGGTCGGCTAGCGCGTAGACCGTGGTCATCGCTCCGAGGTAGCCGTCCCACATGACCGGCATGTTCTGGTCGGAGCCGGTGCTTGACGGGTAGTCCTCCCAGTACTGGGTGTTGCCCTGGAACCAGGCGCCGTTGTACCAGAGCGGGATCACCGGCTCCTGAGCGAAGAAGTCGGTCTCCAGCTGAGTGTAGATGGAGTCCAGCTTCGTCGTGTCGGTAAGCGGAACCGTGGCGGCCTCCTGTACCAGCGCCCAGTCCGCCGGCGAGCTGAACCGCTCCCAGTTCAGCTCCGAGGTCTGCTGCTTCTCGATCGGCAGCTGGTACACGCGCTGGAAGTAGCTCCACGGCGTGGAGTCCAGGCCGGCGTTGTTGTCCAGCTGCAGGTCGAAGTTGCCGTCGGTCACGTTCGCGGTGCGCGCGTTGGCCTGCGGGTAGATGAGCTGGAGGTTGATGCCGATCGCGTCGAGTTCGGACTTGATCACCGTGGTGGCGTCCATCCAGTCCGACCAGCCGTCGGGCACCTGCAGGGTGATGGCCTGGCCGTTGTAGCCGGATTTCGCCAGGTACTGCTTGGCGAGGGTCGGGTTGTAGGTTGGCGCGTCCGCGCTGACCACGCTCGTGTTGACGTAGCTGCTCAGGTTGGGCAGCAGGCCGGTCGGGTTGGCCGCCTTGGTTATGCCGCCGTACACGGTCTGCGCGATCACCGCCGGGTCGAGCGCGTAGGCCAGCGCCTTGCGGAAGTTGACGTTGCTCATCGGCGCGACGGAGTCGTTTGGCTCAAGCCACACCGTGTTTGCCGACAGCATGTACGGCGTCGTCGGGTAGTAGGTCTTGAGGGTGTAGCCGGAGTTGCCGCCCACGGCCTGCATCAGCTGGTTGATGCCGGGCAGGAAGTTGTTGCTCCAGTCGATGTTGCCGGCGGTCAGCTGGCCGAGCTCCTGGTCGTTGGAGCCGTTCACCACGTCGATCAGGTACTTGAACTTGAAGCTCAGGCCGAGCGCGCTCGTCGCCCACCAGCTCGGCTTGGTCTGATACACGACTTCCTGGGTGTTGTAGGTGTCCAGGGTCATGGGGCCGGTGCCGACCGGGTTCAGGTTCGCGTCGGTCGCGATCTGGCTCGCGGGGAACTTGGACCAGATGTGCTCAGGCAGGACCGGGGCCTTCCACAGGTAGTCCGTGAATTCGGTGTAACCCGGCGTGCCCTTGAACGTGACCGTGACCGTGTTGCCGTTCGCGGTGGCATCCGCGACCGTCGACACGTTGGCCGAGTACGGGTCGGTCGCGTTCGTGCGCGCCAAGTTGATGGAGTAGGCCACGTCCGCGCCGGTGAGCGGCGTTCCGTCGCTCCACGTCACGCCCGAGCGGACGTTGATGACGTAGGTGCTGCCCTTCCAGCCGGCGTTGAGGTTGCCCGTCGCCAGCCAGGGGTCGTACGTGCCCGTCTGCGGGTTGTACAGGAACAGCGGCTCGTAGATGAGCCCCTGCGTGCCCGTCGCGTAGTTACCCGTGTCGAGCGGGTTCCAGTTGCTTGGCGGCGAGTACGCCGTGCCGCTGGTGTAGAGCGTCTCGGTCCGCGGGAAGCTGGTAACCGAACTGGATGCCGACGATGACGGCGAAGCCGACGGCGACGTGGTGCTCGTGCTGCTCGTGCTGCTGCTCGACGACGAACTGCTGCTGCAGGCGCTGGCCGTGGCCAGTGCCAGCACGGCGACGGCGGCGGTACCGTACCTGGCCGCCCGCCATCGCCGGCTCGTCGCGCTCTTTGTAGGTCTCACCTGCTCCTACCTCCTCACTAGCAAGTCCTCTGGTAACCCAGGGGTGGGTGGCCGCCGGGTCGCGGAAGAATGCCGGGCGCCGGGGACGGCGCAGGCCAACCGCTTCGGCAACGACCCATCTCGGGGCTTTTGTCCGTTCTAGGCTCGGCGTCGCCGTGACGGTTCAAGGAGCATCCCGCCCCGGTGTCGCCGTTGAACAGGTGGGCTATACCGGTTAAGTGTTAACCCAAAGCAGCGTCCAAGTAAAGTGCCGTCTCCGTATTCGCCGGTATCGCTCATATCGCGATCAGGTATCAGGCCTGTTAACGGGCTGCCAGTCTAAGCGTCACAAGTGAAACATATACCGGTTTCGCCTGAAATGTCCGGCGTATCCTGGTCAGGCGGAAAGCCGCGAGCGGCGGGAGCCGGCGATCTGCGGGACGCCTGCCGGGCCGCAGCTCTCGCGGACCTGCAGGACGGGCGGCGCCTCTTGGAAGTTCGCCGGCTGGCCGCCGGCCGCCATCTCCCGCAGCATCCGGGCGCCCTGGCTGCCCGCGGCGGCGATGTCCCGGCGCAGCGCGGTGAGCGCGGGGTGAATGAGCTCGCAGAGCGCGGAGTCATCCCAGGAGACGATCGACACCCCCGACGGCACGCCGATCCCCATCCGCTGCGCCACGCCCAGCCCCGCGGCCGCCATCACGTCGTTGTCGTACAAGATCGCGGTGGGCGGCTCAGCCGACCCGAGCAGGCCGCGCGTCGCCTGCGCGCCGTGCTCGGCGGTGTAGTCCGCCTCCACCGACACGGCGTCAAGCCCGGCCTCGGCCGCGGCCTGCCCGAACGCCTCCGAGCGCAGCGTGGTGTGCCAGTAGCGCGGGAACCCGCCGACGCGGGCGATCCGGCGGTGGCCGAGATCGGACAGGTAGCGGACCACCGAATCGACGGCGGCCCGGTCGTCCTGCCAGACGGCGGGCAGCGAACCCGTCCCGCGCGGCGTGCCGAACACCACGGCCGGCATGTGCAATTCCTGCAGGACCGCGATCCTGCGATCGTTCACCTGCAGGTCAACCACGAACACGCCGTCCACCCGCCGCTGCGCCCACCACCGGCGGTACATTTCGATCTCGGCCTCCTGATCCTCGGCCATCGTGAACACCAAGGTCATCTGGTGGCTCGTCAGTTCGGCCTGGATACCGGAGATTAGCTGCATGAAGAACGGCTCGATGCCGAGCGTGCGTGCCGGGCGGTCGATGACAAGGCCGAACGCCTCGGCCTTGCCCGCCGTCAGGGCGCGGGCCGCGCTGTTGGGCTGGAACCCGATCTCATGGGCGATCGCCAGGATGCGCTCCCTGGTCGCCGCGGATACCCCTGGCTGGCCGTTCAGGGCGAACGAGACGGCCGCCTTGGTCACGCCTGCGCGCTGTGCGATGTCGGCGATGGTCGGGCGTCTCATCAAGGTCCCCTCTGCGCCATGCGACTCCGGCTCAAGCATAACCGGCACGCGTCCGGGACGCGTCCCGGACGCGTCCCGGGAACGCGTCCGGGAACGCGTCCAACAATAGACCACACTAGGCTTAACCGGTATAGTTCTGCGATCGCGGCAGTCACGAAATGACTGACCGGCGGGAGGAAGGACGGGTTCTCGTGCACAGGAACACCGCGCGGATCGTCGTGGGCGGCGAGCCACTCCGCTGGCTCGGGGCGAACTTCTGGTCACGGGCCGACGGTCCGCTCATGTGGCGCACCTACGACCCGGCGGTCGTCAGGAAGGAGCTGGCCGTGCTGGCCAGGCACGGCCTGACCATGACCAGGTCGTTCTTCTACTGGCCCGACTTCATGCCCGGCCCTGAGGAGATCGACGAGACCATGACCGCGCGGTTTGCCGACTTCCTGGATCGGCACACCGAGCAGGGAATGACCACCGTTCCCACCTTCATCGTCGGCCACATGTCCGGCGGGAATTGGGATCCGTCCTGGCGCGCGGGACGCGACCTGTACGCCGACGTCTGGATGGTCGGCCGCCAGGCCTGGTTCGCCGCCGAGATGGTGCGCAGGTACGCCGCGCACCCGGCGGTGGCCGGCTGGCTGGTCTCCAACGAGATGCCGATCTACGGAGGCGCGACGACCTCGCACGAGATCGTCGCAAGCTGGGCGCAGCTGATCAGGGACGCGGTGCGCGCGGCAGGCGGCCACCAGCCGTTCTCGCTTGGCGACGGCGCCTGGGGCATCGAGGTGACGGGCACGGACAACGGGTTCCGGCTCGCCGAGATCTCGGAGCTGACCGACTTCCTCGGCCCGCACGTCTACCCCATCGGCGACGACCCGGTGCGGCAGCGCTACGCGGCGGCCGTGCAGTGCGAGCTTGCCGGGACGTTCGGCAAGCCGGTGATCATGGAGGAGTTCGGGGTCAGCTCGGACTTCGCCTCGGACGAGCACGCCGCCAGGTACTACCGGCACGTCCTGCACAACACCCTGCTCGCGGGCGCGACGGGGTGGATCGCGTGGAACAACACGGACTTTGACCTGCCCTGGCAGGAACCGTACCGGCACCACGCGTTCGAGCAGAACTTCGGGCTTACGGACTCGCGCGGCGCGCCCAAGGGGACGCTGCGGGAAATGCGGGCGTTCGCCGCGACGATCAAGGCTGTTGACGCCTTCAGGTGCGACCGTGCCGAGACCGGCACCGCGCTCATCGTGTCCAGCTACCTGGACACCCAGTACCCGTTCACCTCGCCGGACTCCGCTGCCGTCGCGGTGAAGGCGCTGCACCAAAGCTACGTCTCGGCCCGGCTCGCCGACCTTCCGCCGAAGCTGACCAGGGAGACCGCTGGGATCGAGGGCGGCGCGAAACTCTACCTCGCACCATCGGTCCAGCAGCTCCTCGCGACCACGGCGGGCACCCTCGAGCAGCTCGCCGAGGCGGGCGCGTGCGTGTACGTCTCGTATTGCGCCGGCGACGTCGCCTGGCATCGCGGCCCCTCCTACGGGCGGATGAACGAGCTGTTCGGCGTGCGGCACTGCCTCGACGTGGGGCTGGCCGACACGATCACCGACGACGTCATCGAGCTCACGCTCACCCGCGACTTCGGGGGCCTGGCCAGGGGAACCACGCTCGCCTTCCGCGCCGCGGGCAGCCAGCACAGCCGGGCGTACCTCCCGGTCGCGGCGACCACCGCCGAGGTCATCGCCACCGACGGCCACGGCAGGCCCGCCCTGCTGCGCCGCCAGGCAGGCCTCGGCTCGCTGATCCTGTGCACCTATCCGCTCGAGTACATGGCGGCGATCACCCCGCGGGTCAACCCCGATGCGACAGTCACGCTATACAACGCGCTCGCCACCCACGCCGGTGTCGGCCGCCCGGTCTCGGTTGACGACCCGCGGGTCGCCTGCGACACGCTGGTGCGCGACGACGGCGCCCGGTTCGCGGTCCTCGTCAGCCACGCGGACGAGCAGCTGACGATCAAGCCGGTGCTCGCCGGGGGCGGCGCGCTGGCCACGCTCGACACGAGCGAGGCGGCGGACACAGTCGCCATGGGACCGTTCGGGATAACTGTCCTTTCGATCACCGGCGGCGCGGTCACCGCCTTAGTCGCGGATGACCACCTTGTTGGTCAGCGTGCCGATGGATTCGATCGTCACCGACACCTCGTCACCGTCGGTGAGCGGGCCGACTCCTTCGGGAGTCCCGGTGAGCAGCACGTCGCCGGGCAGCAGCGTCATCACCGCGCTGACGTACTCGATCAGCGACGGCACGTCCCACAGCAGCTCAGAGGTCCGGGCGTGCTGCCGCACGTCCCCGTTGACGGTCGTGGTGAGGCCCAGGTCGGACGGGTCCGTCCCGGTCTCCATCCACGGGCCGAGCGGGCAGAACGTGTCGAATCCCTTCGCGCGGGTCCACTGGCCGTCCTGCAGCTGAAGGTCGCGCGCGGTGACGTCGTTGGCGCAGGTGTAGCCGAAGATGACGTCTTCGGCGCGCTCCTTCGGCACGTCGCGGCAGAGGCGGCCGATGATCACGGCCAGCTCCCCCTCGTAGTCCACGCGGTCGGTGAGCTTGACAGGGTAGGCGATCCTGTCGCCATGCCCGGTCACCGAGGTAGACGGCTTGAGGAACAGCACCGGCTCGGCGGGCGGCTCGCCGCCCATTTCGCGCACGTGCTCGGCGTAGTTCCTGCCGACGGCCACCACCTTGCTCGGCAGCACCGGCGCGAGCAGCCGGACCTCCGCCAGGGGGTAGCGCTGCCCGGTGAACCGCACGCCCGACGGGTCAATGCCGAACGGGTGGCCGTACAGCTCCGCGATCGTCTCGGCCTGTGACTGGCCGCCCGCACCCTCAACGACGCCGTAGGCGACTCCGTCGCCCTTGGCGAACCTCGCGATACGCACGACTCTCCCTCGCTACTTGTCCGCAGCCGAGCCTAGTCCCGCCGGGCCGCCGCCTTGAGCGCCGGCCGTGGCCGCGGATGCCCTGCAGTCGCTGCCGCTACTGCTGGTAGCCTTCCACTTCCGCCGACGGGCGCGCGGCCGCTCCGTTCGGGTCCACGCCGAACTCGCGCCGCGCCCGTCGCTGGCGCAGCAGGTCCCAGCATTGGTCCAGCGCTTCTTCTGCGGAACGAAGACGGTCGCGCTCCTGTTCCGAGCTGAGCTCACCGGCAGCGAGCTGGCTGCGCAACTCATGCTCGGTCTGGATCAGCCCGCTGATCCGGTCGAGGATCTCCTTGTCGTCCATGGACATACCGTAAGCCGTCGCGGCGCCGCCGCCCAGCACCGGGGCGGCGGGCGCCATCCGCTGCCGTGCCCCCG
>NZ_JASIAL010000332.1:0-6443 GCF_030042015.1 Trebonia sp. | reverse complement strand
CTAGCGGTTGGCGATGTCGTACTGGTTGGGGCCAGGAGTTCCCTCCAGCAGGGTGAAGATGAGCAGGACGATGCCGCCGACGAACGGGACGAGCCCGATGAAGACCCAGAAGCCGGACTTGTCCTGGTCGTGCAGCCGCCGCACGGTCAGCGGGAGGACCGTGATGAACAGGGCGATATACCCGAGTATGTCGAGGACGAGCCCGAATGCCTTGAGGAAGGCGCCGAGGAGGATCAGCACCACGAACGCGATCACCTCGAACAGGGCGAACCACCAGTACGCCGAGCGCGATGCGCGGCCGTAGTAGTTGAACGCGTTGCGGAAGGCCTCGGTCACCGCCTGCTGAAAGCCGACCGGGCCGCCCTGCAGGTAGCCGCGCTGGAAGCCGGGCGGGTAGCCGCCCTGCTGCGGGTAGGGACCGGGGGCGTAACCGCCTTGCTGCGGGTACTGTGCCTGCTGGTACTGCGGGTACTGCCCCGGCGGGTACTGCTGCCCCGGCGGGTACTGCGGGTTTTGCCCGTAGCCGCCGGGCTGTTGCTGGCCTGAGTTGTAAGGGTCGTAGGGAGCACCCATGCCATGCCTCCGTATTCCCCCGTTTCAGGGAGACCGATGATGATGATGCAGGTCGGAGCGATTCTCTAGCTGTTCACGTGTTCGCGCAGTACAAATGGCGACATTGTTGTTTGGGCCGTCCGTCGTTGCGACCCCGCTGCTACCTGAGTGACAATAGGGGTTTGGCGATGAGGCTCGCCGCAACCGTCCGGCGTCCGGCCATTAGGCCGGCCTGCCGGCCTAATGGCTTCTATCCCTGTGTACAGTCACGTGGGTAGGAGGACAAGAGGTGGCAGAGCCCCAGGAACCGGAACCTCCCGGCAATGAACCCAGGGCCGCGGTGTGAGCGCGGCCCTGCCTATCCCGGTCATCCAGCTGTTGCAGGTTCTTACGGTCGCGCTTGGCGCGCCCGCGGTGACGGGCGTGATCGCCAAGGTCGAGGCGCGGCTGCAGGGCCGCCGGGGCCCCCGGGTACTGCAGCCGTACTACGACCTGGCCAAGCTGTGCCGCAAGGAGGCGCTGGCCCCTGCCGGGGCGAGCGCGTTCTTCCTCGCGGCGCCGCTCATCGCGGTCGCCGCCTACCTGACGATCCCGCTGCTGATCCCGGTGCTCACCACCTACGGCCTGCCGCTGGGGTACATGGGCGACATCCTGGGCGGCGGCTTCCTGCTCTCGCTGGCCAGCTTCGTGGTGGCGGTCGCCGCGCTGGAGACGGGCAGTCCCTACGCGCAGCTCGGATCGAGCCGGGCCAAGACGTTCTCGGCGATAACCGAGCCGGTCGTGCTGTTCGTCGTGTTCACTGTCGCGCTGCTGACCGGCACCGACCTGCCCTACGCGCTGGCCGCCACGGTCCGCTCCTCCGCCGGCCAGGTGATCCGCCCCGCGCACCTGCTCGCGTCCGCCGCGCTGTTCATGGTGATCCTGCACGAGACCGGGCGGATCCCCGTCGAGACCCATAGCGGCACGAACGAGTTCGGCATGATCGAGGAGGCCAGGTCCTTCGAGCACTCCGGGCCGTACTTCGCGCTGCTGAAGTGGGGCTCGATGCTCAAGCAGATGATCCTGTTCACGATCTTGTCCGACGTGTTCCTCGTGCCATGGGGCCTGGCGTCCACGCAGCGGCTCGGGTCGGTGCTGCTGGCGATCGCGGCGCTGCTCGCGAAGGCGGGCGCGGTGGGCGTCGTCGTCGCGGTGATCGACAACTCATTCGCCAAGCTGCGCCTGTTCAAGATCACCGAATACGCGTCGGCCGCCTTCCTGCTCGCCGTGCTCGGCGTGTTCACGCTGTACCTGGGAGGCGGCTGATGAACTCTGCGCCAGGCATCTACGCGGGCGCGGCGAACGTGATCGCGGCGCTGATGCTGCTGCTTGAGTTCGGCATGCTGCGCCAGGCGCTGGTCAGGGACCAGGTCCGCCTGTACGCCGTGCAGTCCGCGCTGATATCCGTCCTGGCGGTCGTCATCGCCGCCGACCGGGGCCTGCCCGACCTGTACGCGCTTGCCGGGCTGTCCGCCGCGCTCAAGGTCGTCGCGGTCCCGCTGGTGCTGCGCCGGCTGCTGCCGGGAAGCGTCGACGTCCGCGAGGAGCCGCCCGGGGTCGCGGGCAGCCACACGCTCAGCCCCGCGATCGCGGTGCTCGCGGCGATCGGCCTGGCGGCGTTCGGGTTCTTCGCGGTCGGCTCGTTCCACATGGGCGGCCCGGGCGCGCCGGCCCTCGCGCTGGCCATCGCCGCGGCGATGGTGTTCGTCGCGTTCGGCCTGATGATCATCCGCAAGGACGTCGCCTCCCAGGCGATCGGGTTCTTCTCGCTTGAGAACGCGATCTCGCTGGCCGCGCTCGTGGTGGCGGCCGGGCTGCCGCTGATCCTGGAGACCGCGTTCCTGTTCGACCTGCTGGTGGCCGTCGTGGTGTTCGGCATGCTGACGCGGGCGCACCATGCCAGGACGGACTCGCTGTCCACCGCCGACCTGACCCGGCTGCGCGGATGAGCGGGGCCAGCCGATGATCGCAGTCCTGCTCGCCATCTTGATCGTGCCGCTGGCCGCCGCGCTCGCCTGCCTGGCGCTGCCTGCCCGCGCGGCGGCCGCCGTCGCGGTCGTCTCGGGGATCGCCAGCTTCGGCCTTGTCCTCGCGCTGGTGCCTGACGCCTCGCACGGGGACCTGTCCGGCTTGTCCGGCTACCTGCGGGTCGACGCGGTGAGCGCGGTCTTCCTGCTCGCGACCAGCTTCCTGTACGCGGCGGTGGCCACCTACGCGGTCGGTTACCTGAAATCGCATCACGACGACGCGTACGCACGCCGCTTCTGGGTCGGGTTCAACGCGTTCGCCTGGGCGATGCTGGCCGCCCCGCTGATGGGCAGCCTGGCCCTGCTGTGGATCGCGGTCGAGGTGACCACGGTCATCTCCGCGCTGCTCGTCGCGATCGAGGACACCGACGGCGCCGCCGAGGCGGCCTGGAAGTACGTCCTGATCGCCTCCGCCGGCCTGGGCCTGGGGCTGCTTGCCACGGTCTTCGCCTACTACGCCGGGTCCCAGGTCCTCGGCGAGCATTACAACCTCGCGATCCAGCCGCTGATCCAGGCCGGGTCCCGGCTGCCGAAGACACCGGTCGAGCTCGCCTTCCTGCTCGCGGTCCTCGGCTACGGCACGAAGGTCGGCCTGTTCCCCGTGCACACGTGGCTGCCCGACGCGCACTCAGAGGCGCCGACCCCGGTGTCCGCGCTGCTGTCCGGCGCGCTGCTCGCGACCAGCTTCTACGCGATTCTGCGGTTCTACCAGGTCGCCGGCGCGGCGCTCGGCACCGGCTTCCCGCGCGAGGTCCTGCTGGCGTTCGGGATCGCCTCGCTGCTGCTAGCGTCGCTGTACGTGTTCGGCCAGCGGGACGTCAAGCGGCTGCTCGCCTACTCCAGCGTGGAACACATGGGCATCCTCGCGGTCGGCGTGTCGTTCGGCGTCCCCGTCGCGCTGGCCGGGGTGCTGCTGCACGTGATGGCGCACGCGGCCGCCAAGGGCAACGCGTTCATGGGGGCGGGGGTGTTCACGGTGAAGTACGGGACCAAGCGGATGTCGGCGATGCGCGGCGGCCTGGCGCTGCTGCCGTGGAGCGGGCCGCTGTTCCTGCTGGCGATCCTCGCGCTGTCCGCGCTGCCGCCGTTCGGCGTCTTCCGCAGCGAGTTCCAGATCGTCGCGGGCGGCCTGTCCAGCGGCAGCTACGCCGCCGGTGCCGTCCTGGTCGTGCTGGTGACACTGGCGTTCTTCGGGCTGGCCACCGCGGCGACCGGCATGCTGCTGACCCCGGCGTCCCCGGCGTCCCCGGCGTCCCCTGCGTCCGCGTCCGCCCCGGCGAAGGCGCCAGGCGAGCCGACCAGCTGGATGGTCGTCCCGGTGCTCGCCGGGCTGGCGGTCCTCGTGCTGCTCGGCGTGCACCCCCCAGGCGAGCTCACGGACCTGATCGCCCGCGGCGCCGCGCAGCTGCGGGGCACGCCATGACGATCACGAGCACGCAGCCGTGCGTGGCGGCGCTCTGGGACGCCGTGGACGCCAGGATCGCCGGCGGCGGCCGTTTCGCCGGCCTGTTCGCCGCGCCGGCCCGGGCAGCGGACACCGAACCGGGCGGCGGCGTCACGCTGTCCGCGCACGTCGCCGTCCCCGGCGGGATCGACACGCTCCAGACGACGCTGCCGCCAGGCGCCGCCGGGTACCCGGCGCTCACCCCCCGCCAGCCCGCCGCGTTCTGGTACGAGCGGGTGATCCACGACCAGACCGGGATCGTGCCTGAAGGGCACTCCCGGCTCGCCCCGCTCGTCGGCCCGGGGGATCCGGACGATCACACGCTGCCGCGGCACGTCGCCGGCTACGGCGTGTTCACGATCCCGCACGGCCCGGTCCGCTCCGGCGTGCTCGAGTCGATGGAGTACCTCGTCGAGACTCCCGGCGAGGCGATCCCGCACCTGAACATGCGGATCTTCTACAAGCACCGCGGCATCGCCGCCCGGTTCACGGGGATGAGCGTCGCCGACGCCGTGCTGCTCGCCGAACGGGCCGAAGGCATCGCCTCCGTCGCGCACGCCCTCGCGTTCTGCCACGCGGTGGAGGCGATCGCGGGCTGCCAGGTGCCGCGGGAGGCAGGCCTCGTCCGCGTCGCGCACGCCGAGCTCGAACGGATCGCCAACCACCTGGACGTCGCCATGCGGCTGGCCGACGCGGCCGGCCTCGCCGTGGCCACCACCCGGTTCGCGCTGCACAAGGAGCGGGTGCTGCGCCTGGTCAGCGCGCTGTGCGGCAGCCGCTTCGGGCGCGGCGTCGTGGTGCCAGGCGGCGTGTCGGCATGGCCGGATCCGAGCCCGGTCCTGCCCGACCTGGCCCGCCTGGAAAAGCAGGTCAAGACCGACGCCGACGCGGTCATGGCCACTTCCTCGTTCCTCGACCGGATCCGCGGCACCGGCCCGCTCGACGCCGGCCGGGCCCGCGAGCACGGCGCGCTCGGGCCGATCGGCAAGGCGTCCGGGTACGCCGACGACGACCGCCTCGCCCGCCCCTACGACGCCTACCCGCTGCTGGCCGTCCCGCCCGCCGGCCAGCACGTGGCCGGGGACGCCCTCGCCAGGCTCCGTGTCCGGTGGGAGGAGGTGGACCAGGCTTTCCGCCTGATCTGGCAGGCCCTTTCCGATTTCCCCGAACGATCCGGGCCGTCTCCGCACGTCCCCTGCCCCGCGGTCGACGGCCGGGCGACCGGCTGGGCCGAGGCCCCCCAGGGCGAGGTGCTCTACGACCTGACGATCGAGGACGGCCGGATCGCCCGCTGCCAGCCGCGGTCGGCCTCGTTCCACGACCTCGTGCTCATGCACCAGGTCTTCGCCGGTGACATCCTCACCGACTTCCCGTTCATCGAGGCCAGCTTCGGCCTGTCGGTCGCGGGCGCGGCCATGTGATTGCCTGGGAGGCGGAACAGTGAGCATCTGGGCGCTGCACGGGCTGCGCGACGGGGTGGTGACGACCCGCTGGCCACGCCGCGGCGACGAATACGCGCACGCCTGGCGGGGGCCGGCCGTGGTGCGCGGCGACGCGGCGGCGGCGCACATCGCGGCGGCCGACGCCGCCGCGATGTGCCCGACAGGAGCGATCGAGGTCTCCGGGCGGGTCGCCGTCGACCAGGGGCGATGCATCCTGTGCGGGCGGTGCGTGGCGGCGCGGCCCGACGTGTTCGCCTGGTCGGCTGGCGCGACAGGGCCGCGCGCGGCGACGGTCACCAGGCAGGCGCTTGTCGTCCCCCCTGCGCCGGAGACCGACGCGGCGGTCGCGGCGGTGCGCGCCGCGCTCGCGGCGCGCACCGCCGCCCTGCGCCGCAGCGTGCACATCCGGCACGTGGACGCGGGCTCGGACGGCGCCGAGGAGTGGGAGATCCAGGCGCTGCTCGGCCCCGTCTACGACGTGCACCGGCTCGGCGTCTTCTTCACCGCCAGCCCGCGGCACGCCGACGTGCTGCTCGTCACCGGCGCCGGGGCGCCCGGCATGGCCGGGCCGCTGCGCGCCACGTACGAGGGAATGCCCGACCCGAGGGTGGTGATCGCCGTCGGCGCCGACGCGGTCAGCGGCGGCCTGCTCGGGGACCGGCTCACCGGGGTGTCGGCCATCGTGCCCGTCGACATTTGGGTCCCGGGCAGCCCGCCACCGCCGTTCGGAATATTGAAAGCCTTGCTGATCGCGATGGGAAAGCTGGTCCGATGAGCGCGCTGTTCGCGGCCGGGCTGATCCTGCTCGGGGTGGCGGGGGCCGGCGCGCTGCTGCCGTCACGGCCCGGGCGGGCGCGGGGGCTGCCCTATCTGGCGGGCGCGGCCGGGGCGGCGTGCCTGGCGGTCGCGGCGGTGCGCGCCGCGCTCGCGGCGCGCACC